>JBEKUI010000157.1:0-10891 GCA_049515175.1 Terriglobia bacterium
AGGCCCGCCGCAGTCGCCGAGTTGTCGGTGATGATCAGGGTTGAAATTCTCTGCACCATAAGGACACCTCTCCTGAAACCGAATGTCGGTTTTCATGTTGCCGCGCCCATCGCGCGGGACGCAGCTACTTGGGTAAGCTCCGCAGTAAGTTCACCAGGAACGCCATTTTCGGGTCGGGCTTTCGGCTGCGCACGGGGAGTGCCGCGAGCAGCACGATCAAGGCCGCAAGAGCTGCAACCGGCACGACTTCAGCGATGGACGCCATCGTGGGATTCATACCCACGCTCAGATTGGCAGGTTGTTGTTTCAGGGGGATGAAACAACCATGAAGCTTTGGCGACAGCCGGCCGGGAAGATCCATTGATGAGAGGTCACAAACGCCGGGTGGGGCATTGGTTTTCGGCCCGGCGGACATCTTGCCCTGCCGCAACGTGGGCGGGACACAATGTCCCTTGACTCCGAGAGGGCTACTATGATAGACTAGCAAGATGTACTTTCTAGAACTACCCAAAGGTCGAGGCTGAGGGCGGCGAAGTGGTCCGCATAGGTCGAGGGGGGTGCTGTCCCTTATATAGTAAAGGGACGAACCGAAAATGTTTTTCAGAATGAAGTATTTACAATTTCCCATAAGTGGACGAACCGAGCAAGTCGCTTATAATCAACAAAATGTTGGAAAATCAACGAACCGAGGAAATGCTTATTTACGAGTGACTTACAAGAATGGGGGGGGGCGACGAAGCGAAAGAGACTGCTAAGCAGCGGGCAGTAGGACGGTGAAGGTTGACCCGTTTCCCAGCTCGCTTTCCACATGGACGGATCCGCCCATGCGCTCGATGACGTGCTTGACGATCGAAAGGCCCAACCCGGTACCACCCATATCGCGCGAGCGGGCTTTATCCACACGGTAGAAGCGTTCGAAGATCCGGGAGAGGTCTTCGGAAGGTATCCCGATTCCCGTGTCGCGGATGGTGATGCGAACTTTTCCGTTGCCGGTCGGACCGGCAGTGACCTGCACTTCGCCGCCCGGACGATTGAACTTGATGGCGTTATCCAAAAGGTTGATCAGCACTTGTTCTAATCGAACCTTGTCGCCCAGGACAAAGGCTTCCTCGCGGCCCTCAGTGACAACGCGCACATCGCGCAGCCTAGCTTCGGCCTCCACGGTATTCAGCGCGGATTCGAGCGCGCTTTGGACTGCCACCCGTTCCGGCTTGGAATCCGGTTTCCCTGACTCGAGCTCGGAGAGTGTCAGCAGGTCGGAGGCGATGTTATTCAACCGTATAGAGTGTGCCTTGATGACCTCGAGGAAGCGGCGGTTATGTTCCGGGTCTTCCAGCGCGCCGTCCAGGAGGGTTTCCGCGTAGCCGCGAATGGCCGTGAGTGGCGTTCGCAACTCATGCGAGACATTGGCGACGAAATCCTTCCGCACGCGCTCCAGCCGCTCAAGGTCGGAGACGTCATGGAGTATGGCGATCGCACCGCGCTGCGAGGCGGCGGCGAGGGGGGCGACTTGCACTTCGAAGGACCGTCCAGCTGCGGAAGGCAATTCAAGCCGACCCCGTGACGGCTCGCCGCTTACGATGGCGTTAGAGAGCAAATCTAGTAGCTCCGGGTCGCGCACCAGTTCGAGCAGCGGCAACCGCTCCGTAACGGGCAGAGTCACGGCCACCGCCCGGGCAAAGGAATCGTTGCAGAAAGTCACCCGCAGTTCGCTGTCCACGGCGAGGACGCCCTCGACCATGCTGGTGAGGATGGCTTCCCGCCGCGCTGACTCCAAGTTGAGCCGGTCCACGAGCTCACGGAGTTGTGTGGCCGTGCGGTCCAGGGAGCGCGCCAGTGCCCCCAGTTCGTCCTCGGCATCTGGCGCGAGAGTTCCGGAGACACGAGTGTCCACCAGCCCTTCGGCAAAGGCCCGCAGGCGGCTTATACGCCGGGTGAAAGAACGGGAAAAGAAGTAGGCGATAACCAGCGCCACAAAGGCGGCGGCCAGTGACGCCCCCAGAATCCGCCAGCGCACCGCGGCCACGGCTTCATCCACGTCCTCCAGCGGGACAGCCAGGCGGAGGACGTGGCGCGGCGCGCCGCCGTAGGAGAGAGACGCGGCGACATAGCAGAGGTCATGGTCGAGGGTCGCGCTGTGGCGGATGGAGCTTCCCGATCCCAACTCCGTCGCCGCCCGAACCTCCGGCCGGCCGGCGTGGTTCTCCATCGTTTCCGGATCGTGCCGGGAGTCCGCCAGCACCATGCCCCGGGGATCGATCAGCGTCACGCGTGCCTGGGCGCGAGCTCCGGCCGCCTTCGCCCACTCTTCCAGGGCAGGCGGCGGCACGCTCGCCACTTCGAAGCTCAGCAGGCGGAGCTGCGCGGTCAGTCGTTGTTCGACGTTGTCCACCTGCCGTCGCGCCATGTAGCGCGATAGGTAGAAGTCGAGGCTCAGGAGCGACGCCGCAATTACCAGGCAGGCGCTCCAGAAGAGTTTGCGGAAGATGGGGCTGCGAAGGGTCACGGGAATTGTCGGTTGAAGATTGACGATTGAAGATAGGCCGCGTCCCGCCGCGGCGCTTGGATTCGCAGCGCGGGCCGCCTGCTTGAATCATCAATCATCATTCGGCAACTTCCAATATTCAATCCTCGGCTGCGTCCGCCGTGCTCGAAGCGAACCGATACCCCGAGCCGCGTACCGTCTGGATAAACTGTGGCCGTTCGGGCTGTGCCTCGATCTTTTCCCGCAGCCGACGGATGTGAACGTCCACGGTGCGTGGGGTCACGAAGCGGTCGCGGCCCCAAACTCCATCGAGCAGTTGTTCGCGGTTGAAAATCCGGCGCGGATGCGACGCCAGAAAGTGCAGCAGCTTGAATTCCAGCGCACTCAATTCAATCGCCTCGCCGCGCGCCGTCACTTCCTGGGTGCGAGCGTCGAGGTGCAATCCTGGAACCTCGATGACTTCCAGTTTTTCCGCCGGCCGCGCCTGGCGCCGCAGCACTGCTCGCACCCGCGCCACCAGCTCGCGCGGGCTGAACGGCTTCACGACGTAATCGTCGGCGCCGATCTCGAGGCCTAGCACGCGATCGATCTCCTCCCCCTTGGCGGTCAAGAAAATCACCGGGAGCGATTTCAGCCGCTCCTCGGCGCGCAGCCGCTTGCAGATCTCGAATCCGTCCAGGTCCGGGAGCATGATATCCAGCAACACGAGGTCGGCAGGATTGCGCCGCAGGTGCTCCAGGCCGTCCTTGCCGGAAACGAAACTCGCCACCTCGAACCCTTCTTTGCGAAAGTTGTAGCGGACCAGCTCGGTGATGTCCTTCTCGTCCTCGATGAGCACGATGCGTTGTCGCACACCGGGATTATAGCATCAGCGAGGTTACATCCCGGTTACAGCCCCTCCCTGCCCGACTCAGGGGGCGGAGTCTTCTCTCGCCACTGGCGGTCGCGACCCTCCTGCCCTTGGGGAGGGTGAATGGCGGCAAACGACGGCACCTGCCGCCGGAGGGTTCCGGCGGTATTGGCCCGTGCAGCCCGCGATCTCGTTGATAACCAAGTATTTATGGCATTGGCGAATGGCATCCCATTCGCTCGGATGATGTTCCGCCGGGGCGGGGGGAAGGTGTTCTCCTGCTGCGGGACTGGGGGGGGGGGAAACCGTTGGGGCACGTGATAACCTCAGCATCGGATGTGACAACTCGAGAGCGCCCCGCCATGCTTTCGGCCCTGCGGATTCACGAGAGAATTCTTGTGGCGTTTTTCGCCTACCTGACGGCTTCGGCCTTCAGCTTTCCCCTCGACCTGCAACAGCGACTGGTCGTCATCCCGCTCAACCTCCTCGTTGTGGCGGTCCTCTCCATGCTCAGTCGTGAAGGCACTGGGGATCGCAGCCGCTTCCTCACGCAGGTCCGGGACTGGATTCCTTGCGTCCTGATTCTTGTGGCCTACCGCGAGTCTGGTCTTTTCTTCATTCCGGACCCTACGCACCGGCTGGATGATTTTTTCATTCGCTTCGATGACTCGATTCTCGGGTATCCTGGAGTCCTGCGATTGCTGGCTTGGGGCGCGCCCTGGCTGCAACGCTACCTGGAGCTTTCCTACTTCCTGTGCTACCCCATCGTACCGCTGGGTCTGGCGAGTCTGTACCTGGTCCGGAACAAGGCAACAGATGTAGCGCCGGGCTGCAGCCCGGCCGATGCCCGGCCGCTGGCAGGCGCTTCTCACGACGCCTGTCGCCGCGCCGCTGTCGAACGCTTCTGGACCGCCGTTCTCCTGGCTTCCTTCACCTGTTATCTGCTTTTTCCTCTGTTCCCGCTCACGCCGCCGCGCGAGCTTTTCAACGACGTTCCCGGGCCGCAAGTCGCGCCGGTCCTGCGCGGCATGAATCGCTGGCTGCTGGGCCGTTACGCGGTGGGGGCAAGCCTCTTTCCCAGCGCCCACGTCGCCGCCACAACCGCAATGGCCCTGGCAATTCGCCGCTACTTGCCGCGCTTTGGCCTGGTCTTTGTCCTCATCGCCGCGAGCATCGCCCTCGCCACCGTTTACGGCCGCTACCACTACGCCGCGGATGCTCTGGCCGGGGCGATGGTCGGCCTCACGGCTTATCTCGTATCGAAACGATGGCTTGGGGCTCTCGCGCCGGTGTCGCTAGCGCAGAGCAAGACTCAACGGTCCTAGGAATTCAGATGAAGCAGCAGGAAGGAAAAGGTTCAGTAGTTGCTTCCCTGGAAGAACCAGTTGGTGTGCCACTCGTAGACGCGTTTCCAGGAATTGGGATTATCCCAGACTTTTCGCAGGTTAGCCCAGTATCGAGCACGGGCGGCAGGTGCAGGTTCAAGAACGCTCGGATAAAGCTTCTCGTCCACTTTGAAGACATCCGGCGCATCATAGGGCAGGCGGTCGCCATAGACGTACATGGCGCGCGAGAGCTTCCGGGCGCAATCCCAATAGGCACCAGCCAGCGCTTCTTCGGCGCTGCGCTCCTTAGGGGTCCCGAAGGACTTGGCGTTAAGGAATTCCGGGGGGGGCGTAGGGCTCAATTGCAGGGTCGGAGAGTACGACATCACTAGGAAAGCACCCACCAAGAAGACCGAAACAATCCCGATCAGAAGGCCGTACATTTTCCCGTAGCCAAGACTCGCCATCGGTCACCTACCCGTCGAGCTCAAACCTCTCACTGCAATTTATGATAGCTTGCCGCCTGCAAAAGAGCCATAGCACAACGGTGCTATCCCCACGGGGTATCGGCGGGTTGTCGCGGCTCCATGAGCGTCCTTCGAACCGCTGATCTCCGGCCCACGGCGCTCCGTTTCCAGGCATAGTAGAATGGTTGCCGTGGACGATTGCAGCACGAAAAGCGAGCCATCGACGAAGGGGAGGTTCGTTACCGCTTCCTTTGGCAGTCTCCAGCGCCAGGTGCACCGGCTGGGTTTCTCGGCTTCTTACCGGCCGGGGAAGGCGGCGGTGAAACGCGCCTTGGACGCTGGCATCGACGTGTTCTTTTGCTACGGGTTCGACCGGCAAATGACCGGCGTGCTGCGGGACCTGCCGCCCAGCCAGCGCCGGCAATTGGTTTACGTGACCGGCGCCTACAACCTGCTCTGGTGGCATCCCAACCTGCGGCGCTCGCTGGAGAAGCGCCTGCGGCAACTGCGCACTGACTATATTGACTGCTTTCTTTTCCTCGGCGTGATGGGCAAGGAGAAGTTCCTCGACGGCGTACTGGAAGAACTCCAGCGCTTTCGCGAGGAGGGCAAGGTGCTCTCGACGGGGGTTTCCATTCACGCCCGCAAGCTCGCCGGCTCGCTCGCCGGGCGCGGGACGATTCAGGCGCTCATGATGCGCTACAACGCGGCGCACCGCGGCGCCGAGCAGGATATTTTTCCTCATCTCGCCGCTCACAACCCCGCCGTCATCAGTTACACCGCGACGCGCTGGCGTTACCTGCTGCGACGGCCGCGTGGCTGGCCGAAAGACGCCCGCATTCCCACGCCCGCTTTGTGCTACCGCTTCGTACTCTCGAACCCCAACGTGCACGTTTGCCTGACCGCTCCCAAGAGCGCCCGGGAGCTTGACGAGAATCTGGCCGCCCTTCGCGACGGGCCGCTCAGTGAAACCGACCTGCAGTTCATGCGCGACTTCGGCGACGCTGTGCACGCGCAGAAGAAATGGTTTATGTGAAGAACCGGAGTCCGGAGTCAAAAGCCGGGAATCAGGAAAAAGACTTCTGTTCATGATGGTTGGTTTTAACTCGGAGTTTTGTCATAACCGAGTCCCGCTCCCACCGGAAACACCCCTGCGCCCGATTCCTTTACAACCCTCTGTGTCTCCGTTCCCCTGTGGCTAAATCCGTTCGAAGCGCGCCTGGAAGAAGCGCAGATACTTGGGCTCATACACCATCTTGAGGCCGCGCGCTTGCTCGCGCCGCTCGTACACGGTGAGCACGGATTCGGCGACAACGTCCATGTGCGCCTGCGTGTAGACACGGCGCGGAAGGGTTAAGCGGACGAGTTCGAGGCTGGGGAATCGTTCCTCTCCCGTCTTCGGGTCGCGGCCAGAACTCACCGCCCCGCGCTCCATCGAGCGCACCCCGGAATCGATGTAGAGATCGGCGGCGAGCGTCTGCGCCGGATACTGGCTCTGGGGAAGGTGCGCATAGATGGCGCGCGCATCGAGAAACACCGCGTGTCCGCCGATGGGCTTCACAATCGGGATGCCCCAATCGAGCATGTGCTGGCCGAGGTATTCCACCTGCCCCACGCGCGCGCGGATGTGGTTGTCGTCCACGCTTTCGACGATCCCGCGCGCCATCGCTTCCATGTCGCGCCCGGCGAGCCCGCCGTAGGTGTGTAATCCCTCAAAAACCACGACGAGGTTGCGCGTTTCCTCGTAGAGCGCCTCGTCGTTGGTCGCCAGCCAGCCGCCGATATTCACCAGCGCGTCCTTTTTCGCGCTCATCGTGCAGGTATTGGTGTAGGAACAATACTCTTTGAGAATTTCGGCAATCTTCCGGTCCTGGTATCCCGGCTCGCGCTGCTGAATGAAATAGGCATTCTCCACGGCGCGCGTGGCGTCGAGCACGATCTTGATCCCGTGCCGGTTGCAGAAATCGCGCACGGCGCGCAGGTTGGCCATCGACTGCGGCTGCCCTCCCGCCATGTTCACCGTGCCGGCAATGCAGACATAGGGAATCTTCTTCGCCCCGACCTCCTCCACGAGCTTCTGGAGTTTAGCCAGATCGACATTGCCCTTGAAGGGGTGCTCGTTCGCCGGATCGTGCGCTTCGTCGATGATGACGTCCACGAACGTGCCGCCCGCAAGCTCCTGGTGCAGCCGTGTGGTGGTGAAATACATGTTGCCCGGAATGAAGTCTCCCGGCTTGATTTGAATCCTCGAAAGGATGTGCTCGGCCCCGCGCCCCTGGTGGGTGGGAACCAGGTATTTGTAACCGTAGTGTTTCGTGACCGCTTCCCAGAGATGATAGAAATTCTTGCTGCCCGCGTAGGCTTCGTCGCCCAGCATCAGCCCCGACCATTGGATATCGCTCATGGCGTTCGTGCCGCTGTCGGTTAGCAGGTCGATGTAAACGTCCGCGGAACGAAGCAGGAAGGTGTTGAAGCCCGCCTCGCGAATCGAGCGCTCGCGCTGCTCGGGCGTGGTCATCTGCAGCAGTTCGACCATCTTCACTTTCCAGGGCTCCGCCCAGGATCGCCGGTGGGGCTTGGGGTAAGGCATGGCCACACTCCTTGATGGCGTTTCTCACATCGCAAAACCGGGGTGTCATTGTACTACCGCTCGCGGAGGGCACGAGGTGGCGAATCGGCGAGAAGGCGAGCCGTGCCAACTCCCCCTAGCGGGGATATACTCGTGGCGTCAAAGGGTTCCAACCAACGCGGAAGCGCTTGAGGTGCGACGCATGAAGAGCTCCGCAATCGTGTCGAGTCTGATCTCCGCCATCATGGGGTTTGCCGGGCTGATGTTCCCGCAGGCGCCGAAAGCGCCGACGACGCGCGCGGACAACTTCCACGAAGTGCGGCACGGCGTCGAGCTCGTTGATCCTTATCACTGGCTCAACGATCTCGCGAGCCCCGAGGCACGCGCCTGGATTGACGCTCAGAACGCCTACACGCGCTCCGTGCTCGAACCCCTGCCCGCACGCGACCTCCTCCGCCGAGCCCTGACCCCTTTGGTAGTGTACGACACGCTGGGCGTGCCCGAAGAACGAGCTGGGCGCTATTTCTTCCCCAAGCGTGCCGTGGGCCAGGACCAGCCGGTGCTGTGTGTCCGCAACGGCCGAGCGGGTGCCGACGAAGTTCTGATCGATCCCCGACAATTGAGCAGTGGTTCCACCACGGTTGCGTTGCTCTACGGAATCTCCCGCGACGGCAAGCTTGCGGCCTATGCGGTGCGTCAGGGCGGGCAGGATGAGGTCGAGATTCGCCTGCGCGAGGTGGACTCTCGCCGCGACCTCGCGGACCGCCTGCCCACGGCGCTCTATTCCGAATCGGTTGAGTTCGCTGCCGACGCGCGGGGTTTCTACTACGCCCGGCGCTCGCGCCAGACGGGCAGCCGCATCTTCTATCACGCGCTGGGGACCGACCCAGCGCGCGACGCTGAAATCTTCGGCGAAGGGACGACCATCGACCAGTTCGTGTCGCCCAGCATTTCCGAGGATGGAAAGACCCTGCTCCTCGTTGTGCAGCACGGCTGGACGAAAACAGAAATCTACACCAAGGACCTGACCAGGAACGGCCCCGTTCGCCCACTCGTCACGGCGATTGAGGCGAATTTCGAATTCCAGTGGGCGGGTGACCGCAAGCTGGTCTTGATGACGGCGTGGAAGGCGCCGCATCGCCACGCCCTCCTCGTGGACCTCGACCGGCCCGCGCCCGAAAACTGGCGCGAAATCGTTCCGGAATCGTCGGACAGCATCGAGAGCTTTGCCGTCATCGGCGGCGAGTTGTTCGTGCGCTACTTGCACAACGTCGCGAGCGCCATGAAGATTTTCTCGCTCGACGGCAAGGCGCTGGGCGAAGTGCGGCTGCCGGGGCTCGGCTCCGGCGAAATCTTCGGGCGCTGGAACAGCCCGGAAGGAGTGGTGACATTCACTTCCTTCGCGACGCCGCCTTCCATTTCGCTCTATGACACGCGCAGTGGCAGCACGGAGATCTGGTTCCGCCCGCACCTGCCGATTGACCCGGAGATGTTCGAGACCGAGCAGGTCTGGTACAGGTCCAAAGACGGCACGCGCGTGCCGATGTTTCTGGTCCACAAGAAGGGTTTGAAGCCGGACGGCAACCGGCCTGTGCTCCTTTACGGCTACGGCGGATTCAACGTCAGCATCACGCCGCGCTTCACGCCCACGGCGGCGCTCTGGGCCGGGCACGACGGCGTCTATGCGCTGGCCAATATCCGCGGGGGAGGCGAGTTCGGCGAGGCCTGGCATCGCGCCGGAATGCTCGGCAACAAGCAGAATGTCTTTGACGATTTCATCGCCGCCGCCGAATGGTTGATCGCGAACCGCTACACCAACCCGTCGCGCCTGGCCATCGAAGGCAGCAGCAACGGCGGGCTGCTCATGGGCGCCGCGCTCACCCAGCGGCCGGACCTCTACCGCGCCGTGCTCTGCCACTATCCCGACCTCGACATGGTGCGCTACTACCAGTTCACCCAGAACAACAATCCTCCGGCACTGCTCGAGTACGGCAACGCCGCGATCCCCGAACAATTCAAGTTTCTCTACGCCTATTCGCCCTACGAGCACGTGAGGCCGGGAACAAAGTATCCCGCGATTCTCTTCACCACCGGCGACGGCGATACGCGCGTGCCTCCGCAGCAGGCCTGCAAGATGGCGGCGAAACTCCAGGCCGCCACCTCCTCCGGGCTTCCCGTGTTGCTCCGCTACGACGTGGGCTCGGGCCACGCCGGCGGCCGGACACTCTCGATGACCGTCGAAGACCTCTCCGCCGAACTGGCCTTCCTCTTCGCTCAACTGGGGATGGATTGATGTGCGAGGATCGCGTCGTGCAGTCGGCCACCGGACGGATTCGCGAGCTCCGCAGCTTTTTCGCGCGTGGCGCAAAAAGCCGCTTGCTCGTGGGGTCGCGAAAAGCGTCTGGGTTTCTTAGCCCGGTTTTCGGTTTGACGGAAATTGTCAATATTCTGCGTTGAAAACAAAAGACTTTTTAGCTTTGCACAAATTCTGTCATATCCTTTGTTTTCAATAACATCCTAGCTTTGGTTAAAACGAAAATACTGTAACCTGCTCATTCTAAATGACATTTTAGCTTTGGCATGTGCTATATAAGGGCCCTACTCAGGTTTTGGCCAAGAATCCCGCGCTGAGGATCGCTCGGCGCCGCCCTCCCGCGCCCGCTCGCCCGGATTTTGGTTGCTCTCCCATGGGACTATAGCCTAGCACACTGAGCCACGATTTGTCAAGGCCTTTGAGAAGCGCGCGACGCCGGCTCCTGGGGCTCTGCGAGTTTACGCTAAACTGGGACGCACTGCCGAACGACAAGCGGCGCATCAACCCTGCACTTTCCTCAGCAGCGCCTGCAGGTTCCCCGAAAGAATCTTCCGCTTCTGCTCCTCGGTGAGGAAGGCGTTCTCGATGCGCGCGACGACCGTGGCGGGGCAGTTGATGGAGAAGTCGGAGCCGAAGAGCACCCGGTCGGGGCCGATTGACTTGACGGCGTATTCAAGCATGCCAACGCGATCGTGGCCGTAGCCGGAAGTGTCGAGATAGCAGTTGGGGCTCTTTGCCACCGCGTCGATACGCTTGAAAATGTGCTCGTACTCGTGCCCGTCGCCGAAATGCGGGAAGACGATGGTCGCCTGGGGAAACTTCTGGATAATGAATTCCATCTCTTCCAGCTCGGTGTGGACGTCGAGCACCATGTTCATCTT
>JBEKUI010000158.1:0-10887 GCA_049515175.1 Terriglobia bacterium
GTCCGACCCGCTTGCACGCGTCAGAATTCGTCTTGTAATCCACATGCGTCCGCAGGATGAAGACCGCTTCCGGGTGCTGTTCCACAAACGGATGCACACCAAAATATCCGGACGGTTTCGACGCGGCGGCAAAAATGGAAGCCCGGCCGATGGAACCCAGGCTGCCACACAGCAATGACGAAGACTTAAGAAAATCCCTTCGACTGAACATATAGACCCTTCCTTTCCAATGTCACGTCACTCCTCTTTGTGCCACTCGATGACTCGCCAGCGACCTGCTCCGGCGACATGTAGGCAACAGTGCCCATCACTACGCCCGGGCTGGTCAGGTGTTCTTCCGGCAGTCGCGGTCGGCAAAGCTGAGGCCTCCACTGCTTCCGCTGCCCGCTTAAGCTTTGGGGCCAGTTTCGCCAGCCCAAAGTCCAGAATCTTGGCCTGGCCACGTTCCGCCACGAAAAGGTTCGCCGGCTTGATGTCACGATGCACGATGCCCTTCTCGTGCGCGGCCTCCAGAACGTCAACGGACTGAATCGCCAACTCCAGCACCTCCCCGACTTTCAGAGGCTTGCCTTGGATGCGATGCTTGAGCGTCTGGCCCTCCAGGCACTCCATCACAATGAACGGCTGGCCTTCATGCTCGTCAATGTCGTAAATGGTGCAGATGTTTGGACGGTTGAGCGCGGAAGCAGCCTGCGCTTCACGTTGAAACCGTTCCAGGGCTTGTCGGTCTTTGGAGAGTTCTTCAGGCAGGAATTTCAAGGCGACGTTGCGCTTGAGCTTGGTGTCCGCGGCCTTGTACACCACGCCCCTGCCGCCCCCACCGACCTTCTCCAGGATGCGGTAGTGGGAAATAGTCTTGCCAACCATGGCGAGGGTCCCGCCTTTGCTGGCCATCTTAGGGCGCGTTTGCAGCTAAGTCAACGCCGCAGGTCTAACGGGAGGAGTTCAAGGAGGGAAGGGGCTACCCGCTCCTCCCCGGGGGTGTCAGACAGCGACTGTCTTGATGCGGCAGTACTGGGGCAAATCCGTCCATGAACTGGTGGAAGGTATCGGCAGCAGTCACCTCACTGACGATGACATCGATCCGAAGGTATTAACTTTGGTTTCCTCCATCGTCACCGTTGTTTTTCCCAAAACCCGGTCCCCGGCTGTCGGGACCGGCGACAGGCGCACAACGGGAGGCGCCGGGACGCATGCAAGCCCGAGATGCCATTTTCATACCTCGAAGGCCCGCTGCTTCTCGCGGGCGCGCTCGATCAGCGCTTCGAAGCGCGGGTCGCCGCGCAGCATCGCCAGGAACGGGTCGATCGTCGAGAAGAAACGGTGGTTCACGAACCCGAGGTCGATCGAATTTGCCAGCCAGTGCAACGCCTCTTCCGTCATGCCGCAGTGGCTGCACGCAGCGGCGAGCCACCACGAGAACTCCTTATCCAGCCTGGCAAGGTCCCTGTGGGCTTGACTGCCCAGGAGCTGGACCGCCGCATCTGTGTCTCTGCGAAACAGTGCCCTGAGTGCAGCCGACAACATCGACAGGGCGGGCGCGCCGGCGTCGACAACCTGGCCGAAGAGATTGCAGGCCTCACCCATGCGTCCCGCGTAGACTGAAAAGATGGCCAAGAAGAAAGTCTTGATGGGCGCCTCAGCTCTCAAGTCGACAGGATCCCGCCATCTTCTCAGCGCGGTCTCGAAGTCTCCGTCCAGCAGCGCCACCCACGCGTGGCTCCACCGGCAAAACCAGAGCAGCGGATCGACTGAGACTGCCTCCGCCGCGTACCGCCGCGCTTCGGCCATCTTACCCACCTCGGAGCACCGCCAGGCGAGGAAACAGAGGGTTTCGCCACTCACC
Organism: Terriglobia bacterium; assembly: GCA_049515175.1. GTDB lineage: Bacteria > Acidobacteriota > Terriglobia > UBA7540 > UBA7540 > JACQNR01. Next base: position 1,847 of record JBEKUI010000158.1, read on the forward strand.
TGCAATTCGTTGGCGCGCCGGAGGTCACGAATGGCCCGCACCATGTCGCCTCTCCGGGACTCGATGGCGCCCAACGCTCGAAACGCCGTCGCCGTCTCCGGATCGAGCTCCAGCGCCTTTTTTGCCCACGACTCTCCACAGCTCAGGGACTCCTCGTCGCGATGGATGCCCTGATCGTGACAGAGGAACTCGATCTCGGCGAGCAACGAGAAGAGAAGTGCATTGGGACCGACTATCTCGAGAGCCTGCCGGGCAAGCTGGGCTGCGTGATCCAGCGCACTTTCCGTGCCCCGGTACGCCTCCTGATGAGCGCGCAGGTACAAATCGAATGCCCTGGTGTCCGGGATCATGCGGGCAGCGAGGCGCTGCTTCTCGTTGGCCGTCAGCGTCAGCCTCAACGCATCCACGATGGAACCGGAGACTCTTTCCTGGATCGCGAAGACATCGTCCAGAGTCCCGCTGTACTTCTCCGCCCAAACGTGGGTGTCACTGGGGGCGTCGATGAGCTGCGCGGTGATTCGCAGGGTGTTGCCCGCACGCCGGACGCTCCCCTCAAGCACATAGCGAACGCTGAGCTCCCGGGCGATCGTCGGCACATCCTTCTTCGAGCCCTTCAGCAGCATCGCTGACGTCCGAGAGATCACGCGCAAGGTTCGTACCTTCGAGAGGTCGGCAATCAGCTCCTCGGTCAGGCCGTCGGCGAAGAACGCGTTCTCGGGGTCGGGGCTCAGGTTCTCGAAGGGAAGCACGACGATGGACTTGGTCGGCGGCCCGACCGGCGGCCGCTCGGTGACAAGCGTCTCCGCGACAGTACTCAAGGCAAGGGCAAGATCATGGGCCGAGGAGAGACGGTCCTCCGGACGCTTCTCCAGGCTCCGGCGAACAATTTCATCGAGCCCCGGAGGGATGCCGCTGCCGGGGCCACCCATCGGTGCGGGGTCCTTGCTGAGGACCGCTGCGATAGTGTCTGCGACTGTTTCGCCTGCAAACGCCCGCCGCCCCGACAGCATCTCGTACAGCACGCACCCGAACGCGAAGATGTCTGCCCGATGGTCCACCGGCCGGCCGCGGAGTTGCTCGGGAGACATGTATCCCACTGTCCCGACCGCCGTGCCGGCTTCGGTTGCTTCGGCAACTGTGGCCGTCTCTGCCAACTCATCAGCACTCCTCGGTCCCCCCAGCTTTGCGATCCCAAAGTCCAGGATCTTCGCTTGGCCACGCTGGGTCACGAAAATGTTCGCGGGCTTGATGTCCCGATGGATGATGCCCTTGGCGTGCGCCGCCTCCAGTGCATCTGCGATCTGGATCGCAAGGTCCAGCGCTTCCTCGGTCCTGAATGGCCGGGTGGCAATGCGGTGCTTCAGCGTTTGGCCTTCCAGCAGCTCCATCGCAATAAAGGGCTGGCCGTCGTGCTCGCCGATTTCGTGGATCGTGCAGATGTCGGGGTGATTGAGTGCCGCCGCTGCGCGCGCCTCGCGCTTGAAGCGCTCGAGTTCCTGGGGGTCGCGGGCCAGTGCTTCCGGAAGGAACTTCAGGGCAACAAGTCGGCCGAGGGACGTGTCCTCAGCCTTATAGACCACACCCATGCCGCCGCCACCCAGCTTTTCGAGGATGCGGTAGTGGGACACGGTCTGGCCAATCATGGCAGGATGGCCCAGGAATGGTTCGCGAGGTCGCTTCGGTGAAAGGCAGGATACGCCGCGTATATCGGCAAGTCAACGCGGAAGGCTACGGCAGGAAGTTCATGCGGCGCAGGAGGTCCTGGAAGCGCGGGTCGGAGCGGAGGTGAAACAGGCCGAGTCCGTAGCTTCGCCCACCCCGCTCATGAGTCTCGTTTGCGCTGAAGTCGAACAGGACCGACTACGGTAAATAGAAGCCTGCCGTGCCCTCTCCGAATTCGACCATATTCTGGCCGTGGAGTTCTTCCTGTGATTCCACTTCGAGCTTCACCTCGTGACGGACGCCGCGCTTGGGTCGGGGGTCCGCAGGAATCTGCGCCAGGTACTGCACTTGCCAGGACCCGTCCCCCTCGGCCTCTGGGATTTGGTTGAACTGGAGGATGCGTTGGGGCTGGCCATCCAGCCAAACCTTGACGTTCTCCGCCTTAAGTTCCGGACCGAGGGCGGTCGGTGAGGCTCTCAAGCCTCGTTGAAGGCTCTTCATTTCTTCTTCGTTCAGGACGCCATCTCCATTGGCGTCAAATTTGTGGGCGCGGGAGATGGATGAAGGCCGAAAGAGAATCCAAAGCGTTGGAGGCCCACCATGGATCGGAAACGCGCGAATGCCGTAGAGTTCCAGGCGACCGACGTGGAACACTTCTTCGCGATCTCGCGTCAGGTCGTAGTCCCACGCCCAGCGCTCGGCCGAGTCGTAAACATAGCCCGTTCCATTGGCGCAAAGGGCGGAGTAAATGCGAGCCGGGACGAGGGCATCAAACGTGCCATCGTCCCCTACCGGAATGTACAGTTCGCCCGGCGACCCCCAGCCCACCGGAATCAGGTAGATGTAGCTTGAGTGCCAGGGGCCTTGGCGATACTCTACCCGCCCGCGAAATCTCGACCAAGTCAGTGGCGCATGACCCTTGACGATAGCGGGACCGGCCACCGACATTTCCCACTCGACGCTCTCTGCCTTGGGGAAACATTGTGGCAGTTGGATTTCTTTCTCAAACCAGCCATCCTCAACCTTTACGTTGAGAAGGCCTCGATGCATCACTGTTCTGCCTCCTTCAATTCGGTAGGCGAGCGAGATTTCGCCATTCTCGAAGCCCCGGCCATCCAGTGCCAGAGTTGGCTTGAGCGGAAGCGTGTCCGGGGGCTTGTTGTAGGGATACTTCAGGACGATGGCATCCGCAGTGGGATTGTAAAGATAGGCGCGAATAACCGGCTCAGCAAGTGCCTCAGACCCCAGACACAAGCTCGCCGCCAGTCCGCACCATATGATGAAGTGTCTTCTCATGGCGTACCTTCTCGGGGAAGTTGTTTCCCACAGGTTAACCAGAATTTCCTTTTTTTGACTTTCCGGGCGATTGATAATGTACTCATGACCGCCTCAGTATGCAACGCTCCAGTCTGGTCCCGAGTCCAAAGTCTTTTCGGCGGCCACGAGAAAATCCCAAAAGCCCAGAACCTACGCCTTTCCAGCCCATTCCTCCGACAGTTTTCCCGGCGGGATGGTGCCGCGATTCTTCGTAGCATGCTTCCAAAGGGCCGCCGCGTGAGATGGCTCTCCGCTAGGAGCAGCCAATAACATCGGGCGTGTTTGATCAAACGTATGCCGGTTTTCAACAGCCGCTGCTGCAAGCTGGTCAGCGACCGAAGAGCCCAAGCAGCCCAACCAGGATTAGGTAAGAGCCTACGATATATCTGAGGAGCCGGGGGAAAATCAGAATCAAGATGCCTGCGGCCAGAGAAACAATCGGCGAAAGCGAAGTGTAGCGCAGCGTTAAGGCGCCTAGGAACGCCGTGCCCCTGGTCTGCGCGAGAGCCGTGGTGGTCAACAAGCTGAATAGCACTATGGAGACAACGCCTTCTTTGAGTTTCAATCCACACCTCCTGTTATGAAGAGAGCGTCCTAAACTGAGATGTCTTTTTTCGATTCTCGACCGGCCGGTAACATACACCCGACCGCCTCTGAATGGAAGGTCCAGTCGAGTTTTCGGTGCGGGGTGCTTCCACAGACCACGGAAGGGGCCAGTTTTAGCTCTCCCAAGAATCCCAAAGCCCGGAGCTCCCGATTTTCCGACTGGTTCCTTCGCACTTTTCCTTCCTGCCTCCTCCGTCGCAATCTGTCGGTAGTCAATTGGATTAATCAGGCAGGGTGAGAAGAAGGCACTGGCTCTAGTCGCTAGAAGCCTCGGTCCGTTTTCTTGGAAAATTGCATGTCGGCCCTTTTCCACCTAACCACCCGCCGCCGGGGTGCCTCACGCTGGAAAATCGAAAGGGGTGCCGGGGGGAGGGGACGAATGCTCCCCCCACGTCGGAAAACTGCGAACCTCGGTGCGCGATGAACCTGAAATACAGTTTTGGACTTGACGGTCCCCACGCCCTGTCGGGCTCTCGTGCGCCGGTGAGGCTTACGGCGGGAAATTTATGCGCGGCAGGAGGTCCTGGAAGCGCCGGTCGGAGCGCAGGAGGCGCGTGGCGAGTGCCTGCCTCTATTGGTCCACGTTCTCCGTGTCAGTCCTGTGAACCCGGTATGGGTTCACAGGACGCTTAGTCACTACCATCATTTCTGTGGATGATTCAGACTGAAGCACTACCTCTCGGTCTTGACCTGATCGATTGGTCCGGCGGGCAGGGGATGAACCTGCATTTCCGATCACAGGGACCGCCGTCCTGGCTGTTAGACGACCGCCGTTCAAAACAGCATCCGTGATTGCGTGCTGACACTCGGCTTCCCGTCCCACTTCGACGGCTGCTGACTGAAGGGAAGTGACTCGGAACGTTCGTGATCCACTTCCGCCACGACGATTCCCAGCCTTTCTTCCAGCCACTCGGCCACCAGGCGCCGGTGGCACCGCACGTTGAACGCCTCCCAGCAGAGCAGAACAGCGTTGGGGCCGATTTCCTGAGCAACTTGGTTCGCGTCGAGCGACTCAAGCTGCTTGCGGTATTCCCGGTCAAACAGTTCTGGGTCTTTTGCTTTGAGGAGCCAAGCGGGAGGAGCAAGGGTCATGTAGCGGCGACCCTTGTAGAATCGCGGCACTCCCCGGCTGATCGCCACGGCATCGGGGTGCTTCGCGCTCTTTGCGAAATTGGAAGTCGTGATCACACTTTCGCCCTACTTTCGCCTCATCCAATTTTATCACCAACAAATCGTCGAGCACCGAACATAGACCCGGCTGCCCTTCTTGCTCACCTTTCGAAACTGCCATTCCTTCAGGTCGGGCTCAAGCTGGCCAGGGGCGAGATAGCGAACTCTCCCCACGCAGTCTGTTCTCCGGCTCGGCGTCTTTTTCTCAGCCTGTCGTGATGGCAGGATACTCGTGCAGAGCGCAACTTCCAGCTTGGTCAGGGCGTCCCTCACGCCATCGCAGCCTTCGGCAAGGGGTGAAGGGTCATCTGATGCGTTCCCGCCTTCAAGCGACCAAATGCGCCGCAGGAACAGGGCAATTTCGGCGACATCCGGTTTCCCGCAGGCCACCACCAGGCAGCGGCTCAGGAAGCGAGGCTCAAAAGTGTTTGGTGGGGTCGCTCCATTCTCGCCCCAACCATTGCAAGTGAAAATCCAGATCACCTGCGGGGCCGATCCCCGTTCAAAGCCACCCCCGAAGGTCGGCTTGATGGAACGGGTGCCGGTGGATGATCGAACCCGGTTCTTGAGCAATCACGGACCCGGATTCTTACCTCGGGCACTGGAGGATTAGCTGCGGATGCTCAAGATCCGACACATCTACTGCTCGCCCTATCCTCTCCAGCGGGGTAGGCGAGCCGCCGACCGAGCGGATTTCAGTAACCAGGGAGGCACAGACGGGAAAAGTGTCGCAGGTATCGGTCGAAAGAGGGCAAGATTCGAGCCTTGGAAGTCTCAGGGGAAGCAAAACTGACCCCTCGGGCGGCCCGTTGAAGCACGGAGAACTGCAAACCCGACTGACAGTTGCCTCCAGTGGCGGTCAGGCGTACATTACCGGTCGGGCCGGAAGTCGATAATGGAAATTCCGGGTAAGATGGATTCCACGGACGAGTTCGCCAGGCTGAGACCAGACCCTGCCGGCAGTAGACCGCATCCGGAATCCGCAAATCGTTATCGCCTATGGGAGAGAGGGTCATCATGCTGATGAAATCATGGAAACTGCTTGTTGTCGGGCTTGCGGTGTGGCTGGCGAGTGGGTCCAGCCCCTCCGCGTCGCAGAGGGCCCAAGCGAATGGCAAGAATATCCGCATCGAGTTCAACGAAATGCTGCACAGTCGTGTGGTGGCCAAATTCGAGGGCCGGGAGATCGCGATAGGCGACTTCGCGCCCTCGGAGTCCGTCACGGTCGCGGGAAAGGAAATCCGTGATTTCGCTTTGCACGACGTGAAGCGCGGGAGCGTCCGGGATGCGATGGGTGCCGGGCAGCGCGTCACCCTGACCGGGGCCGCACCGTCACTGAAGAAGATCGTTGCCGTGACGACCTACGACGAGTTTCCGCAGATGGCCGTTTTCGAAGTGCAGTACACAAACACCGGAGACTCCAATCTTTCCATGGACGGCTGGACGAATCAGCGCTACTCCATCTCGGCCGGGCAGGGCAGCGGCGAGCCGGCGTTCTGGTCGTACCAGAGCGGTTCTTACGAGAAGCGGCCGGACTGGGTGCTCTCGTTGAAGATGGGTTTCGATCAGGAAAACTATCTGGGGATGAACGACACCGACTACGGAGGGGGAACGCCGGTAGTCGATGTTTGGCGGAGAGACGTGGGTATCGCCGTGGGTCACGTGGAGCTTAGTCCCAAGCTGGTCTCTCTTCCCGTCGCCATGCCGGACCAGGAGCACGCCACCGTGGCCGTGCATTTCAAATTGAACAGAGAACTGAAACCGGGAGAAACGATCAAGACGTTTCGGACTTTCGTCACCGTTCATCAGGGCGACTACTTCCGAAGCCTAGCGGAGTATCGGCGGGCGATGGTCAAACAAGGCGTCGTGTTCAAGCCGGCGCCTGATGACGCCTTCGGTCCCATCTGGTGCGCCTGGGGTTTTGGCAGGAACTTCACACCGGCGCAGGTCTACAACGCCTTGCCGATGGTGAAAAAGCTGGGCTTGCGGTGGGTCACGCTGGATGACGGATGGCAGACCGCCGAGGGGGATTGGGGCCTGAATCCGGAGAAATTCCCCGGTGGCGACCGCGATATAAAAGCGATGGTGGACCGGATTCACGCCGACGGTTTCAAAGCTCAGCTCTGGTGGGCACCTTTGTCGGTTCATCCGGACACGCGACTGATCAAGGAGCACCCGGAGTATCTGCTGCTCAATGCCGATGGATCGAAGCAGAAGATTTCCTATTGGAATGACTGGTATCTCTGTCCCGCCGTTCCCGCGGTGGTGGAGTACCACAAGGCCATCGTCACGAAGGCCATGCGGGATTGGGGCTTTGACGGCTTGAAGCTCGATGGACAACACATGAATGGCGTGCCTCCCTGTTACAACCCCGCCCACCATCACGCTTCGCCCGAGGAAGCGGTGGAAGCGCTGCCCCAATTCTTCAAGGCGATCTACGATACGGCACTCAGCATCAAACCCGACGCGCTGGTTGAGTTCTGCCCGTGCGGAACCGCGTACTCGTTCTTCACCATGCCCTTCATGAACATGTCAGTGGCCTCCGACCCCAAGAGTTCCTGGCAGGTCCGTCTGAAGGGGAAAACACTCAAGGCCTTGATGGGCGATTCCGTCGCCTACTTCGGAGACCACGTGGACATGAGCGATGGCGGTAACGACTTCGCCTCGACGATTGGAGTTGGCGGCGTGGTGGGCACCAATTTCACTTGGCCGGTGGGTTCGGCCAAGCGGCCCAGGGGGGATTTGACTCCTGAGAAGGAGAAGATCTGGGACAAATGGATCAAAATCTATCCGGCCGAAATGCTCTCCAGGGCCGAATACCTGGGAACGTTGTATGACATCGGTTTTGACAGACCGGAAGCCCACGCCATCCGCAAGAACGGGAACATGTACTACGCCTTCTACGCTCCCCAGTGGAGCGGCAAGCTTGAATTGAGAGGTTTGGAGAAGCGCGCTTATCGCCTGACCAACTATGAGACCGGGGAGGCGTTGGGAACGGTTCGCGGCCCCGTGGCCACATGGACTGCCCAATTTGAGAAACACCTACTGCTGGAGGCAAAGGCCGAGTAAGGCGAATCCAACGTAAGCTTTTTATCGTATTTGTTGCCGCCGCCGGCCGCGATGACCACGAACTGCTTACCGGTCTTTTTCCCGAGGTAGGTCATGGGCGTGGCCATGCCGCTCGCCGGGAGCTTCATGACCCAAAGTTCATCGCCGGTGTCCTTGTCGAAAGCGCGGAACTTCCCGTTAAACAACAAACTGGGTGCCGAGTTTCCCTGAACCGAAAGGATTTGGTTCCCGCACGCCCAGCAACACCGGAACCCAAATGCCTCTGGCGGAACGACATAGCCCTTTGCCAGAAACGCGCCGACACCTTAGCTTCACGAGCTCGAAGCCCTCAGGGTAGAACTCGTCGAGGAACTCGCTGATGGCATCTATGCAGCCATTGCCCTGGATGGCGCGGTCCAAGGCTTCCTTGAAGGTTGTGGGGCGCATTGATTTGCCTCACGCTCGGAAATCCAAAGGCTTATCCGTTGCGCTTTTGTTGACGAATGGCCCTCTTTCTCAAGCCGCTAGCAGCGATTACCCGACTCCGCTCGCGGAGCATTTCCAGAATCTTAAGTTTTTCGGAAAACGGAAGCGAGGCCAGCCGTTTCCGCCTTTCCTTGTCCCTATCCATGGCTACTCCTCCAGATACTTGCGCTCGAACTGCTGCCATTTGGGAACTAGGTCCCCCAAGGTGTGTTGGTGAGAGGGGGTGTGACTCTCGGTCGCCCTTGAGTACCCCATGTACAGGACGAATGACACGGTGCAAAGAACTATCGTGGCGTAGATCGTTGCGACCTGTGCCCAGCACAAAGGGCGGGGATGGGCAAGGTAGGTCGTCTTGAAATATCCAGCGCTCGCTCCACCTCCGTACCCCGTCTCGACTACTCTAAAGCTTCGAAGGGGTACAAGCGGGAGATACAATGCCGTAACGAACTCCGTGGTGACGTAGGAGCCATCGCTTTGGTAATCCCGCTGACCCACGAACCTAGTCCTAAAACCCGCGATGCTGGACGCCATTTCGCCTCCTATTGTCAGCCGTGGGCAATTCGAGAGGGACACCACTGATGCCACCACTGGCATATACCACCCTAATTTGGCCCTTCGGACGTGGGGGCCGACTGAACCTAGGTCGCACGCCTGTTAGCTTCAGACAAGGGCATCCTTCCGTAAGCTCTTGGTGACTGCTGGGCGATAATCAGCTCATAACACTCGACAACAAACGCAACAAGTGAGACCGT
>JBEKUI010000159.1:0-10838 GCA_049515175.1 Terriglobia bacterium
GGCCCGCGCTTCAGCAACGAGCTGGCCCAAGGGGCTGGGTTTTTCGTCGCCGGAGGTTTCCCAGTAAAGCCCATCGTGCTGGCCAGGGGAGCTGAAGAATTTCTGGGCGTATTCGGCGATGCCATCGTGATCGCCATCGACGCCAGTGTAATACTCCCATTGGGCCACAGCGTAAGCCCGGCAGGTATTGACCGGATTTTCCCGATTTTCAAAACCGCGCGACAAGAACGCCAACCAGAGTTGAATTTCCCATAAACAGGAAATAACAGCGCGTAAATCTGCGGCCCGTGTCCGCCTAATTAAGGTGGCATGTCCCGCATGTCATTTGACGCCATGTTCTTCAAGATCTGGGGCTTTCCTCGCCGACCACACTCAAAAGCCGCGGACCTGCAAGACAGGTTCGCGCGGCTTGCTACTCAGCTCGCAGGGCCTTCATCGGGTCCACCTTGGTGGCGCGCCGCGCGGGCACGAAGCTGGCTAGCAGCGCGGCCAAGACCAGGGCTAGGGCCGCCATGCCGAACACGGCCGGCTCGGCAAGACTCAAGGGAAGATTCAGCTTGCTTGAAACCAGGCGGGCGCCTGCCACCGCGGCGGCCACTCCGGCCACCAGACCCGGCAGCGTCAACACCAGGCCTTCCCGCAATACTAGGCCCAGTACTTCGTGCCGCTGCGCGCCCAAGGCCATGCGGATTCCGAACTCGTGCGTGCGTTCGCTGACCGCATACGCCATGACGCAGTACAATCCGACCGCCGCCAACGCCATCGCCAGCATGCCGAGCACGGAAAGCAAGCTCGCCACGATCCGCTCCGCGAACAAGCCCCCCTGCGTGTACTCGCTGAGTGGCGCGGTGTCATACAGTCCGCTGGTCAAGGCCAGGGCCGTCACTTCACGCCGCAGTGTCGCGCTCGCGGCCTCCAGGTCGCCGCCGGCCCGGATGCAGAAGAAGGTGGTGTAGCCCGAATAGTAGATCTGCCGGAACGGTCCGTAAAAGAAGGGCATGGGCGCCTCCGGTGGGTTGCGGTACTTGCTGTCTTTGACCATGCCCACCACGGTCGACCAGGTATCCGAAACGCGCACCCTGCGGCCGATGGGGTCTTTCCCGTCGAAGTACTTCTTGGCAAAGGTCTGGTTGATGATGATCACCGGCAGAGTGTTTTTGTCGTCCTGCTCGGTGAAGTCGCGGCCCGCCAGCAAGGGAATGCGCATCAGACTGAAGTACCCGGGCGCCACGATGGAGCGCGGGAGAAAGATCACCCCGCCCCGATCCTGCAAGAAGCCCTCCACCTCCACGCGGTCGTTCCCCCCTCCATAAAACGAAAGCGGAACCGAGTCCGCGTAGCTCACCTGCTGGATGCCCGGAGCCGCTTCCAGACGCAGGCGCAGGTTGCGGCAGAACTGCTTTTCCTGACTCAACGAGTAGCCGTTGGTGGAAAGGTAGAAGTGCGCCACCAATACGTTCCGCGAGTCGAAACCCGGATTAAGCGTGGCGAACTTCTGGAAGGCCCGGACCGCCAGACCGGCTCCGCAGAGCGCCAACGTCGCGAGCGCTACCTCCAGCACCACCAGCGCCCCCCGGGCGCGGTGCGAGCGAACGCCGGAAGTCCCGCTGCGCCCTCCCTCTTTCAGCGTTTCGATGATGTCCACGCGGCCGATGGAAAAAGCCGGCAAGATGGTCGAGAGCACGGCTGCGCTGACGGAGATCAGTACCGTAAAGGCTAGCACGTTGGCACTTGGGTCCACGTGCAACAGCGGCTCAAGGGCGGCCCGAATGGAGGATTCCAAGAAGGGCAGCACGCGGTAGAGTGATTCTCCCAACCAGCGCGCGAGCAATGCGCCGACGATGGCGCCCGCGCCAGCCAACGGCAAGACCTCCGCCAGCTGTTGCTGCACGACCCTTCCCCGGCTGGCACCCAACGCCATGCGCACCCCAAATTCTCTCTGTCGGGAAACCGCGCGGGCCATCAAAAGGTTCGCCACGTTGGCGCAGGCGATCAACAGCACCAGAACGCACACCACTGTCAGGAGGTACAGCGGATCGCGCAGGCTCGCCTGCAAACCGTACGACGCCCGCCACATGGGAACCATCCAGGCGCCGATGCCCTTGTGCGTATCCGGGTGATCGGCGGCGATTCGGGCCGCTATGACCCGAGCTTCCTCCCTCGCCTGCTCGATCGTGACGCCGGGTTTCAGGCGCACAATGACGTCGAGGAACCTGGCGTTCCAGTCGTCGGCGGCCCAGGTGTTCAGCGCGCCCATCTCGAGGATCATGCTGAGCGGGACCCAGACATCGAAAGCGGCCCCGCCGAACGTGCCACGGAAATCCGGCGCTGTGACACCGACGACGGTGAGCGGGTGCCCGTTGATGCGAACCGCGCGCCCCACGATGCCAGGATCCGCGCCGAACTGGGTTGTCCACAGCCGGTGACTGATGACCGCGATGGGGGAGGCGCCGGGTGCGTCCCGATCCTCTTCCGGCAGAAACAGGCGGCCCAGGAATGGCTTGACCCCCAGCACCGTAAAGAAGTTGGCCGAGACCACTTCCCCCAGGGCGCGCGCGGGGTGACCGGACGAGCCGATGGTGAAGAAGGAAGTGTGCGAGGCGACCACACCCGAGGCCACTGTCAGGCCCTGCTGGAAGGCCCGGAAGTCCGGATGCGTGCAGGAGCCCAGCCGGCCCCCGTCCGGGGCGATCCCTTCCAGCGCCACCAATTCGTGCGCGTTCCGCACGCCCGTAATTGGGCGCAGCAAGACAGTGTCAATCCAACTGAACACCGTCGTGCTGGCGGCGATTCCCAGTCCGAGCGTGACCACGGCCACGGCCACGAAACCCGGGCTGTTCCGCAGAACTCGCCAAGCAAAACGCAGATCCCTCAGTATGTTAGCCAGGATTTCCATTTTGGCTCCCGGGTTCGGGTGAGTATACAGCCAACCGCCTTCCTCTGTGGCTCCGAGTTGCAGTTTTCGCTTTGGGAGCCGTTTTTGGCTCCACCAAGCGGCCACCTTCGCCCTGCCGCAAGGAAACCAAAACCGGCAAACCCTGCCTTTCCATTGCATACCATGGACACCTCTCTGACCCTCATTGACCGGTCGCTCATTTCGATGCAATCACCGCCTCCGTCTACCCCGTCACGACCGGCAAGGCGGCAATCCTTCGCACCATCGGCGCAAACAGTTGCCCACGCTCAGATCGATCTTCACTTTGCTGCTGACCACCAGCCCGCCGCGCCGTCTGCCATGCGGGGGAGCACGGGGAGCTTGGTTTTGGGCGCAAGGCTCTCCAATCAATAGCAGGCAAAGACTGATGGATCCCCTGCCCAGCTTGGGCCTGTCTACTTGGGACTCGTGGAGCCGATTCCACCCCGGGCACGGACTGCTCGTGATTGAAACCCGCTAAACTTTTCCGTCAGATGCGTCCATTGGATCTACTCAGGAAACAATCTCAGCCACGGCATTCCGTGGTACATTTGCAGTGAGTATGCGCACCGTCATGATGTCGCACCCAGGTCAGTCTCCAATAGAGTGATGGGAAGCCGGATTCCATTCATCGCGGACACCACGGGTCCAAGGCCAAAATGAAACAGGACAGCACAATCAACGCCGCGCGAGCCTTCGTCCGCAACTTGAACATGCTCGTGAAGACCGTCCGTCTATACGGACTGCAGCACGAGCAGACGATGAGCTTGATGCTTTCGGCGTGGGGCGACTTGTGCACGGTCCTGCGCGGTACCGGAGACACGGGCCTTCTTCTGGGCGTTTCGGGAACACAGTTGCTCCTCGATGGCGTGCCCCTGGAAACGAGACCCACAGATCGCAGCTTCGCCCAGTTGCTTTCCACGGGCGGCCTCGCCAGTATTCACTTTCTGCCATCTGTCACCTCGGAAGATTTCTCCCGCTTCGTCCAAGCCTTTGCCACTGGGGGGCACAAGTCAGCCGCTCTAATTGCCCAGATTAAGGCCGCACTGGGTGACCCGAAGACAAGCACCATCCGCGTCAACGAGATTCGCTTTGTGGCCCAGGACGCGGGAATATCGGAAAGCGGCTTAGCCCTTCAGATTGCTGCGCAGACGCTCGGGCCAGCAGCGGAAGAACTGAAGCCTTGGCTGCAAGATCCCCAGAAATTGCTGCAACTGATTGCCGCTGCCGAGGGCGCGCGCAAAGGCGTTTCCGTGCCACCGGCGGGAGCTGTTTCCCAGCGCCCTGAACCCGCAGCCCTCGAAGAGGAAGATGTCACGAAGGTGATTGGCTTCCTGTCGCAAGTCATCCAGACGACAGGCGGGAGCGGAACCCAACTGCCGGAGGCATCGTTTCAACAGGAACTCGGCCAATTGCCGGAAGGCGCGCAAATCAGCCTTACTCAAGCCCTTCAGGCTCTGGCCACGACCGCAGCAAAGCCGGACACGCCCTTAATGCTCCAGCTTGCCGAGCACATTGCTATACGCTTTGCACTGGCCAGCTTTGAGCGCGGCGAGACGCGTACCAATGCCGTGTTTACTTTGTTGGAGCGGTTGAAGAGTCAGATCAAGTCACTTCAACAGGTAGTCGTTGACCGCGAAGAGAAGCTGGGACGGGCTGGTGTGCAAGTTGAGTCTCACGCGGAAATTCTAGACCGAGAATTCTGGATGCGTGTCCCCGACGCGGTAAAGCGCAAGTTTCTCTTGTCCCCTGAGGTCTGGGCGATCCCTCCCCGCAATATTCGCCAGTTTGTGGAAGAACTTTTCGTGCGGGGAGAAAACGACTCGGCCAGCAAGATCTTGGGCAATTACACCTCCTGCATCCACAACCCCGAGGCCGAAACTCGACACAAGGTTGCGGTGGGCGTGACAGAACTATCCGACCTTTACCCGCGGGCTGGGGGACCGGTGCTCAAGTCAGCCCTCCGCCACTTCGGCGAGCGCCTGAAACACGAAAATGACCAAGAGTTGCGGTCGCTGGTAGGAGCGGCTTTCGTCCGGCTCAGTCACCAAGCGGCCACTCGTCGCGATTACGTGGCCGTTGAGCAAACCCTGGTCTCGATGGCGGGTCTGGACCAACATCAGGCGGAGTTGGCAACGGCGCTGTGGCCGCGGGTGAAGGCGGGAACCCGCCTTTCCGATTTCATCCAGGAGGCTCTCCCCGCGCCTACTATTCCGCCCGGCCTGATCGATGTGCTCCAACGGATGCCTCATGCGACGGTCGAGCAGGCCATCTTGTTCCTCCCACGTTGTACCGTGTCCAGCGAACGCGATCGCCTGATTGAATTGGTGACGCATCTCGGTCCGGAAGCAGTTTCATTCCTATGCAAAATACTGCAAACGCGGCCTCCGGCTGAAGCTGCGGCAGCCGTTGGCTTGCTCAGCCGTCTCGATCCCGCCGCCCTCCAGGAATGGTTGCCCAAGCACTTGCGAGAGTGGGACCGGCCATATCACCAGCAAGTAGTGAGGCAACTCTCCTTGGGCGGCTCGCCGGAACGGGGCCAGTTGCTGGCCAGCCTGTTTGACAGGATCGATCCTTTGGTTCAGCCCGAGGCGCTGGATGAAATGGGGATGAGTCGTGATCCGTCGGTCGGCTCCAAGCCGGCGCAAATCCTGGAAGATGAACTCCGCGAAGCCCGCCCATCGTTATTGGGAATTAAGGCGATCGAGGCGTTGAGCCGATTGCAGGAGCCGCGCGCCGTCGCGTTGCTGCGCCCTATATTGGAAGCAAGACGCCTTTGGGGGTGGCGCTGGCCGAAAGAGCTACGCATCACTTCGGCACAGGCGCTCGCAAAAATCGATCCCGCTTGGATGAACCGCTTTCTTCCCCAAAGCGGATTGACACAGTCGGAGTTGAGACTTGCACCCCTCGACCCCGACCCCGGAGGGCAGTGGCTGCGGAGTCGACGATATGAACGCATCACCCTCCCGCGAAGCCTATCGGGTAGAGTCCAGACACCCCAAGGCTCAAGCCCTATCGACGTCGGAACCTTGAACCTGGGCGGGGGCGTGGCTGCTTGCCAGCGCCATATCCAGCCTGGAACGTTGACGACAATCGAACTTCGTCCCGGATGGCAACCCGTCCGTGTCGAAACCTTGATCCGTGAGTCTCGCCCCCAACAGTTGACATTCGAAGTGGCCAGCATCGGCTTGGAAGACCGGGCCAAACTACGGGAATTCCTCTGGCGTGCTCGGACAGGCGCCGGCTGAGGTTACACGGCCACCCGATATCTTTCCTCAGGTGGATTCTCTCTCATTTCCCCTGGTACAGGTAACCCCGGTCACGTCAAATCCACAATGAGCATCTCGCATGGGAAATATGAGGAGAGGTTAGTGGGGCTCTTCAAAGAAACGCCCCTCCGCAACAAGCCACTGCTCCTTTGACTCGCCCGCAAAATGAACATGCAGAAGACGCAACGTGCGGGCTGGAGAAGCGAGCCTCATTTCCGACCCACGAACCCACAAAGGCGCTGGAAGGGCCGCAACAGACCCCAAAACAGTTCCTGCAAGGTCAGTGGAGGCTCAATCGAAAATCTTGACCGCACTGCCAAATCGTTCTTGGAGTACATGAACAGATACCGATAGCGGATCGATCCTGGTACTCTTGTGCGAAGGAATGCGTCCTGACGACTATTCCTGAGGCCATAGTGGCGCGCTGAACCAGGCGAGTGTGGCCACCGTGACCGGAGGTTTAATGACCGCTTTTCTTCTGCTCGCCTTGCTGGCGTCACCGGGCGTCACGCCTGCGAATTTGCGTTGCGAGTCTCGGGTTGAGCCTCGCGGAGTGGATACCATTCAGCCTCAGCTGAGTTGGACCCTCGATTCCTCCGCGCGGGGCCAAATTCAGTCCGCTTACCAGATTCTCGTGGCTTCTTCACCCGCGGCACTGGAGAGCGGCCCGGCGGACTTATGGGACAGCGGCAAAGTGGCCAGCCGGGAGAGCATTCAAATCGTATACCAGGGTAGACCGCTCACCTCCCACATGCGCTGCTATTGGAGGGTGCGTGTTTGGGACAAGGACGGCACCCCATCGGAATGGAGCCCGCCGGCAAGTTGGTCGATGGGGATCCTGAAACCTGAGGAATGGCACGCCCGGTGGGTAGCCTGGAGCCGCACGGCGATTAACTCCGGGCCGCTGCCGATGTTCCGCCGCGAATTCACGCTCACTCGCCAAGTACGCCGCGCCACCGTGTACATCTGCGGTCTGGGATATTTTGAGCTGTATCTTAACGGCCGCAAGATCGGAGACGACGTTCTGGAACCCGGCTGGACCAACTACCGCCGCACCAACCTCTACATGACGTACGACGTGGAAGACCTCCTGCGCCCCGGAACCAACGCCATGGGTGTGCTGTTGGGAAACGGCATGTACAACGTAGCCGGTGGGCGCTACGTTAAATTCAACGGAAGTTTCGGCCGGCCGAAGTTCATTCTTCATCTTCGTATCGAGTACGCGGACGGGTCTTTCGAATCCATAGTCTCGGACGAAAGATGGAAGGCGGCCCCAGGCCCTATCCGCTTTTCGTGCATCTACGGCGGCGAGGATTATGACGCGCGCGACGAGCAGCCGGGATGGAACGAGCCTGGCTCTTCAGCGAGGAACTGGGAAGCAGTTGACATCGTGGATGATTCGAGCGATCGACTGATCTCAGAGGCGCAACCGCCCATCCAGGTAATGCAGATCTTCCATCCTGTGAAGATTGGCGAGCCTGGGCACGGAATCCACGTCTACGACCTCGGGCAGAACTTCGCCGGGTGGCCGCAGATCACTGTGCGGGGGGCCGCCGGTTCGCAAGTGCGCCTGACCCCCGGCGAATTGCTGGACGAAAAGGGGTTCGTCACGCAAAGAAGTTCGGGCGGTCCGACGTATTTTACTTACACGCTGAAGGGCGGCGGCACGGAAACCTGGCATCCACGCTTTTCTTACTACGGCTTTCGCTACGTCCAGGTGGATGGCGACGCGGAATTGCTGGACCTGCAGGGGCAATTCCTGCACTCTTCGGCGCCACGGGCCGGCGGATTCTCCTGTTCGAATCCGCTCTTCAACCGTATCCATGAGCTCATCGACGCGGCAGTGCGCAGCAACCTGCAAAGCGTGGTTACCGATTGCCCGCACCGCGAGAAGCTCGGCTGGCTGGAAGTGCCTTACCTGATGGCGCCAAGCCTGGGGTTTGATTTCGACCTCTCTTCGTACTTCCCAAAGATTGTGCGTGACATGCGCGACTCACAAACGCTTGAGGGGCTGATTCCCGACACGGCGCCAGACTATGCAATTCATCCGGCGGCATTTCGCGATTCCCCGGAATGGGGCAGTGCGATGGTCGTGGTTCCCTGGTGGCTGTACCGGAAATATGGCGACCGGCGCGTGTTGGAAGAGAGCCTGCCGGCCATGGCGCGATACGTCGATTATCTGGGTACCAAAGCTCAAGACGGCATTGTTTCGTACGGCCTCGGCGACTGGTACGACATCGGGCCGGGTGAGCCCGGGGTATCGAAGCTCACGCCGCTGGGGGTGACGGCGACGGCAACCTACTATCAGGATCTCCGGATTCTGGAGCAGGCAAGTTCTCTGCTGGGGCACGAGGCGGATGAGCAGCGATATGCGGCGCTCGCCGCGCAGGTGAAGGAAGCATTCCAGCGGCACTTCTTCGATCCCAAGACAGGCCGATACGCCACCGGGAGCCAGACAGCTCAAGCGATGCCGCTTGTTTTGAACCTGTGCCCGCCGGCCGAGCGTGCCCTCGTGCTGGAAAATCTCGTGAGAGACGTAACGAGTCGCGGCAACCAGCAGACTTCAGGTGACATTGGCTACCACTACCTGGTGCGCGCGCTTCTGGACGGGGGCCACTCCGACCTGCTCTTTGCCATGACCAATCGTACCGATCCTCCCAGCTACGGGGCACAACTGGCGCGTGGCGCCACTTCACTCACCGAAGCCTGGGATGCAGACCCTGCCTCGTCGCAGAACCACTGCATGCTTGGACATATTGAGGAGTGGTTTTACGCCGGCCTGGCAGGCATCGAAGCGGATTTCGACCACATCACGATCAAGCCCCAGCCAGTCGGTGATTTGAGTTGGGTGAAAGCTTGGCACGACACGGTGCGGGGCCGAGTCGAGAGCAGTTGGAAGATCGACGACTCGTATTTCGAGCTGACGGTTCAGATTCCAGCGAACACGACGGCCACTGTTCTTGTACCCGGCAGATCGATCAAGCAAGTGACCGAAAACGGCCGGCCCGTTTCGGAGGCGGAGGGTGTGCGTTATTTGCGCCAGGAGGGAGCTGCGCTGGAGTTTGAGGTCGCTTCCGGCAAGTACATCTTTAGAGCACCAAAACCGTGATACGACTGGCGTCGATGCGGGTCGGCAGGAAATCGGTCGCGCACCCTGTCGACATCGGGCAAGGAATAAACGCAGTGATCGCATTCCTCGTAGCAGATAATGAAATTCAGCATCCCAACATCGTCTTAAAAGGAGAAATCACATGAGGCGTCGCGAATTCATCCCCGCCCTGGGTCTGGGCGGCTACCTATTGATGACAAACCCAGGCGGCCAGGCTGCGCCGCAGCACAACTCGCCTGCCCTGCCTGAAGGCGAAGGAGGCAAGCGGCGAGCCAAGGTCGGGTCCGTGAGTTGGAACTTCCATAGCCTTGCCCCTGGCGCCCACCCCGAGGAAGCCATCGACATTATTGGGAGCCTAGGGTTCGAGGGCGTGGAGCTGATTGCCAACTCGCGAATGGACATTGACGAGTATTGGACGGACTCGACCATCGACCGCATCAAGAAACAACTGGAGCGGAACAGGCTGGAGGTGAATCAGTTCCCATTTTTCCAGCCCGTGGTCGAGGGCCTGACCAGCCGGGACGCGGACGAGCGGAAGCGCAGCCTCGACTACTTTGAGAAAGGCTGCCGCATCGCAAAGAAACTCGGCGCGCCGATGGTCAATATCGTCGCGCCGTGGGCGCGGGAACTGAAAGCCTCGACGGAATACCTGCCTCGCTACTTCATGGGCGATGGCAAGCCGGGTGAGAAGTTTCACATCGATATTGCGCCGGGGTTTGATTTCCATGAACTCTGGCGTCTCTTTACGGAGACGATCAAGGCCTGCGTGGAGCGAGCGAAGGGTCAGGGCATGAAGTTCTCCATCGAGAACCACACCCACACGATGCTCCCGGTCACGGACAGTTTCCTTCGTCTTTGGGACGCCATTCGCGACCCGGCCCTGGGCTTCAATCTCGACTGTGGATGGGCCATGAACCAGCGGGAATATCCCCCGGTCGCCATACACAAGGCCAACAAGCATCTCATGAATCTTCACGTGCGCGACATCGACGCCCGCATGCGGGAATACGTGCCCATTGGCACGGGGGTGATGGACATCAAAGCTATCGCGGATGCGGCGAAAGCGATTGCCTTCGGAGGTTTCCTCTCCCTCGAGCAGGACGGGGCCGCCGCCGAGATGAAGGAAACGTGTCGCCGCTACGTCAACCTGATGAAGGAGTATCTCGCCTAAGATGGTCGCGAAAATCGCTTGAGCGCTCTTCTGAGAACCAACAGGCCTGGATGGAGGTTGGGAATGTCACTGAGAAGGTCACTTAGGCTGTTTGTCGCGGTAGCCGGGGCAGTTTTGTCGAGTGGCCCGGTGCTTATCTCCTAAAGCGAAATACCCGTTCACCTCAATTCGAAGGATCCAGTCGAAAAGCGGGTCGATGACCTGCTCAGTCGAATGACACTAAAGGAAAAAGTTGGGCAGCTCAATTTGCCTTGCGCTCGATCGCGAGCTCTGTAATCTCTGCGGCGCTTGCGTGGACCCTTGCCCCTTCGACGCCCTTTCGATGGATGACTCGACCGTGGAGAGAAGTTGGGAGCTCTGCATGGGGTGCGGAGT
>JBEKUI010000160.1:0-10783 GCA_049515175.1 Terriglobia bacterium
GTCGAGACGTAAGGTTCGATCAATTGCGTGAGCGCGTCGAGGCCGGTGCGCGCCGTGACCTCCGGCGGCAAACCATAGGTGAGCTCGGGGTCGATCACGGCCAGCCGCGCCAGCATCAACGGGCTGCGCACGCTGACCTTCACGCGATGCTCCGGCGAAGCCAGCACGGCGTTCCTCGTCACCTCGGTCCCGGTTCCCGCCGTGGTGGGGACGGCAATGAAGGGCGCAGAAGGCTCTGTGAGCGGCTGGGCTTTGCCGATCACTTCCAGATAATCCATCAGCTCACCGCGGTTGGTCAGAAGTGCCGCGATGGCTTTGCCGGCATCAAGGGTGCTTCCGCCACCGAGGGCGATGACGAGGTCGCAGCGCTCCTTGCGCGCGAAGGCCAGGGCGCGGCGCACCAGATCCACGCTCGGCTCATCGTGCACCACGCAGCCGAAGCAGGTGATGCCAACTTCCTTCAATTGGGCGAGCAGCGGCGTGGCACGCGCCTGAGACCGGCCGGTCACGAGCAGAGCGCGCCCTCCCATGTCCCGGGCCGCTGGCGCCACTTCCCCCACTGTCCCCGGCCCAAACACAATGCGCGTTGCGGTGGCGAATTCAAACCCCATCGCGGCCTCACCATCCTTCGTCAGACGGGAAGATGTTAGCGTACCTCACGCGAGTGCGCGCCTCCGACATCAATGGCTCCGCCACATCCCGCCAGGCCGCATAGTGGGCCGTTTCCTTGTGCCGGGCGGCTGCATCCTGGTTGCGATAGACCTCCACCAGGACGAATCGCGTCGCGTCGTCTTCCTGCTGGATCACGTCGAAGCGCGCAATTCCTGGCTCTCGCACGCTTTGACGCGCATTTTCGATCGTCGCCCACTTGAAAGCCTCGACGAATTCCGGCTTCACCCGCACGTGAACGTGGACAATCAGCATGATTTCGCCTCAGTGCTGAAGTACAAGTAACGCTGCCCGCCGCCCTGTTGCAAAGCTCACCGTTTATAGGCCGAAGTGTCTCTCCTAGCGATCTGGCCAGCCCTGCCGGTTGGAGACAAACATGACGCCGTACACATTCATGTCCCCGCCAGGTACGGGGGCGGCGTAAACGATCTTGCCCGGCGCAAAAATGTTCGCCCCGCCGGGGGAGTAAGGGAGCGCCGCCTCAATCATTGTGCCTTCCCGGTAACGATTGCGGCTCCGGAAGCGAAACCCGCCACGAGAGACGTTAATCGTTTTGACAACCTCTTCCCCGCGCTGAGCATGACGGACGCACACGGGCACTTCCAGGTCGAGCCGGGCGTGTCGGCGCTGGTCAGCTCCGCGATCGGTGGGCGGAGGCGCGAAGCCTCCCGGGCGTGCGACCGGGACCGCCAACGTCTCGTCCGTCAGCGCGTACGCTCCTTTCCACACGGTCAGTTCCGCGCATTTCCCGCAGCGGCGCGACAGAGTAGCACTGGCATCCAGCACGTCCGCTTCGATTTCATTGAGGTACACAAGTTCGCGGGTGTGGCACTGCGCACACTCCAGCAGCACGCGCCCGACCGCTCCCTCTGATTCAGTTATGGATGGAAACTCAATGCCCCAGAAACCTGGTTGGTCCGCCAGAAAGGCGATGCCGTAGCAGGGGGTCCCGTCCGTACCCCGTCCGGCATCGCCAACGACCCGCGCCTCGGCCTCGCCCGCCGTGGCAGCGCAGCGGATCAAGATTCGCTGGTCGGGATCAAGCCGGCATCGAAGCATCACCTTCGCCCCGTACCGGGAGACAACGGCCGTCCGACCCTCGACTTGGCCTGTCGGAAGCACGCCGCCCCCACCGGTCACCACAATGGGAATCTCGACCACGACGCGATCGCTGCGGCGAACCGGTTTAGAAGCCATGGGAGGTCATCCCCGGTGATTCGTCCGGCAGGAGGTTCAACGCTGGACGCCCCATCGCGATCGTCGAAAGCTCCAACGCCCCGCGCCCGTCATTACGGGTGTTAACCATATACAGACATCCCTGACCGTCTTTGGTGAGCAGAGAATATCATATTGCCCCTGCCTGCCGAGGGGAAAAACCCGCCCCACCATGGGATTCCGGAAAGAACACGATTCGCGTATCGGCGACGTTGCCAACCTCGGCGCGCCGGGCATAAACTGAAAGGGAGTCCAGATCCGTGGTGAGCGCACAAGATGAGTGATGAGAAGCGTCGTTCCGACCGGCTGATGCTGACCATTCCGCTGACCGTCGAAGGAACCGATGCGCGGGGCCACACCTTCCAGGACGAAGCCCGCACGCTCTCGCTCAACCGCCACGGAGCGCGCATTCGGACTTCCCGCCCCCTGCGGGTGGGCCAGACGCTCCGGCTGACGAATCGACTGGGCCAGCGCAAAGCCGAATTCCGAGTCGTGGGGCCGCTGGCCCCCATTACCGAGCGCGGCGGCGAGTGGGGGATCGAATATCAGAACCTGAGAGACGATATCTGGGGCATCCAGTTTCCGCCCAGCACCGAAGGCAGCACCGCCGGTTCCAAGGCCCTGATTGAGTGCCGGCAATGCCATACGGCGGCGCTGATGCCCCTGTCGCTCGTGGAAGTGGACGTATTGGAGGCAGCCGGGATTATTTCCAGAACTTGCGCGCAGTGCGAGCGCGAAACTCCCTGGGGGTACGCGGAAAAACAGGTGGTGATGGGGGGGACCGCTCGCGAAGCCTCCATGATGAAGGAAGCCCACGCGGCCGCCCGCGGAATCGAGCAGCGCAGGCACCGGCGCGTTTCCCTGCAATTGCCGATCCGGATTCGCGATTTCTACGGCGGTTCGGAAATCACCAGAACCGAAAATGTTTCCAAAGGCGGTTTCTGCTTCGTGAGCGAGATCAACTATCACATCGGCGGAGCCGTCCTGGTGATCTGCCCTTACGATCCCGCCGGACCCAGCATCGAGATTCGCGCGCGGATTGTACGCCAGCGCGAAGTGGAAGGGACCCGCCGCAAAGTGTACGGCGTGCGTTACGAAAAGTAGCCGACCCGCCAGCTCACTCCACGATTTCCCCACAGATGTAGGGGGCGAGGAGTGTGAAATACAATGGCTGGCGAACTGGGAAGAGTTCCCTGCCCTCACACTCGGCGCCGATTTTCATCGAGGAGGGACACTATGACGAGTCTTCTTCGGATGGCTTTATGCACGCGGCGGAGCTTCTTCTGCACGATGCTTCTCAGCACCGGGTCTCTCGCCGCCTCTCCTCAAGGCGACCTCTCGACTCTCGGGAAACAATCCCGACGCCGTAACCGGCCAAGCGTCACCCCGGGGGAATCGAGCGAGTCCGTTTCTCGTAAACAGCAGAAGGAATTGATCGCTCACCGGTTTGAGCAGATGAAGCAGGACGCGGACGAGTTGACCACCCTGGCCAGATCTTTGCAGGAAGACCTCGACAAGACGAGTGAGAACATCCTCTCGCTTCAAATCCTCGAAAAAGCGGAAAAGATCGAAAAGCTCGCCAAACGGATCAAAAACAACGCGAAAGGATAATGAGTTTCCCCGCTGGTCTCCCGTCGTCAGTTGCCTGCCGTGCGAATGCGCATCCCGTAGAACGACCGGTACACAAAGCAAAACGACACGGCGAAGAACACCGCCGCCAATCCGTGAGCCAAGAGGGTCCCGCTGGTAACTGTCAGCTTGACCGCGAATTCCACCGCCAGCAACCCGAAGAGCGTCGTGAACTTGATGATCGGGTTCAGCGCCACGGAAGAGGTGTCCTTGAAGGGGTCGCCCACCGTGTCGCAAACCACCGTTGCGTCGTGGAGGGGAGTGCCTTTCTCTTTCAGCTCGACTTCGACGATCTTCTTGGCGTTGTCCCACGCTGCCCCAGCGTTCGCCATGAAGATGGCTTGATAAAGGCCAAAGATGGCAATCGAAATCAGGTAGCCGATGAAAAAGAAGGGCTCCACGAAGGCGAAAGCCAGCGTGGCGAAGAACACCGCGACAAAAATATTCAACATGCCCTTTTGCGCATATTGCGTGCAGATTGCGACGACCTTCTTGCTGTCGCTGACGGATGCCTTCTCGACCCCCTCCAATTTGATATTCGCTTTGATGAATTCAACTGCTCGATACGCGCCGGTGGTCACAGCCTGGGTCGAAGCCCCCGTGAACCAATAGATCACAGCTCCGCCGGTGATCAGTCCCAGCACAAAAGGCGCGTGTAACAGAGAGAGCTTGTCCACGTTCTCCGCCAGCCCGTTGGTGAGCGCCATGATGATGGAGAAGATCATGGTCGTCGCTCCGACGACCGCAGTCCCGATCAGCACCGGCTTGGCTGTGGCCTTGAACGTATTGCCCGCGCCGTCGTTGGCTTCCAGCATCTCCTTGGCGTGCTCAAAGTTCACGTCCATGTTGAAATCCTTCTTGAGTTCCTGGTGGATGTTCGGGATATGTTCGATCAGCGAAAGCTCATAGACTGATTGCGCGTTGTCCGCGACGGGCCCGTAGGAATCCACCGCAATGGTCACCGGGCCCATGCCCAAAAAGCCGAAGGCCACCAGCCCGAAGGCAAACACCGGCGCCGCGAGCATGATCTCCCCCAAGCCCTGTAAGCTGACCCAGGAGCCGATGGACATCAGCAACATCACCGCAAGCCCCAGGTAGTAGGCGGAGAAGTTGCCGGCCACGAAGCCCGACAGGATGCCCAGTGACGCCCCGCCTTCTCTGGCCGAAATCACCACCTCTTTGACATGCCGAGACTCGGTGGAAGTGAAAACCTTCACCAGTTCCGGGATGAGAGCGCCGGCCAGCGTCCCACAGGAGACGATCGTCGATAGCTTCCACCACAGCGTGGGGTCTCCGCCCAGGTTGGGGATGATCACTGCAGAGATTGCATAGGTCAGGGCAATCGAGGTGAAGGAGGTAATCCAGACGAGCCAAGTCAGGGGCACCTCGAAGTTCATTTTCTGCGCGTTCGAGTAGCGCGCCTTGGCGATAGCATCATTGATGAAGTAAGCCGCCGCGGCGGCCACCAGCATGACAACGCGGATCACGAAGATCCAGACGAGCAATTGCACCTTGATGACGCTGGCCATCGCGGCGGCGGCATCGGGCGACAATCCCTGCTTCGCAAACACTCCGGGCGTGACCCCCAGCAGAATGAAGGTGATGAGCGCCACGCCCGTCACGCCATAAGTCTCAAAGCCGTCGGCGGTCGGTCCCACCGAGTCGCCCGCGTTGTCTCCCGTGCAGTCCGCGATCACGCCTGGGTTCCGCGCGTCGTCCTCCTTGATCTTGAAGACGATTTTCATGAGGTCGGAGCCGATATCAGCAATCTTGGTGAAGATGCCGCCGGCGATGCGCAGCGCCGAGGCGCCCAGCGACTCGCCAATGGCGAAGCCGATGAAACACGGCCCTGCATAGTCTCCCGGAACGAAGAGCAGGATGATGAGCATCATCAGGAGCTCGACGCTGATGAGCATCATGCCGACGCTCATGCCAGCCCGGACAGGAATCCTGTAAACGGGAAAAGGCTTGCCGGCCAGGCTGGCAAACGCCGTCCGGGAGTTCGCAAAAGTGTTGACGCGGATCCCGAACCACGCCACCCCGTAGCTTCCGGCAATCCCAACCAGACTGAACAGCAGGATGACCACAACGCGCAAGGCCTCATATTTGAGCAGGACCCCGAAGTACAAGAGGATGATGGCGGCGATAAAAACCCAGAGCAAGAGAAGGAACTTGCCCTGCTGGACGAGGTAGGTCTTGCAGGTTTCCCAGATCAACTGGGAGACCTCTGCCATGGCGCGGTGGACGGGAAGGTTCTTCAGGTGGCTGTAGATGGCCAGTCCAAAGAGCAGCCCAAAGATGCAAAACACAATGCCGATCATTAGCAGGTTGTGGCCGCTGAGGCCGAGAAACTGAACCTGCGTGAAATCCGGCAGCTTCAGACTTGCTTCCCCGGCCGCCCCTTCCGGAGGCTTCGCCAAGGCCGTTGTCTCGGCCAGCAGACCCAGAATCAGACCTGTTAGCGGAATCCTGGCGTACGACCAGGCATTAATGAGCTTGCTCTCAAGCAACCACTGAAGGCCGTCCATGACCCGGAGCTGGAGGATAGAACGGCGTTGTCCAGCCAACACTATGAAAGCCAGTAAACACACACCAATACTCAGAATTGTAGGAAAGTACATCGAGATGTCCTCCGACTGTATCTCGCTGTCGTGCCCCCGAGGCGGGTTTGGCCGGACTCGCTTCCGACACAGGATCTTCGGGTAGGCCTGCAGATGGGCTGACAAGCAATTTCGAAAGCAGGAATTTATAACACACGTCAAAAACTATCGTCAAGGCAAGCTTAGCCTCTAAATCATTGATCGGACATTTCTTCGACTATCTGGTCGAAAAAATGTCCGCTCTTGCGGTTTTGTCTATGCGAACGTCGTTCCTGTCGGCAAATCGGGCTTCAGCCAGTCCTCCGCCGGATTGAGCATTCTCCATGTAGGAAAGCCAGCTGTCACTGCATCGTGCTCTATTCAAATAAGTTATGCCCAATGAGGAATCCTGGCGCCGGTCACCGCTTCTCGCCAGGTTGACGCTCAACAGTCTCCTGTGGTAACTAAGGAAACCTCGAAAGTGGGTTGAGCAGAAGGGACAACTGAATCTTGAAACTCAAAGTCTTTGTGACCCGGCCAATCCCCGCGAGCGCCGTCGATGCGCTTCGGGAACGGTTTGAAGTCCAGGTACATCCGCACGATATCGCGCTCAAGCCGCCGCAACTGGGTGAAGCCTGCCGGGAAGTCGCCGGACTATTGGCGGTCGGCGTAAGAGTGAATGAAGAGGTGCTCGGCCAAGCTCCCCACCTGAAAGTGGTGGCGAACTGCGGCGTCGGCTATGACAACATCGATGTCGAGGCCTGCACGCGCCGAGGCATCGTAGTCACCAACACGCCCGGCGTTCTCACCGACACCACCGCCGATCTTGCCTTCGCACTGCTCCTGGGCTCCGCCCGGCGGACCGTAGAGAACGATCACTACGTGCGCGCCGGCAAGTGGCAGAAATGGGAGTTCGGCTCGATGTGGGGCACGGACATCCATCACAAGACCCTGGGCATTTATGGGTTTGGCCGCATCGGGCAGGCGATGGCCCGGCGCGGCCGCGGCTTCGGCATGAATATCCTGTACCATTCCCGGCGCCGCGCTGAGGCCGCCATCGAAGCGGAGTCTTCCGCCCACTATGTCGATTCCGAAACTCTCTTGCGTGAATCCGACTTTCTCAGCGTGCACACTCCGATGTCGCCCGAGACACATCACCTGATCGGGGCGCGTGAACTGGCGATGATGAGGCCCACGGCATTCCTCATCAACACAGCGCGCGGCAAGGTGGTGGATGAGGAAGCGCTCGTCGAGGCACTGAAATCACGGCGGATTGCCGGCGCCGGCCTGGATGTCTTCGAGCACGAGCCCCACGTTCACCCCGAACTGACCAAGCTTGAAAACGTAGTGCTGGCGCCGCACGTGGGCAGCGCCACCGGCGAGACCCGGCTGAAAATGGCCACGCTTGCCGCCGAGAACCTGCTCGCCGCGCTCGACGGCCGCCGCCCTCCCAACGTCGTCAATCCTGAAGTGTTCAAGTAGAGGATACTCCGACGAAGTCGCGAGGGTGAATTCATTGACTCTCAGCTCCCAGCAAGCAGCCGCCAGCAGTCAGTAGTGGGCTCTCCGTCGTTTGCGGGGGACTGTCCCTTGCCCATCATCCTCAATCCTCTTCGCCAACAACCTGTCGTGGGATCGTTAGCCTTCCGACTTTCCCTTGCGTTTGCCGGTCCGGTTCCGAATAATGCTATTCATGCTCACAAGAAACAACCTTCGTCTCACGCTCGAGGGCGCGCGCGCCATACTCGCCGCCGCCGAGAAGAAAGCTCAGGCGATCAAAGTGCCGATGAACATTGCTGTCGTGGACGACGGCGGCCACTTGCTGGTGTTTGCGCGCATGGACAGGGTCAAGCTCTCGTCCATTGCGGTGGCGCTCACCAAGGCGGTTTCGGCGGCGTTGCGACGCACCCCGAGCGGGCCATCGCCGGCGAACGAGCCGAGCGTTCTGCTTTCGCTCGGACTCGCACTCGCCACCGAGGGCAAGCTCACGCCCATTCGCGGCGGTCTGCCCCTGATGGTCGAAGGGCAGTGCGCAGGGGCGATTGGAGTGAGCGGCGGGTCAGAGGATGAAGACGTCCAGGTCGCGCAGGCGGGCGTGGATTCCCTGGCAGGATGGGTCTGATGGCCAGCCACACCGTCTCGCTCAGCACCCCACCCCTCACATACAATCACGGCAAGGAACTCGCCCAGTCGATTTTCCACGAGACCCTAGCGGCCATCGAGGTGCGCCACGCGATGCTCGCCCGCATCCGGCGCGAGGGTGAGACGCTGCTCGCCGGAAACATTTCGGCTCCGCTTTCTCGCCCGCCGCGCGTCGTCGCCCTCGGCAAAGCCGCCAATCGTATGGCCGCCACGCTCGACGAAATTCTAGGCGGGCAGGTCGAGGCCGGGATCGTCGTCAGTCCCGCCGAGCCGACGCACAAACTGGAACGCTACCGCTATTTCATAGGCGGGCATCCTTATCCCTCGCTGGGAAGCTGGCAGGGGGCCGAAACCGCACTGGCGATGCTCGACGGTCTCACCGCCGACGACCTGGCGATCTACCTGATCTCTGGCGGTGGCTCGGCGCTTTTTGAAAAACCCCTCGACCCGGCGGTAAGCCTGGCTGATCTGATCGAACTGAACCGCCGGCTCGTCGGATGCGGCCTGCCCATCGAGCAGATCAACGTGCTCCGCAAGCACCTCTCGGCGGTGAAAGGCGGACGGCTTGCCCTCCAGGCCTATCCGGCGCGACAGCTCACGATTTTCATCTCCGATGTTCCGGAGCAGTTTCCCACGATGGTCGCTTCCGGCCCCACCCTGGCAGACGAGTCCACGGTGGCGCAGTGCTACGAAATCGCGGAAGAGCGTGGCCTCGCGGCCGGGCTGCCGGCCAGCATCCGGAAGCATTTCGAGCAGCGCTCGCTCGTCGAGACTCCCAAGCCCGGCGACCGGCGCTTTCGGCGCTCACAGTACTACTGCCTGCTCTCGAACCGGGACGCGCTGGACGCCGCGCAGGCCGCCGCGCAGAAGATGGGCCTCGCGAGCGAAGTCGATATGGGCGACTGGGACCGGGATTTCCGCCTGGTGGTTGAGGAGAGCCTCGCGCATCTCGAATCCCTGGCCGCCGCTCATCCCGGTCAGACCGTTTGCCTGGTTCAAGGAGGCGAAGTCATCAGCCCGGTGACCGCTCCGGGGACTGGCGGGCGGAATCAAGCCTTCGCGCTTTATGCCGCCCAGAAGATTGCCGGCCAGAAGCACGTCGTTTTGAGCGCTGGCACCGACGGCCGCGATGGCAATAGCCCAACGAGCGGCGCGGTCGCTGATGGGCAGACGATTTCGCGTGGCAGCGCTCTGAACTTGGATCCCGATCGCTACCTGGAGATGTGCGATTCCTACCACTTCTTCCGGTCGCTCGGCGATACGCTCGATACGGGGTTTACCGACAACAACGTCCGAGACGTGCGGCTCTGGCTTCATTTTGCGTAGTACTTGGGGAGTCAGAAGTCAGGAGTCAGGAGTCAGAATTCAGAATGCAGAGTGGATAAACAGCGTGACTTGCCATCCTTGTGGCGAATGGCATCGTCCCCTACCTGCTCTTTCGATTGGATATTATTCTGACTCCTGACTTCTGACTCCTGACTTCTACGGGAGGTTCTCTATGGCGCAGAAGATCGGCTTCATCGGCCTGGGCATCATGGGGACACCCATGGCGTTGAATCTTGTGAAGGCGGGATTCAGCGTTACGGCCTATAATCGCACGCGCAGCAAAGGGGAAGCACTGGAGCGCGCGGGAGCGCGCATTGCGGCGACGCCTGCCGAGGCCGCGCGCGACGCCGAAGTGATCGTGGCCATCGTCAGCGACACCGCAGCGATGGAAGAAGTCGTCCTCGGCCGAGGTGGCGTGGTGGAAACGATTCACTCCGGCGCAATCCTGATCGATTCCAGCACCATCAGCCCCGCCGCAAGCCGCAAGCTCGCCGGGCACCTGGGCGCCAGGGGCGCCGCGATGCTCGACGCGCCG
This sequence comes from Terriglobia bacterium, assembly GCA_049515175.1. Lineage (GTDB taxonomy): Bacteria > Acidobacteriota > Terriglobia > UBA7540 > UBA7540 > JACQNR01. Next base: position 10,096 of record JBEKUI010000160.1, read on the forward strand.
GTTACCGGCAGCAAGCATGGCGCGGAGAAGGGCGAACTGACCTTCATGATTGGCGGCGAGCGCGAGGTGATGGGGCGCGCGATGCCTGTCCTGAAAGTACTCGGCAATCGGCACATCTACTGCGGCCCGCAGGGGCTGGGCCTCTCTGCCAAGCTCGCCATGAACGCCATCCTCGCCACCATGGTGGAAATCTTCGCCGAGGGGTTCGTGATGGCGAAGAAGGCCGGCGTGCCGCCGGCCACGCTGCTCGAGATCATGCAATCCAGCCTGGCGCGTTCGGGCATCATCGACTTCAAAGCGCCCTTCGTGTTCCGCGGCGATTTCACGCCCTACTTCCCCCTCAAGCTGATGCACAAGGATCTCGAACTGGCGATGGAAGCCGCTTACGCGCAGGGCACCCCCATGCCCACCACGGCCACCGTCAAGGAAATTTACGGCGCGGCACGCGCCCAGGGTCAGGGGGATCAGGACTATGTTTCAGTGATCACCTTTCTCGAAGGCCTGGCGGGCGTCGAGGTCAGAGAGAAGCAGTAGGCAGTCGCATAAGCATGGCGGGATATTCGAAAAACTGCCGGAGATTGGCTCGCGGTGTTAAACTTTTGACTGCCGACTGCGGACTGCCAACTGAGCCATGTCCCAACCCTCCACGAGTCACGTACCCACGGCCTATGTCATCTGGCAGTGTTTG
>JBEKUI010000161.1:0-10727 GCA_049515175.1 Terriglobia bacterium
CTCCGAACGCCACCAGGAAATCTCCAAACATGCCCAGATGGGTTGCCAGGCCGGCGAAGAGAGTCTTGCTGATATGCGAGAAGGGGATGATGTCCGGAACCATGTAGGCGACGATGGCGTTCATGCCGATGACGATGAACGGAAACGCCCAGCGGCGGTAACCTCGCACATCGATGATCCAGTAAAACAGCGCCAGGAGGAGCAGGCACCACCCACCCGACCACAGCACCATGGAGCTTGTCCAGAGATGCTTGATAATGGGGATCGCAAAACTCCACAGCCAGCCGCCCAGCAGTGAGGCCAGGCCCGCGCCTGCGAGAATCTGCGCCTTGCGCGATGCGGCGAGGGAGGAGCGCAGCAGGTGCCCGCTCAGCACGCCCATGAGCACCGTGGCGCCGAAGCCCAGGCTGCTCAATATCCAGGTGTAGGGCGTGCCGTCCTGGAAGTGGCCGAGGATCGCCTTGTCGATATACATGGCCACATTGACTTCCGGGGTGAGCATTCCGGCGCCGTGGCCGGGAACGGGCACGAACACCATGACCGCCCAGAGGACGACGAGGAGCGCTCCGGCGAGTGCCGCCTGCCAGCGCACCGGCAACTCCACCAGCGCGATGGCGGAGATCAGGTACCCGGCGGCGATGGATTGCAGCGTGTTGCTGTAAAGCTGGAGATTGTTGAGATCGAAAGCCAGCAGGTTTCCCTGCGCGATCATGCCCAGCACCCACAACATCACTACCCGGTAGGCCACCTTGCGATAGATGGCGCTGCGGCTGTCGCCGCGCGCGAGGCGCTTGCCGAACGAGAAGGGCATCGCCGCGCCCACGATGAACAGGAACAGGGGCATGATCAGGTCCCAGCCAACGAAGCCTACCCATTCGACGTGGTCGAAGTGCCGGTTCAGCCACTCGGGCAGGGGGTTGGAAAACAGTTTGAAGAATTCCATCACCACCGGTCCGCCGCCCGCAATCCAGAACATGTCGAAGCCGCGCAGCGCGTCCACCGACACGATACGCTCGGAAGGCAGGCTCGCCGGGGCTGGTGCGCTCTTCGTCTTGGTCTGGTCCATCGTCATGCTCCCTGAGTGGTCAGGATTCGGATTGTCCCACCATGGGTCCGGTACGCCTGAAAGCCGAGAGTGTACACGACCGGGCGGCGTTTGGAAACGAGGATTTATTTGATTGTCGCCTTGCGAAGGAGTAAACTGAAGGTGTCGTATCGTATGGCTCGAGGTTGGGAAAGTAAATCCGTGGAAGCGCAGATCGAGTTGTCCAAGACTGATCGGAGGGCGTCCGGCGACAAATCTTCTGCGGAGGAGCCTGCAGAGACCCGCCGCAAGCGTGAGACCCTCCTGCTCGCCCGGGCGCGCATCCTGGGACAAATCCGAGATTCCCAGAATCCCCGCCACCGCGAAATGATGGAAAAGGCATTGAGCGACCTGGAGAAAATCCTCGCTCAGCATCACTGACCCGCACACTTTCATCTCATTTATCGGTATTCCTGCAGCCGGCAGAGCCCCGACTCCCATTGCCTATGGAAATGGCGGCCATCAACAGAAACTGCGTCTATCTGACCAGCAGAGTGACGTTGGCTGAAGGGTAACCTGCCGGATTGCGTCTCAGGATAATCTCTGGCTCTGGGCGCACTGGCATTGTGAGCCTGTTATGGGTTAGGATTAGCCCCACACCAAAGAGGAAGGGTTTCACCGCCCAGCGATTATTCCGGTGGGCGCGGCTACTTCCCTCTGCGTGCAGGATGAGCGGCTTCTGGGGGCGGATGCCGGACTCTCTCGTGAGGTGACGCCATGGACATCGGACTTGTCAGCCCGCGTCGAATCATCCGAAAAGGTCTATGCACTCTGCTTGCGCAAAAGGGCTCCATCCGCGTTGTCGCGGATGTGGATAACGCCGTCGAAAGTTTTGATCTCTTCCGCAAGACGAAGCCTGAAATCCTGATCATCGACTGCTCGCATCCGGCGAATGATCTGGAGACTCTCTCCCGGCTGAGAATTCTGCTTCCCGAAATAAAACTCCTGCTGCTGATTGAGACGCCCAACGAGGATTTTGAATTTCACGCCATCAAGGCCGGGGCGCGGGGCTGCGTGCCGAAGGAAGCCGATCCCCAGGCTCTGGAGCGGGCGTTGCAGGTCATCAGCAAAGGCGAAATCTGGGTGAGCCAGCGCCTGGCCACGCGCATGATCGAGCGTGTCATGCATGGCGTAGAGGTGGACAGCCCCGAACCTAACGGGTTGACCGACCGGGAGAGGCAGATTCTGGCCTTTGTGGCCCACGGGCAGCGCAACAAGGAAATCGCCGATCACCTCTGCGTTTCGGAAAATACCGTCAAGACTCACCTGGCGGCCGTTTACAAGAAACTTCGCGTCACGACGCGTCTCGAAGCGGCATTGCATTTTTTCCACCAGTCGAAACGCAATGGGCATTCTCCCTCGTCGGAAATAACAGCCTTGAAGCAAGCGAGCCGATCCCGCCCCAAGCCCCGAACTTCTTAGCGGATTCACATTCCCCCTGAACACACAGGATGGGTGATATCAGCCCGTTGGCGGGCTCCGCGCCGTTGCGCGAGCGGGAGTGGAATATGTGCCGACGGGGGAGCATACGATTTTTTGGGCTAGCCCGTTCGGAGGATTGTTTCGCTCGCTATTGGGGTGATGGCTTAGCCCTTTCGCCCCCATTTTTCTCATCCTTCTCCTCCCAACAGTGGACCGAAATTCATACCGTTGGAGTATTGTCAACGGCCCTCCTCGTCCCGCACAATGCGCGCCTATCTAATACTGCAGGTTGATTTGATGGGTTCATCGAAACTTGGCGAGAAGCGCGAGTGGAAGCGGTTAAGGATTGACTGTCCCGTCATGCTGAAGATTCCCAGCCGCGGAAGAGTCGCGTCACTGGTCCCTGGTCTCTTGCTCGACATCGGAATGGGAGGCGCCCGGCTTCAGGTGGGACAACACCTGGCAGAGGGTTCGCGCGTGGTTCTGCACACGCATTTCCGTGATGCCAAGCAGAAGGTCACAACGGTGCAGTTCGAGGGCATCGTGCAACGAGCGGATGACCAGCCCGTTTACGAAGTCGCGGTGCAGTTCCGGCGCGGTGGGCGGATCCTCCGGCGCGACGTGGGAGAGCTTCTCACGGCGCGGCCGGCGGCGTCGCTCCCCAAGAACGGCAACGCGCGCGCGCGCGCCTCTTGAGCACGCGGATCTTCTGGAAACGGAGGCAGGTTGGGGGGAAGCGTGAGTTCTCCTCAACGCTACGCAAGGCGGATATCCGAAAGGCTTACAGAGAGGTTCCTGTAAGTCAGAGGGCGGAGCTACATCCCAGTGATCGAGAACGTTCCTGACATAACACCGGGTTTCGCCAATCAGGGCTGGTGCGCTCTGCACACGCGCTACCAGCACGAGAAGGTGGTCGCTCAAGTCTTAACCCATAAACAGTTTGAAGTTTTCCTGCCTCAATACACGGCCATCCGTCATTGGAAGGATCGCGACCGGCAACTCTCCTTACCCCTCTTCCCCTGCTACGTCTTTATCCGGGACAGGCTGGAGCGGCGGCTCGACATCTTGACAACTCCGGGCGTTATCGGCTGGGTGGGCGTTGGCGGGCCCTCCGTCATTCCTGCCGGGGAAATGGATGCCGTGCGGCGCGTGGTGGAGAGAATCGCAAAGATCGAGCCGCATCCTTACCTCACCTGCGGGGACCGGGTAAGGGTGAAGACCGGGCCGCTCGCCGGTATCGAGGGAATTCTGGTCCGCAAAAAGAATCTGTACCGCCTGGTGTTGTCGGTGGAGATTCTGGAGAGATCGGCTGCAGTGGAAGTCGATGTTTCGTGCGTCGAGCGGGTGGTGGGTGGAACGGGCGCGCCGCGGGAATTTTGCCGCGGGCAAAATGTGGGCTGGACAGGAGTTCAGCACGTTGCAGCGAGAGCGACAAGCTCGATCATGGAAACGGCAGGCTGATTATGCGCCATGCGTTTTGGATAGCCGGATTAGTTCTGACCCTGAACCTTCATGCTGCTTCTGACCAAGGAGTACCCGCGCCGTCCGCCGGTGGAACTTCCACCACAGCGAGCGGGACTTCCGTCTCCAGCGAACACGATTTCCTCGTCACGCCCGATGATGTGCTGGAGATCATCGTCTTTGACGTTCCTCAGATGTCGCGCCAATACCGGGTGAGCCCCAGTGGCGTCATTGTGTTCCCCCTGTTGGCCAAACCCATCTACGCCGCGGGAATGACGCCCGCGCAGCTTTCGCAGGCCATCGCCACAGAATTGCGCAACGCGGGAATGGTGAGCAATCCGCAAGTCAACGTGGAAGTGAAGGAGTCGCGGCTGCATTCGGTGGCCGTCACGGGCGCCGTCAAGAAGCCGCAGATCTACCAGGTTTTCGGCCCGACTACGCTGCTCGATATCCTCTCCCAGGCGGAAGGACTTGCGCCCGAAGCGGGCAAGACCGTCGTCGTTACCCGGGGTGAATTCGCTCGCCGCCAGGTCCAACTTCCTTCGTCGGCGGAAGGGGAAGGCATTGCAGACCCCGCGCTCCGCACCACCACCGTCGACCTCAAGCGCCTGATGGAAACAGGTGACCCGGCACTGAACGTGGAGATCTATCCCGGAGACCGTGTAACCGTCCAGCGCGCGGGCATCGTTTACGTGGTGGGCGCGGTGAACCGCCCTGGCGGCTTTCCTTTGAGCGACGACCAGGAAGACATCACGGTCCTCAAGGCCGTCGCCTTGGCGCAGGATCTGAAATCCACGGCGATCCGCAGCAAGGCTGTTATCATCCGGAAAAACCCCCGCTTTCCGGACGGGCACGAAGAGATTCCTGTGAATCTGACGATGGTGCTGGCGCGCCACGCCCCCGATCCCTCGATGCAGCCGAGCGATATTCTTTTCGTCCCTGACAGTCCTGGAAGGAAGGCTATGGGCCGCGTCGCGGAGGCGGCGGTGCAGGCTACGACCGGGATCATTATCTGGCGGCGCTAGGTTGCTTAAGGCCGCCATGCAGACGGGAATCACAGGGCCAAACGGATGTCTGAAAAGTCAGAACTCGTCCCCTTCGAACCACGAAGCCCTCTAGCGCCGCCCTACAGGAATGGCGGGACGCATTCGGTCGAGCCCGAAAGCTCGGAGGGGTATGCCTACCTGCGGGCCTACTGGAACATCCTCTTCAAGCGCCGATGGACGGTGCTCACCGTGCTGGCCGTGCTCACGACGCTGGTGGCCATCATCTCGTTCAAGATGGAACCCGTCTACCAAGCGGTGGCGAGGGTTGAGGTGGAAGCCGAGACCCCCAACATTCAGTCGCTGAATGATTTCGACCGGACCTTGCCTACGGACCAGATGTTTGTGGACACGCAGGTCAAGGTCATCCAGACCGATCAGTTGGCGTGGCGAACGATTCAGCAACTCCGGTTGGGAGATAACCCGTCGTTCTCGCGCGACGTCGACCGGCCCGACGGGAAGAACGGGGACTCGCGCTCGGCGCTGCAGGCGAACCAGATCAAAGCCTTTTTCGACGACTTGCGTGTCGACCGGGTGGCCAACAGCCGGCTGATCGAGGTGAAGTTCGAGAGCATGGATTCGCAACTCGCCGCGCAGGTCGCCAACACGCTGATCAACAACTACATCGAGTACAACTTCCGGAAGAAATACGATGCCACGCGCCAGGCGTCGGGCTGGATGGAACAGCAATTGGACGAACTGAAGGCCAAAGTGGAGAAATCGCAGCAGGCGCTTGTCGATTATGAGCGGCAGTACTCCATCGTCAACGTCAGCGACAAGCAGAACGGGGCCGAGCAACGCCTGACGGACCTCACGCATGACTTGACGGTCGCCCAAAGTGACCGCCTGGAAAAGGAATCTCTTTTCGGGATGGTTCGCGCCAATGAAAACCAGGTGGCGCTGCTGGCGCAGAACGAGCTTCTGCAGCGGCTGGAAGAGAAGCACGCCGACCTCAGAGCGGACTATGTTGATGCTCTCGGCCAATACGGGCCCAACTTCCCCAAAGTCGTCCGCCTGCGGGATCAGGTGAACGAGATTCAGTCCCTCATCGATCGCGAGCGAAAACGAATCGTCAGCAGGACGCGCAGCGATTATGCAGCCGCCCAGGGCCGGCAGAAATTGCTGGAAGAGGCCGTGGCGAGGGAAAAGGTGGAAGTTGGCAGATTTAGTCAGCTCCTGATCCAGCACAACATTCTCAAGCGGGAATTCGAAACCAACCAGCAGCTTTATGAGAGCCTTCTGCAGCGCCTGAAGGACGCGACAGTTTCTTCCGGTTTGCGCGCCACGAATATTCACATTGTGGACCCGGCGCTGGTCCCGGCGATTCCCGCCCGCCCCAAGAAACTCCTGAACATCAGCATCGGGCTGATCCTCGGGCTGATCCTTGGGATTACGCTGGCGTTCATCCAGGAAGGGCTCGATACGTCGGTGAAGAGCGCCGACGATGTGGAAAGACTCACGGGCTGCCCGGCGCTCGCCATCATCCCCGAAGCTTCTTTGAACGGGGGCCGGACGGCCTGGCGCAGGAAGCGAAATGGATCGAAGCCCTCGCCCAACGGGCACGTCGAGTTGGCCGTGTTGAATGAGCCGACCTCGCAGGTGGCGGAGTGCTATCGCTCGCTGCGCACCGCGGTCTTGCTGTCGATGGCGCCTCGTCCGCCGCAGGTGCTCCTCATCACTAGCCCGCAGCCCTCGGAAGGGAAGACCTGCACGGCGCTGAATCTCACCTTCGCGCTGGCCCAGCGGGGAGCGCGAGTGCTGCTCGTGGATGCGGACCTCCGCAAACCCAGCGTTGCCCGGCCGCTCGGCCTGACGGGAGACAAAGGGCTGAGTAGTGTTCTGACGGGCGCCAGCACTCTCGACGAATCACTTTCTCTGGTGGAGGGGTTGCCGAACCTTTCCGTGCTGGCCGCCGGTCCCCGCCCACCCAACCCCGCCGAGTTGCTCTCCTCGCCCTTCATGGAAGAATTGTTGAGCCGGCTGCGGCGCAGGTTCGATCACATCATCGTGGATTCTCCCCCCTCGTTGCTGGTGACAGATGCCACGATCCTCTCGACGCTCGTGGACGCCACGATTCTGGTCGCTCAACCCGGGATCACCACCCGCGCCGCTCTTGCCCGCGCCCATAAGACACTGGAAGGCTCGGGCGCGAAAATTATGGGAGTGGTCTTGAACCGCGCCAATTCCCGCAACACGGATTCATACTACTACGGGTATTATGATGCCGCCTATTACAAGCCACATGATGAAGACGAAACGCCTGCCCTGGCCAAGCCCTCCAATGGTTCGGGGAACCATGGTGCGCACGCGAAGCTCTAAGGCGCGGGGGACCCTTCCGCGCGAAGGCCCGATACCGTGGTGAACGCCGAATTGCTGGGAGACAAAAACTCCAGGCGAAGTCTGATGCGAGTGGTCAGGCCGGCCCGGTTGGAATTTGGGCTGAGGACGCGGGCTCAGGCATGGATCTTCCTGGCGTCGCTGATTCTGGCAGGCTCGACGCTGATCTATTTCGGCGGGAAAACCGCAACTGCGGAGACGCTGGCCAATTCCCAAAACATCGAGTGGGTCGAACGGGCGGTCAAACTGGATCCCTCCAACCCCGCACCGCACTACCGACTTGGGGCCTTGCGGTTGTTTTCGTGGGAGAAACCGGATTCCTTCGCCGCGATGCAGCACCTGAGCCGGGCGGTCGAGTTGAGTCCGAACAACGGGCCCTATTGGCTGGCGTTGGCAGCTGCCGCGGAGAGCGTGGGGGACGCGCCTTCGGCGCACGATGCCATCCAGCACGCCTTGGATCGTCGTCCCATGAGCCCGGACTACTGGTGGCGGGCCGCGAACTTCTACCTGCGCGCGGGGCAGTACGAATCCGCGTGGGAGCATTTCCGGCGCGTGCTCCAACTGAGCCCCAGCCACGCGGACCTGGTCTTCCGGCTATGTTACAAGGCCAGCAGCGACCCCCGCGTGGTGGCGGAGAAAGTTCTGCCGCCCGATGCTTCGGCCGCGCTGCGGCTTGCGTACGTTGATTTCCTCACCTCGCATCGTGACTATGAAGGTGCCTTCAACGTCTGGCAGCAGATTGCATCCAAAGGTCTACAAACCAAAGTTACTTTCCCGAGTGCACAGCCTTACATCAACCGTCTGATCGCGGACAACCGCCCGGAAGACGCGATGTCGGCTTGGGACGACCTGCTGAAATGGCGGGTCATCTTACGACCCACCTCTGTCATTCCGGGCGACGCGGTCTTCAATGGCGCCTTTGAGCGAACTCCGCTCAATGGGGGCTTCGATTGGCGCACCACACCTTTGCCTTATGTTGTAACCGATCTTCAGTCGGCAGGCCCGCTTCGAGGCACGAAATCGGCACGAGTGGATTTCACGGTCAAGCACAACGAGGAGTACGACATTCTGTTTCAGTTCGTCCCGATCCAGCCGCGCCGCGCATACCGCGTGCAAGCCATGGTTCGATCGGAAGGCATTACTTCCGACAGCGGCCCGCGCCTGAGAGTTGTCGATGCGGCGTCACCGGCTCGCCTGGAAGCTTCAACGGCGCCGGTGATCGGCACAACCGATTGGCACCCCATCGAGCTGACATTCTCGACGGGCTCTGACACGCGCCTCGTTCGGCTCACCGTGTGGCGGGCGCGGAGCCGCACGTTCCCCATGGAAATCTCCGGCCGCTTCTGGATCGGTGCGGTTTCAATGATTGCCTCAGGTTCGCCGGCGGAGTTGGCTTCGGCGGGCCCAACCCGAATGCCATGACGACCGCTGTCGAGACCACCGTTGAGATTCGCTCCGAGCCACTGAGCGCGCTTCATCGGCCGCGAGCCGACGGGAACTCCATCACGCTGGCGCGCGTCCTGCTGCTCGTTGGACTTCTGGCTGCTCCGCTGCCGTTGGGCGCGGTGCTCCCGTGGGCCTGGGGTGGGCTGACGGTGCTCGCGGCGATCTTGCTCTTTCTTTGGGGGAGGGAACAGGTCGCACGGCGCCGGGTCAAGGTGGCGTGGTCCCCGCTCTATTTGCCCTGCGTCTTGTTTCTCCTTGTTGCCGCCGTCCAGCTCTACGCAGGTCTCAACATGGATCAGGCCGGAGCGCGTGAAGCTCTCCTCAAGCTGACCACGGATTTCCTCCTGTTCTTCCTGGCGGGGCAGTTGTTCGCTGAAGCTTCGAAATCTGTCTGGCGCGGATTTGTGGCGGCCGTCACGATCTTTATGTTCGCGCTCTCGGTGTTCGCCATCCTCCAGTACTTCTCAAGCGGAGGCTTGATTTATTGGGCCGTCCAAACGGCCTCGATGTGCACGTTCGGGCCTTACGCCAATCACAACCATTACGCGGGACTGATGGAGATACTGATCCCGATTGGCGTGGCCGGCGTTCTCGGGAGGAGAGATCACAGCCCGTTCCGCGCGTTTTCAGTTTTTGCAGTGGTGGTGGCGCTCGCCTCCGTCCTTCTTTCCGGATCGCGAGGCGGCTTCATCGCCCTCCTGGCTGAGGGCGCGATTTTGGGCGCGATCCTGGCGCGGGGATGGCCGCGCCAGAGAACTCGCTCCGTGTGGGCAGCGGTTGCGTTGGGTGCGGTCGCGTCGGCGACACTGTTTTTCCTGATCGATCCCGGCCAGGTCTCGAAGCGGCTCGCGACAGTAGCCGAAATCCCCACCAAGCCCGAAGCGACGTTCGCGGAACGCTGGCTGGTGAGTAGCGACTCCACTCGTATCCTTGCCGATCATCCTTGGATGGGGGTTGGCCTGGGGAGTTTTTCGGTTGCTTATCCCCAATATCAAAGCTTCGCAACCGACTTGTTGTGGGACCACGCACACAACGACTATGCCGAAGCCCTTGCGGAGACTGGCGCGGCGGGAGGAGTTCTAATTGCGGCCGCGGTCGTCATGTTCTTTCTCCTGGCGTTTGGCCGCGTCCGCGAACGCCTGGAGAACGAAGCCGGTTGGATTCAAATGGGCGCGGCCATCGGCTGCTGCGGCCTGCTCGTCCACGGCCTGGGCGACTTCAATCTGCACATCCCGGCCAACGCGGAGTGGTTTGCAGTGTGCGCGGCGATATCAACCCAACCCAGCAATTCCCGCCGGATGCGAAAGAGTCTGCATCCGGTGGGTGAGGGAGGACCCCATGGAATGGAATAAGCGGAATGTTCTGGTGACGGGTGGAGCATCCTTCATCGGCTCTGCCCTCGTTGATGCTCTGGTTGACCGAGGGGCGCGGGTCAGGGTGGTGGACAACCTGAGCAGCGGAAAGCAGGAGAATCTCCAACACCTTCTCATGAGCGGCGCCGTCGAGTTCGAGCGCGCAGACCTGCTTGACGAAGGCGTCGCCGCCCAGGCCGCGCGCGAGATGGATATCGTGTTTCACCTCGCCGCCGACCACGGAGGCCGGGGCTACGTTGACCTTCATCAGGCCGCATGCGCCACCAACCTACTGCTCGACGGCCTGGTGTTCCGTGCCTGCGTGAAGGCGGGTGTGGAAAAGGTGGTGTTTGCCTCCTCCGGTTGCGTCTATCCAAATTACATGCAGGCCGATCCCAACGAGATCGTCTATCTGACGGAAGACAAGGTTGGCCCGCCCTGCGATGCCGACAACACCTATGGCTGGGCGAAGCTCATGGGCGAGATGACGCTGCGGGCTTTTTACAAAGATTGGGGACTGAAGTCCGCGTCGCTCCGATACTTCACGGTTTATGGGAACCGCGGCCACGAGAATCACGCCGT
>JBEKUI010000162.1:0-10696 GCA_049515175.1 Terriglobia bacterium
CCAGCGGCAACAAGGCGCGGGGGTGCTTCCAAGCGGCAGAGACCTTTGATTGGGTCCACCGGGATTGTCTCAAGATTGGATACTGCCTTGTAGGCTGACAAGTTCTCGAAAGATCACCTGGCTGTAGGGGGTCATGATGCCAAGGTTGGCCAATCGATCCAAGCTTCGCTCGGCAATACTATCCTGGCCAGCGGCACTTGCGACCGTAGTGGTGATCCAAGCCGTTTTGTCCTTCGGGTCAAAGCCAGGCATTGCCCTTTCGACTTACACTCTGATCCCCTACTTTCTTCTTTTGGTGCTGGCAACAGGTGTCGCGTCCGTCAACGCCGTCCAGAGAACCCTTGGCCAGCGTCCTTTCTGGGCATTTCTCGCCATCGGCTACGGTCTTTGGGCACTGGACAGTTGGCTTTGGGTTTATCGCGAACTGGTCCTCCATCAAAAGATCCCGGGCAGTTCGATCGCCGACCCGGTATTGTTTCTGCACGTCATTCCATTCCTTGCGGCGCTGGCGACTCGCCCCGAGCTGGGCCAAGCGAGTCTCCGACGTCAGCAGACAACTCTGAATTTTCTCTTGATGCTTTTCTTCTGGGTCTTTCTTTACGCTTTTCTGGTCTTCCCGTTTCAATTCCTGCCCGGGAATTCGATAATTTACAACCTGCGTTACAACGTCCTCTATTTCGGGGAAAACCTTGCTCTAATGGCGACGCTCGGAGCTTTGCTTCTCCGCGCCCATGCTCCCTGGAAATCGCTGTACTGGCACTTGCTGGGTGCGACCGGGGTGTATACAACCGGCTCTCTGGCGGCGAACACCGCCATTGACCTGGGAGGCTACTATCCCGGCCACTGGACGGATGTCGTCATCATAATCGCTATCTGCTGGTTTGTTTGGATCCCGCTGCGCGCGCGGCAGCTTGAAGCCTCCACGCCTCCCTACGTTGAAACCAAAGCCGCCGGCCTTCAGGCCACGACCGTTCTGGCCATGCTGGCGGTTCTCACGATCCCGGTCATGGGGGCATGGGAACTCTTCCAAACGGAGGACTGGTGGATGCACAGGCTTCGCATCCTCGTAGCGCTGTGTTTCATGACGCTCCTGGCCTTGGCCGCCTTTATCAAGAAGTTTGCTGAGAACCTTGAACTGAAAGAGGAAGCGCTCCTCAGTGATGACATGCGCCGCAAATCCGAGGAGCGCTTCCGGGAATTACTGGAGAGTGTTGAGGCAATCATCTGGGAGGCGGATGCGGCAACCCTGCAAGTCACCTTTGTGAGCCGGGGGGCCGAAAGAATCCTGGGCTACTCACGGCGCCAATGGGGCGAGGCGCCGGCCTTCTGGGCGGACCATCTTCATCCCGAAGATCGGGAGCGGGCGCTGACATGCGAGCGAGATGTTCTAGAGAAGGGCAAGGCCCTTTCGGCGGAATACCGCATGCAGGCGGCGGATGGTCAGTATCTCTGGTTCAGGGATTTCATGCACTCGGTTCCTGGTCCTGATGGGAAAGCGGAACGGCTTCGCGGCATCATGGTGGACATCACGGAAAGTAGGGAGGCGGAGGAAGCGCTGCGCCAGAGTGAAGCCAGGCTGAGAGAAGCGCTGCTGGCCGCCCAGATGGGCGTCTGGGAGTGGACGGTGGCGACTGACACTGTCACCTGGGATGAAAACCTCTATCGCATCGCGGGTCGAGATCCGAAACTGCCTGCGCCCAGCTACCAAGAGCACCCACACATCTATGCCCCGGGGAGTTGGGAGCGACTGAAGGCGGCGGTGGAGAACGCGCTCGCCACCGGAACTCCTTACGGTCTCGACCTGGAGCTGGTCCGCCCAGACGGCTCAAAGAGGTGGTTGATTGGCCGTGGCGAGGCGCTGCGCGATGCGAGTGGCCGCATGACGCAACTCCGCGGCACGGTGCAGGACATCACCGGGCGCAAGCGAGCGGAAGAGGCGTTACGCACGTCGGAAGAACTCTATCGAGTGCTTTTTGAGCGCAACCTGGCGGGCATTGTGCAGACGACTCTGGATGGCCGCATCCTCAACTGCAATGAGGCCTCCGCCCGGATTTTCGGGTACGCCTCGCGGGATGAGCTCATGAGCCGGCGAGTCTCAGACCTCTGGTTCGATCCTGCGGAGCGTGCGTCGTTTGCCGCCCGAGTCCAGCAAGAGAAGGCCCTCAGCAATGTCGAGCTGCGCCTGCGGCGCAAAGATGGCCAACCCGTCTGGGTCTTGGAAAACCCATCCATGGTGAAGCGGGCTGAAGGTCAAGACCCTATTTTTGAGACCACGCTCTTCGACATCACCGAGCACAAGCGGGCCGAGGAGGCACTGGCGGAAACCGAAAGACGCTATCGCAACCTAGTTGAAGCTGCACCCGACGTTATCTACACGATTTCCGCAGAGGATGGAACGTTTACGTCATTGAACCCAGCGTTTGAGACGCTTACAGGTTGGTCACGGGCTGAATGGCTGGGCAAGCCTATAATGGGGATTGTACATCCTGACGACTCGCCCGTTGCCCTAGAGACGCTTCAGAAGGCCTCTCGGGGCAAGACGCAACCCCCCTATGAATTACGCATTCTCACTAAGTCAGGCGAGTACCAAGTCGGAGAATTCATTTCCACCCCACACGTCAAGGACGGCAAAGTCGTGGGAGAACTTGGAATTGCCCGAGACATCACCGAGCGCAAACGGGCGGAGGAAGCGCTGCGAGCCTCGGAGCGACGCTATCGGCTACTCTTTGAGCGAAACCTTGCCGCGGTTTTCCGCACCACCCTGGATGGGCGCATTCTGGATGGCAATGAAGCCTTCGCCTGCCTCTTCGGTTACTCCTCACGGGAGGAAATGTTATCCCGGCAGGCATGGGAACTCTACCACGACCTTGCCGGTCGCGAGGCCTTCCTTGCCCGCCTGAAGAACCAGCACGAACTCACTAATGTGGAATACGAGCTACGGCGAAAGGACGGCACCTCCGTCTGGGTTCTAGAGAACACGACTCTGGTTGAAGGCGAGGGCAACGCGCCTGCGGTGGTCGAAGGGACATGCATCGACATCACCGAGCGCAAGCGGGCGGAAGAGGCCCTGCGGGAAAGCGAAGAGCGTTTCCGGAGCCTTTTCGAGAGCGCAACCATCGGGATGTATAAAACTACCCCGGACGGGCGCGTCCTCATGGCCAATCCCGCGCTTGTCAGAATAATGGGATTCGAGTCTTTTGAAGAATTGGCGACCCGAAATCTCGAGAGTGAAGGCTTTGAACCCGGCTACTCGAGAATCCAATTTCGGGAGCGAATTGAGCGTGAAGGCCAAGTGACCGGTCTCGAATCCGCCTGGACCAGACGCGACGGGTCGGTGATATTTGTACGCGAGAGTGCACGGGCTTTCCGTTCAGACGACGGGAGGGTTCTGTACTACGAGGGAACCGTTGAAGATATAACCGAGCGCCAGCGGGCGGAGGAGGCGCTGCAGGAGAGCCAGGAAGTGTTTCAGAAGGCCTTCCAAGCCAGCCCCGACACGATGGTCATTCACAGCCTGCCGGAAGGCCGCCACATGGACATCAACGAATCCTTCCTGCGCCTTATCGGCTATCGCCGTGAAGAGCTTGTGGGGCGGACGGCGACGGAACTGGGGCTATGGTGGGATTTGGCGCAAAGAGACGAGTATTTGCGAATCCTCCGGGAGCAGGGACGCGTTCGTGACCTGGAAGTCTGCGTCCGCACGAAGTCGGGCGAGGCGCGCACCCTGTTGCTGTCGGCGGAGGCCATTGAGATCGCGGGCCAGGACTCCGTGGTTCTTATAGGGAAGGACATCAGCCACCGCAAGGACGCCGAACAAGATCGCATACATCTCGAAAAACAGCTGCGCCAAGCACATAAAATGGAGGCCGTGGGTCGCCTAGCCGGAGGCGTGGCGCACGATTTCAATAACATTCTGATGGCGATCAATGGTTATACCCAGCTCGTCTTACGTAAGCTTTCTCCTCGGCACCCTCTGCGGCAGCAGTTAAATGAAATCAGAAAAGCTGGGGAACGGGCGGCGAGCCTGACCGGACAACTTCTGGCCTTCAGTCACCGCCAAGTTCTCGTGCCAAGAATCTTGGACCTGAATAAGGTCATCGCCGACACAATGGAGATGTTACGCCGGGTGATTGGAGAGGACGTGGAACTGGTGATCCGCCAAGGCCACAAACTGGCCAAGGTACTGGCTGATCCGGATCAAATCGCGCAAGTTCTTGTGAACCTCGCCGTGAACGCGCGGGACGCGATGCCGGGGGGCGGTCGGCTGACGATGGAGACTGGCAACGTCGATCTGCGTGAGGCAGAGACTCGTGACCTTCCCGGCGCGGCACCTGGGCCGTACGTCATGCTGGCGGTGTCTGACACCGGCGTGGGTATGTCCAAAGAAGTCATGGAGCACATGTTCGAGCCGTTCTTCACCACGAGGGAACAGGGAAAGGGGACAGGGCTGGGCCTCTCAACGGTTTATGGAATTGTGAAGCAAAGCGGCGGGGATGTGCGGGCCCAGAGCGAACCGGGGCATGGCTCCACCTTCAGAGTCTATCTTCCGTGTGCTCGGGTGGGCTCCGGCAAGCCAGCAGCAAGGTCGAGCAAAGCCCGGCTGGCTAAGGGAAGAGGGGCTATCCTGGTGGTCGAAGACGAGCTAGCTGTCCGTCAGGTTGTCGCCGCGTCCCTCAGAGCGTCTGGGTACAAGGTGCTGGAAGCCCGTTCGGGAGAGGAAGCCATGCGTCGCCTCCGTCGACATGAAGGTCCGCTGCGTCTGGTCCTGACCGATCTGGTGATGCCCGGTATGGATGGCCGGAAAGTCGCTGATAGCGTTCGTACCCTCCACCCGGAAGTGAAGGTCGTCTTCATGTCAGGTTACACAAGTGACGCACTGCTGCGCCATGGCCTATCACGGATGAAGGGTTCGTTCCTTCGAAAACCCTTTACGCTGGAGGCTCTCACCCAAAAGGTTCGAGAGGTGTTGGAGCCATCACAATAGACGTGTGCCTCCCCTGGCTCATCCCTCCGAGTTGGGCAACCGTGACTTGGCCTGCCTCCAATCGTCCTACCACGCCCTGCGGCGCTCCCTGGGACGCATTTCCGAACGCGAGCGCCATGTGGTGCAACTCTACTACGACCAGGAACTCACCATGAAAGAAATCGGGGAGAAGCTGGGGATCGACGAATCCCGCGTGTGCCAGCTTCATTCCGCCTTGGCGCGCTTGCGGTTGTGCGTCGAGAGATTCCTGAATCACCCCCACCCGCGCGACCCTTAACCCGAGACACCCCTGGTGGACTGAGCGCAGGCTATCCCAGCTAGTTCCAACGGCTTGCGAGCGGGCCGGCTTGCTGGCGAGAGAGGGAGGTTCCAGGTGAGCAGGTGGACGGCGGCAGAGAACCCCGTGCGGGATGTCCGGCCCTCGATAGCCTAACGATGTCTCAAGGCTTGCAGGGAAACTGCCGACATGAATATTGGGATTCTTAGCTCCGGGAAGCGCGGGAGGTTGCGGAGGTGAATCATGCCGCCCGGTATGCCGGATTGGCCTTCGCCGGAGGACGAGCGAGCAAATAGAGGGGCAAGGTGCTCCTGGTGGATGACGACCTCTCAGCCCGGCAGTATTGCGCAGACATTCTTCGGGCTCGGCGTTACGAAGTTGTGGTGTGTGGGTCTCAAGCCGAGGGAGTGCGCTGCCTGGGACAGAACCTTATTGAACTCGTAATCGTCAGCCAAGGCAGTCAGGCATTTGGAGGACGGAGGGTGCTGGAGCGCGCGGTGGAGATCGACCGCCACCTGCCCGTGCTGGTAACGGCGCGGTGCCCCAGCAAGAAGTGCTACCTGGACGCCATGCAACTGGGCGCCGTGGACTACCTCGAGGAGCCCGTGCCGCCGGAAACCCTGGTTTGGGTGATTGAAACGCATCTCCGGCCTCGCAGCATAGCAGCCTGAAGCGCGAAACGACGCGCTAGCTACGAAGTTGCCGACTCTTGCAGGGGCAGGCGAAGGAAGAAGGAGTGAGGAATGCGGATTCAGTTGCGGACGGCCGAGGGAACCGAGCCCTGGGAAGGCCGTCAAACCGAGTCTGCGCGTCGAATGCCGGACGTCCGGCGAGCCGGGAGAGAGGGAAATCCAGCGTAGAGAAGTGATCCAGGGGGACAGGTGTCAGAGGCGAGGTAGGTGAGAGGTGGGAGACAGACCCAACAAGTCACTGGAACGGCCTCTGGTGGTCTTCTCGCTGGACGACCAGCGCTACGCGCTGGCTCTCACCCGCGTGCAGCGGTCCCTCCGCCCGGTCGCCATCACGCCGCTTCCCGAGGCGCCCGCGATCGTCCTGGGCATTATCGATCTCGGCGGCGTGGTCATCCCCGTAATCAACATTCGTATGCGCTTCAACCACCCTCCTCGCGATGTTCGTCTGTCCGACCACCTCCTTATCGCCACGGCCGGGAAGCGAACCGTCGCGCTCCTGGTCGATGAAACGAAGGGGGTGATCGAGATCTCACCGGAGAGCTATGCGCCGGCGAGTGAGATCCTGCCTCGGCTGGAGCTCGTGGATGGTGCGGTGAAGCTCGCGGACGGGCTGATCCTGATCCACGACCTCAACCGCCTGCTCTCCCTCGAAGAGGAGACAGCGATCGACCGCGCCCTGAGTGCCACCTCCAGCAGCGATGCCCCTGTGGGCGGCGGCTGCGACGGCGAACCCGAGAGAGGAGCACCATAGGCGATGATCGCCGCACTGGACACGGCGCTATTGGGCGAGGTGAGCAGCTTCATCGCCGAGCGCATGGGCCTGCATTTCCCTGAGGAGCGCTGGCCTGACCTGGCTCGCGGCCTCAAAGCCGCCGGCCAGGAGCTGGGTCTTGAGTATCCCGACGCCTGCGCGCAATGGCTCAGAACCCGGGAGCTGACGGTCCGGCAAATCGAGACGCTGGCCAGCCACCTGACCGTGGGCGAGACCTACTTCTTCCGGGACCCGGCGAGCTTCGAAGCGCTCGAGCGGGAGATCCTGCCGCCGCTCGTTGCGAGACGCTCTGCAGCGGGTCGGACTCTCCGCTTGTGGAGCGCCGGGTGTTGCACCGGGGAAGAAGCCTACTCCGTTGCCATCACCTGTGCCCGCGCACTGCCGGACCTCCGGGTGTGGAACGTTTCGATTCTCGCCACCGACATCAACCCGAAGTTCCTCGCCAAGGCCGGGGCGGGCGTCTACACCGAATGGTCGTTCCGCGGCGCTCCCGGCTGGCTTCGCGAACGGTTTTTCTCTCCCGCGCCCGACAAGAAGTTGGCGATCGATCTGACCGTCAAGAACCTGGTGCACTTCGGCTACCTCAACCTGGCCGAAGACGCCTACCCGTCGCTCCACAACTACACCAACGCCATGGACGTGATCTTCTGTCGCAACGTCCTCATGTACTTCACTCCCGACTGCCAGCGACGAGTCGTGGCGGCGCTGCATCGTTCTCTCGTGGACGGGGGCTATCTCCTGGTCAATCCCGCCGAGGCCAGCACTTCTCTGTTCCCGATGTTCGTCATGGAGAACAGCGGCGGGGTCATTCTCTATCGCAAGACCTCACGGCCGCCCCGCGTCGAATCCTGGCCGGGACTTGTCTCGCCCGTCCCCGCGCCCGCTGTCCCGGTGCCCGAGCCCGCGTTCATCGCCGCCCCGGCGCCTCCCCTGCCGGTCGCGCGGGTCGCGCCTGCCCCGCCAATCACGCCGATCACTGCGCCACCCCGTGAGGACCCGCTGGTGCTGGCGCGAGCCTACGCCAACCAGGGCCGGCTCGAGGAGGCGCTCACATTGTGCCAGGACGCCATCGCGGCCGAGCGCACCGACCCCATCGCGCATTTCCTGTACGCCACAATCTGCCACGAACTCGGCAGGCTCGAGGAAGAGATCGTTGCGCTGGGCAAGGTCCTCTACCTCGATCAGGATTTCATCCTCGCCCATCATGCGCTGGGCGGCCTCTACAACCGGCTCGGCAAGCGGAAGGAATCCAGGCGCCACCTCGCGGTCGCCGTCGAGCTGCTTTCGAAGCGAAGCAAGGACGAGATCGTGCCCGAGTCCGGCGGGATGACCTGCGGCCGGCTCGTGGAGTCGGTCCGCGCCCTGACGGGAGCCTAAGCCATGCAAGCACGCACCATTGACTGGGAAGCCATCCACCGCCGCCTCGCGGTCACGGCGGCTGACATCTCTGGAGACCTCCATCGCGGTCCGGTAGAGGCCCGCCGCATCCTCGAGGCACGCGCGCGAGCGGCAGCCAAGCCACCCGTCAAGCCGGACAACGCGGAGCGGATCGAGGTCCTGGCCTTCTCTCGGGGCGGCGAGACCTATGGCGTCGAGACCTGCCATGTTCGCGAGGTTTGCCAGCTCAGGGACCTGACTGCCGTGCCCTGCACGCCGCCCTTTGTCGCCGGCGTGATGAACCTGCGGAGCCAGATCGTGGCGATCGTGGACCTGCGCAAGTTCTTCGAGTTGCCGGGCGGGGGCCTCACCGAGTTCAACCGGGTCATCGTCCTGAGAGGCGGCGACGACGAGCTCGGGCTGCTGGCGGATTCCCTTGATGGGGTGCGCCCGGTGCGCACTTCGGACTTGCAGGAGGGCCTGCCCACGCTTACGGGCATCCGCGAGAGGTTTCTCAAGGGGATCACCGGCCAGATGCTAGCCGTGCTCGACGGCGGACGTCTGCTCACCGACGCCAGCCTCAAGGTTAACGAACAGGTAACCAAGTAGATGCGCTGACTTTCGTCAGAAGGAGAAAAGACATGGGTTGGTTCAAGAATCTCAAGACGAGGTCGAAGCTCTTCTTGGGCTTCGGCGTTATGTGCGCCCTGTTGATTGGGCTCGCCGTCCTGGCTTACAACACGCTCGCTTCGATACAGAAGGCCGAGCGGGAAGGTGTAGACCAGAGCCGTCAGGTGGCGATGGAGGCTGTGGAGATCCGCGCCCATCAGAACCGGATACGGGGTGTCATGCTGGACCTTCTGTTCACCGCGGACTTGGCCAAGAGAGCTACCCACAAGCGCGAGATTGTGGAGAGGGCCAAGGAAATCGACCTTCATCTCACCCGCATCAAGGCACTCTTGACGAGCCAGAATTTTCCACAGGAGCTCGCGCTCGTCGGCGAGCTGGAGAAAGAGCTCACAATCTACCGCGAGAGCCGCGTCGAGGAGTTCAGGCTCATCGACGCCGGCAAGCTGGACGAGGCACGCGCCCTGGGGGCCGACGTTCAAGCCGAGCGATTCGAACGCATGCGTGCGACGCTGGTCATGATCGGCGATGGTTGTAAGAAACATGCAGACGCCGCAGCGGCAGAATCCGGGCGGTTGTTCGCCGAGGCCGTCCGCGTCTTTTTCGCGGTCGCGATCGCGGCGGTGCTGTTTGCTCTGTTCATGGTCTGGCTGATGAACCGTTTGATTGCGGCTCCATTGCAGGCGGTCACCAGCGTCGCCGAGCGGATTGCCGCGGGCGACCTGACCGTGCGGGTCGAAGTCGAGGACCGGTCGGACGAAGTCGGCGTCCTGCAGCAGGCCTTCCGGATCATGGTCGAGAAGCTCCAGAAGTTCGCGTTGGCCGCCGAACGGGTCGCTGCGGGCGACCTGACCGTCCAGATCGAAGCCGCAGACCGATCGAACGAGGCCGACACGTTACAGCGGGCCCTCCGGATCATGGTCGAGAACCTGCGCGGGTTGAACAAGGAGCTGCAGAGTGGTTTCAGCGTCCTTGCCTCCTCCTCCTCGGAGATCCTCGCCACCGTGTCGCAGGTCGCCGCGAGCGCGGCCGAGACCGCCACCGCCGTGAGCGAAACCTCCACCACCGCCGAGGAGGTCAAGCAGACCGCCCACCTCTCCAACCAGAAGGCTAAGGTGGTTCAGGAGACCGCCCAGAAGGCGGCTGCCGTTTCCGAGACCGGCCGCAAGGCCGTCACCGAGACCCTCGAGGGCATGAACCGCATCCGCGAGCAGATGGAGTCGATCGCCGAGAGCGTCGTGCGGCTCTCCGAGCAGGGCCAGACCATCGGCGAGATCATCGCCACGGTCAACGACCTCGCCGAGCAGTCCAATCTTTTAGCCGTCAACGCGGCCATCGAGGCGACACGCGCTGGCGAATACGGCAAGGGGTTCGCGGTGGTGGCGCAGGAGGTAAGGAGCCTGGCCGAGCAGTCGCGGCAGGCGACCACGCAGGTGCGGACCATCCTGATGGAGGTCCAGAAGGCCACGAGCGCCGCGGTCATGGTCACCGAGCAGGGAACCAAGGCGGTGGCCGCCGGGGTCAAGCAGGCCACTGACGCGGGCGAGTCGATCCGTGCTCTCTCGGGAAGCGTGGACGAGGCGTCGCAGTCCGCCACCCAGATTGCCGCCTCGAGCCAGCAGCAGCTCATCGGCATGGACCAGATCGCCGCAGCCATTGCCAACATCCGGCAGGCGACGACCCAGAACATGGCGGGCACCAAGCAGCTCGAGGCGTCGGCGAAGAACCTCCAGGAGCTGGCCGGACGGCTGAAGGCCCTGGTAGAGCGGCAGCGCGTCGAGGGTTGAGCCAGGAGACAGAAGACAGGAGACAGAAGACAGAATGAGGACGCCTGCGAACACATTTGAGGACTTGGTGGTATGGCAGAAGGCACACCGGTTCGTGCTCTTGGTTTACCGTCTGTCTCAGGGATTCCCCAAAAGCGAAACCTACGGCCTGTCCTCTCAGTTTCGACGCGCGGCCGTCTC
>JBEKUI010000163.1:0-10627 GCA_049515175.1 Terriglobia bacterium
CCTTTTGTGAAGGCCATGAAGGAGATTGGCTACAGCGGCTACATCGGATACGAACTCTGCCACCCGCTGCCCAAAGTGAAAGGCGAGACGGTGGGAGTCGAATACGCCGAAAAAAACGCTCAGATGGCCGCGGAGTTCATGCGGGATCTGATTCAGTCTGAGTATGCGTGACGGCGAATCTTGAGAGGAGGGGGTCTCCGCGCGAGATGGCACCCGACGCTTGGAGTGTGCGCTGCCGAGTGCGGTGGGCCCTTCGCTGCCCACCGCAGAATCTCTCGGTCGCGCGCGGAGACCGTATGGCAGGTTTAGTTGGCAGGTGTTCTCCCTAGCGTCATTTGAACTTCTAGGAGCGCCAGAGCGTCGGTAACATCTCCGAGCAGCGCTCGCGCATCTTCGACGCCGGCTTCCGCCGCAAAGATCATTCCGTGCGCGCAGTGCGCACAAAGCCAGAAGCCGTGTCCTTCCGAATTCTGATCAGGCCGGCAAACCGCGCAGGGCCAATCCTCGCGCTTGTGAACCATCAATCCGCTTGGAGCCATCGCATATTCCATATGCTGCCTCCCGAGCTCGCTATCTGATCTAAGCAAGTGATTGGCCGTTGCGCGGGATTTCCGCCGGCGCTAACCTATTGAAATTAAGGGGTCGGCCCTCTCGAAGCGGGCCAGTCTGTCAGGGGGCTGGCCGAAAAGTGGCAGCAGCATGAAAAAAATGGGCAGCACAGCGGGTGGCAAATAAGAAATGGCCTATCAACCAGTAAGTTGATGAAGGTCAAGAGTGGGGCTCAAGCCCTTCATGATTTCAGGGCGAGGACTGTGCGAGGCTAGTCCGTGGGGTCGGGTACCCCATAGATGTGGACATCGCCTTCTTTGCCCTTCACGTGGGCAAAACCGAGGTCGACGCAGGGGATCTTGTCTTTGATCTCCTTATAGACGCCTTCGTTGACGAGGATTTTGTGGTTGTAGCTCTTGGTCAGGCCTTCCAGGCGTGAGGCGATATTCACCGTGTCGCCGATCACCGTGTAATCCATCCGTTGCTCGGAGCCAATGTTGCCCGACACCGCCTCGCCCTTGGTGATGCCGATGCCGTTGTCGATGGGAGGGAGACCCTGCCCGGCGCGGTCTTCGTTGTACCAGCGGAGCGCCCGGCGCATTTCGAGCGCGGCGCGCACGGCGTGCTCGGCATCGTTGGCGAGGGGGATGGGAGCGCCGAAAACAGCCATGATGGCGTCGCCGATGAATTTGTCGAGCGTGCCCTCGTAGCGGAAAATAGGATCCAGCATCCGGGTAAAGTAGCTGTTGAGCATGGTCACAACTTCCTCTGCTTCGAGTTGCTCAGACATGGTCGTAAAATTCCGGATGTCGGAGAAAAGGACGGTGACGTTTGAGCGGTTTCCGCCCAGCTTGATCCGGTCACGGTCCTTCATGATTTCTTCGGCGACCTGACGCGTCACGTAGCGGCAAAGCGTGCTCATCAGGCGCTGTTCCTGGGTGATATCGTCGGCGATGACCACCACGCCCAGGTGCTTGCCTTTCTCGGTGGCAAGAGGCAGGGCGTGAACGTTGATGTTCAGTGATTCTTCCGGGCTCTGACGATAGGTGGCGTCGTAGGCAGTGTAAGAGGTATCCGCTTGCAGTGCCTGGTGGAGCCCGTCCGCCAGGGCAGGATTCAATTCTTCCCGGAAGAAGGTCAAATAGCGCATTCCGGGCTGAAAAGTGCCTCCCCCCATGAAGATTTTCTGTGCCGCCTCGTTGCAATAGGCGACTTTCTCGTCCGGGTCGAGCGTGACCACGCCGGTTTCCATCGTCCGCAGGATGCTGTCGTTGTAGTTCTTCATGAAGCGGACTTCTTCGAACAGGCGGGAGTTCTCGAGGGCGATGGCCATCTGCGAGCCCAGCGCATCGAGCAATTGCTCGTCCTCGTCGGTGAAGACGCCGTCCTTTTTATTGAGCACCTGCATGACACCGATGATTTCGCCCTTTTCGTTGCGCAGCGGCATGCAGAGGATGGTTTTTGTGTGGTACCCCGTGCGCCGGTCAATTTCGAGATTGAAGCGCGGGTCCTGGTAGGCGTCCTTGATGTTGATGGTTTCTCCGCTGAGTGCCACATGGCCGGCGATGCCGATGCCCCGCGGGACGCGGATTTCGCTCAGGTTGGGGCCCTGGGCGACGCGCGACCAGAGTTCGCCGCTCTTGCGGTGCACGAGGAAGAGCGTGCAGCGGTCAGCATTCATCACTTCCGAGGTTTTGGCCACCACCTTCTGCAGGAGCTGGTCGATCTGCAGTTCGGAGGAGACGGTGCGCATCACATCGAGGAGGATTTCCGAAGTGCGGGCGCGTTTGCGGATGTCTTCGATGAGCAGGGCGTTCTGCACGGCAATGGCGGCCTGGGATTCGAAGGCGTCGAGCAGTTCCTCATCCTCGCGCGTGAAAACGCCATTTCGCTTGTTCAGAACTTGGAGGACGCCCAGCATTCTGCCCTCACGGCTCTTCATGGGGGCGCAGAGGATGGTGCGCGTTCGATAGCCCGTCTTGCGGTCCACCTCGGGATTGAAGCGCGGGTCCTGGTAAGCGTCAGGGATGTTGACGGTCTCCCCGCTGCGAGCTACGTGTCCGGCGATCCCCGCCCCCATGGGCACGCGGATTTCCTTTAGGGCCGGCCCCTGCGCGACCTTCGACCAGAGCTCGCCTTTGGCTTCGTCCACCAGAAACAGGGTGGAGCGCTCGGCGTCCATCACCTCCACGGCCTTCTGCATGATCTTTTGCAGCAGCCGGTCGAGGTCCCGCTCGGCGTTCAGCGAGTTCATCACCTCAAGCAAGGTATGAAGGAGTTGGGCGCGGTCGCGTTCGCCACCGCTTTGGGCACTGTCCGGAGGACCGGAAATCATCGACACAGGCACCTGCAAACCAGAGTAGGAGGTCCAATGAGCCTTGAACAGCCAGAGTCATACTAGGGGGGAGCCGGGCGATTGTCAATTCGCTCGCATGGCCGCCGTCACAGCTCCTTCCCCTCAGACCGCTGTTTCGACGGGCTGCGCCGCATGTGGACGTCACTTTGGAGCCTCGGAGCCCCGGGGGTTCTGAGGTTGGGGGACATAAAGGACTTGCCGCGATGTCGCCCACATCTCATCACGGGGGAATTGCGTGAGTGTTGTTGCTAGGAAGCCTTCTTGGAAAAAGGGGGTGCGGTTGCCATGTCTGACGGTCGCGCAGAGACTGCAGCGTCCGTCGCAAAGCTTACACCGTAAACCCACCCCTCGGGGGTTTGACGCACCCAGGCAATGTGCCCCTGGGTTTCGACGGATTCTTTCTGCCCGCCAGACGGGAGGATGAAGCCGACCTCTTCGCCCACGCGAAAGACTTGCTGGCTGATAAAGGAGAGGCCACCTTTGGAGACATCTAAGGTGCGGACGCGTTCGGTCTGGCCCGAGGCTCGGTGCAATTGGAGGCGCATCGCAAGCCTTCGCCGGCGTGTCTTCCTTCGTTCGTCATGGGTTAGCGGCTGGGCCGGCGAAGTGGCAACTCTGCTTCCGGTCGGCACTTCGCTCGGGTGCCAGCGCGTGGTTTCGCCACACCGATCACAATGACGCGATAGCATGCCGGTATGCAGAAGGATTTCGTATCCGGAATGGGAAAGCGGGGCCAGAACCACCTGTGAACAGGCCTGGCACTTGATCAGGGCCTTCGGTTCCGGGGAATCGGGGGGAGGAGTGAACTCAATTCCCCAGAACTCGACCGTGGGGTCAGTCGACTCCAAACCCCATTCCGCGCGGTTGCTGAAGATCTCCCGCACCAGGCCGACAACTCGGAATTCCGATTCCCGGCCGTTCAAAAGATGTCGAACTTGGATCGTCCCGCCGGGCCGGAGGGAATGGATCAGGGAGATGCATCCTCCGTGCTGGTTGACATGGACGGTGACGCTATCTTCCTCGAAATGTTCGCCCCCAGCATCCGTCCCGGAGACATGGATGGGAATCTGCAAAAAGAGGCGGTCGCTTCGGCGCTGCTGAGGCATGTGCTCTGTCAGTTCTTGGGCTGGTCTGCACGGTGCGATCCCAGCTTGCTGCCCAGCCCTCACCCATGCCGGTTTACCCGGGCGCTATTTGCTGTGTAGCATATTCACCATATGAAATACAAGCGCCAAGTAGGGGCGGTGCGTCGGCCAGCGGGGAGTGGCCGGGTTGGCCGAAGTCCGATCACCTGTTCCCCCGCACGGTCATTTCACTTGCTGGCGTCAATCATGAGCTACCGCCTTGACAGACCAGGCAGACGAGGTTAGGTTAGCCGCTCGGGCTAACACGCGCTTATCCCACCGTCATCCGATGACAGGGCGGGGCCGCCCGCTGGCTCGGCTGGATTGTTCGTTTATGAGTATCTCCACCAATGCGTACGTGAATCGCGAGGAGACCGCGAAGACCGAGCCTCGGCTTTTTGCAGCGGGCAACGTGCTGCCCTTCGTGCTGGTTACCGCCCTGTTTCTCTTTTGGGGCATTCCCAGCAATATGAACGACATTCTCATCAAGCAGTTCATAAAATCTTTCGAGTTGACGCGACTCAAGGCGGGCCTGATCCAGTGGGCGTTTTACATGGGCTATTTCCTCGTCTCTATGCCGGCAGCTCTGATCATGCGCAAATACAGTTACAAGACCGGCCTGGTGATTGGCTTGTTCTTGTATAGCATCGGGACCTTTCTGTTCTGGCCGGCGGCCATCGTCCGGCAATACGGGTTCTTCCTGTTCGCGTTGTTTGTGATCGCCAGCGGCGCGGCGTTTCTCGAGACTGGAGCGAATCCGTTCATTGCCACCCTGGGCGATCCGAGGACTTCCGAGAGGCGGCTGAATTTCTCGCAAGCATTCAATCCAGTCGGGGCCGTTACCGGAGTATTAGTGGGGACCATCTTCATTTTCTCCGGAATCGAATTGAGCCCGTCGGAAGTTAGTGCCATGAAGGCCGCCGGCAAATATGAGTCATACCTGCAGCACGAAACGATGCGCGTCGTCACGCCCTATCTGGTCATTGGCACGATCATCTTCGTTTGGGCGCTGCTCATCCTGCGGACCAAGTTTCCCAAGGTTGCTGAAGAGGTGCATGAGGGCGCCGAACGCGTTAAGGGGCGGTTCGCTGACCTGTTTCACCATCGTCATTTCATGCTTGGCGTCTTTGCACAGTTTCTTTATGTGGGCGCGCAGGTCGGCACCTGGAGCTGGTATATCCAATACATCCAAGACTACACACATCAGCCGGAGAAAGTGGCGGGCTACCTTCTCACCGGGACGCTCGTGGCTTTTGGGGTGGGAAGATTTACGGCCACCTATCTGATGAAGTTCTATTCACCGAGCCGGCTGATGGGCGTATATGGCATTGCCAACGTGGCGCTTGTGGCTGTGGCCGTGCTGCTACCCGGCTGGGTGGGAGTATGGGCTCTCTTTCTGACCA
Organism: Terriglobia bacterium; assembly: GCA_049515175.1. Lineage (GTDB taxonomy): Bacteria > Acidobacteriota > Terriglobia > UBA7540 > UBA7540 > JACQNR01. The sequence continues at coordinate 5,433 of JBEKUI010000163.1, forward strand.
GTTTCTTCATGTCGCTTATGTTCCCCACGATTTTTGCGTTGGGCATCAAGGAACTGGGGCCGAACACGAAGATGGGCGGGTCAATGATGGTGATGTCGATTATCGGTGGCGCGCTTTTTCCTCTAATTGAGGCATTCGTGTTCCGTAACACCCACAGCATGGCTGCGGCGATGGCAGTGCTCCTGATCTGCTACGCGTTCATCGCGCACTATGGCTTCGCTGGCAGTACGGTGAGGTCGGCGCGGGCGCCGAGTTAGGCGTAGGTCCTCGTGAACGAACATTTGGTCCGGACACTCAGCGCGCCATCCAGATTTCAAGATCTTCTATCGCTGCCAACTGCGTTCTGCTTTCTGCCTACTGTAGTTTGAGCACTCCTTTGATGTAGTCCGCTTGCTCGAAATCGTGCTGGAACGCCTGGTGGACCTCTTCCAGGGCATTGTAGCGGTGGGTGACGAAGGGCTCGACGCGAATCTTGCCGGAACTGATCAGCTCCAATGCGCGCTGATAAGTGGCAGGGCGGCCATCGCGATCGAAGCCGCCCGAAGCGCCCACCGCTCCCACCAGAGTGGGCTCGAGAAAGAGCACGTTGGCCATCAGGCCGATGTCGCGCCCTTTATGGCCGTGGCCGTAAAGAAGAATCGTTCCCTGCTTGCGCAGCAGGCTGGGAATCTGTTCAAAGATGATCGAGTTTCCGCAGGCCTCGATCAGATACTGAACGCGCTCGCCGCGGGTCAGTTCGTGTACGGCGTCGCCCAGTTTCTGCTGGCGGGCGTTGATGGGGGTGCCCCCCAACTGCCGAACCAACTCCAAATTCCTTTCCCGTAAATCACTGACCAGGATTTGGCCGTCGAAATTCCTGACGTTGCGGAGGTACTGCAGGAAGAGCAGTCCCGCCGGCCCCGCCCCGGCGATCAGGACATGGCGGATCGGTTCTGCGCCGCCGAGCGTGTAGCGGGCCGCAGCCCGCTCGGCCCGATCGCTGGAATGGAGCACGCAGCCCAGCGGCTCGACGAGTGCTGCCTGCTCGGTAGGCAGCGAGTCGGGAATCCTTACGCAGTTCACGCCGGGCATGGCGATGTATTCGGCAAGCGCGCCCTGCAGGCCGGTGATGCCGTGCTCGGCGTAAAACTCGCACTGGTGCGAGTCGCCGGAGGCGCAGTAGGAGCAAACGGGCTGGCGGCCCTGGCTGTGACAGTTGCGCCCCTGGTCGCAAAGGACGCGGTCGCCGGGCTTCAAGTCCTTTACCTCGCGGCCGACCTCGACCACCTCCCCCGCGAATTCGTGGCCGAGAATCTGCGGCTGCTCCGAGAGCGGGATGGTGCGCCCTTTCGCATCCAGATTGTAGTTGCCGTGCCCGCGGAACAAGTGGAGGTCCGTGCCGCACACCCCCACGGCCTTTACTCGCAGCGCCACTTCGCGCGCCGGAACCGAAGGATCGGGCACGCTGCGCACGATCAACTTTTCGACATCTTCAAGGACGGCGGCTTTCATAGAGATAGAAACTGGAAACTTGAAAATGGAAAATCCAAAAGCGAATCCCGACAACCAACCTTTGACAACGGGCTACTGCTCCAGATCCTTCGTGTCGAGCCGTCCTTCGCGCTGCAAGCGCTCGAAGATTGCAATCGTCTCGCGGATGCCCGCGGCGAGCGATCTGCGGGGCACATCACCGAGATCGCGCACCAGAGCGCTGTCATCGAGGTCGGCGGCGATGGGGAGGTGCTTCCCTTTGGCACCAATCAGGCCGCGTGACCGGGGATAGACCTCTTCCAGGGTGCGGACGAAATCCTCGAGGCGCACCACGGCGCCGCGCAGCGTGTAAACCCGCGCGCCAGGCAAGTCCGATTCGGCGCAGCGCAGGAAGATGCGCGCGCAATCGTCCACATATTGCATGTCGATCTGTCCGGTGAACTTCATGACATAGGGCCGACCGACGACCGACGCCTTGACCGCCTTGGTAGGTCCAGAGGTGATGCCCTGGTCGCGCCCCACTCCATACACCGCCCAGGGTCGCAGCCCCACGCTGGAGATGCCGTTATTGAGGAAATAGACGCGCGCGCTGCCCTCATTGCATTGCTTAAAAACGCCGTAATGGGTTCCGGGGAGCAGCGGCGCGCCCTCCTGGACCATGGCGCCGCCATAGAACTCTTCCGGGCCAAAGACCGCCGCCGAGCTCGCGTACACGATCTTTTGGACTTGTTCGCGCCGCTTGCGTGCCACTTCCAAGATGTTGAGCGTCCCGAGGACGTTCACCTTTGCGCCCAGCAGGGGGTCTGCGGCGCAGGCCGGGACCTGCAAGGCGGCGAGGTGAAGAAGATGCGTGATTCCATTCTCCGCAACACAGCGATCGAGGTCATCGAAGGAAGTCACGTCTCCCTGGACGAATTGGATCAGAGATATTTGCTCGGGGGAGAGCAGGGCTTCGAGGCGATGCGCGCCGGTATCAATGTCGAGAATGACGGGGCGCTCCCCGCGTTCGACGAGGTTCTTCACGATCCAGGCGCCGATGCAGCCTTTGGCGCCGGTAATCAGGAATCGCGTATGGGTTGGCATCATCCGAGATCCTCCGCTCGTGGCACGAGCATTATAGAGGCGCGCGGCCGCGAGTCAACGAACGTCTTTGCAGGGCCGGGGCGGCGGCCAGCGCGAGTTCGCGCCCATTCCTGCTCCGCATAGCGTAATTCGATGGGAGAGAGCCGCCTCGCAGGCAAGTGGCAATCTTCATGAATCAGGGCGCGGGAGATTGCACGCGGGATGGCCGGCCTCCGGATTCGGTCCGCAAAAGAAAAGGGGCCGCGCTTTTCTGCGGCCCCTTGGCAGGTTGAAAGTCAGCCCATGTTTAGAACTGCAGTCGCAGCCCAAACCGGAACTGGCGTTCGTCGATGCCTTCGCGCGCCAAATCCTGCACGCCGGTGATGGTCATGAAGTCGGCTCCATCGCTGACGTAATTGTCCGGGGTGCTCATGTGCGGCGTGTTGGTGAAGTTGAAGGACTCCATCCGGAACTGGAGTTTCCAGCGCTCCGTGATGGAGAATTCCCGGGTCACGCCGAAGTCCCAGTTGACGACGCCCGGCCCACGCAAGGAGTTGAAGCCGGCGGTGCCAAATTGTGGCCCCGACACATCCGCGAACGCGCTTTGGTCATAGAAAGGTGTGCCGATGCCCACTCCACCGAGCTTGGTCACCTTCGGCGCCACTTGGTCAGCGGTCTGGTTGCTTCCGGGCATATTGAGGTTGCCGGACGCATATACCGTAAAGGGGCGCCCGCTCATGAAGCTCATGAGGTTGTTCATCTGCCAGCCCGAAACGACAGCGTTCACAGCACGTCCGCTGCCGCTCAGCCAACGCTTCCCCTTGCCAAAGGGCAACTGCAACATGGTCATGATTTCGAGGTTGTGGGTGCGGTCGAAGTCGGTTGGAGCATAGTTCAAGTCCCAGTATTTGACCGCCGAGATCCGTTCCCAATCAAGGCCCCAGTCGCTCGCGTCAACCACGTTCATGGCCTTGCCCCAGGTGTAATTCACCGTCATCGAGAGGCCCTGGGTGAAGCGCCGTTGGAGTTGGGCCTGTAACGAGTCGTAATGGCCCGTGCCCACGGGCACCATGAGCCCGGTGTACGCCGCTCTGCCGAACTGCGCTTCGAGGGGCTGGCCCGCCTCTCCTGCTCCCAGCACCTGGCCAGCGTTAATGTTCAGGAAGGCGAGCTGGCGGATGGAGCGCGTGGCGACGTATCCGGCCTGTGCGGTGAAGCCCCGGCCCAGCTCTTTCTGCAGGGTGAAGTTCCAGGACTCCACGTACCCGCGGTTCATGTTCTGCGGGTACCCCTGGAAGGCGTAGTCAGAGGGCATGGGAAGGACTCCATCCCCGACGGACGGAGTGGGAATGGAATCGATTCCGACATTCGTCAGCGCCCCCGCCCCGGAGGAGAACGAGGGGGTGGCGTCAGTCAGCCGGCGGAAGGGAATGAGGCTCTGCGGGGCGATATCAGCCAAAGCCACCATCGTGGGGTAATTGCCGCGCAGAGGCTCCAGGCCCATATAAGGATCGTAGGTGATGCCGAAACCGGCCCGGACCACGAAGGTGTCGGAGGCACGGTAGGCGAGTCCAAGCCGCGGGGCGAACATCCTCTTGCTGACTTTCGTCCCGCAGTCTTTGGGAACCGACCCGACGCCGCAAACCAGTTCGGTATTGGTCAAGGGGTCGTACCGTTCGATGCCCCGGTCAGCCCGGGTGGGTACCGGGATGTATTCCCAACGCAGACCGTAATCGAGCGTCAGTTTGGGGGTGATGCTCCAGCGGTCACGAACATAGGCGCTCATCAGGTGGGAGCGGACCTGCATCACATCGGGAACCTGGTACGTTCTGGAAGCAGTAGCCGGTAGCCCCATGAGGAAGGTGGCCAAGTTGTTGGCCCGAGATGAGGGTGAATACTCTTGGCAGGTGCTACTTTCGGCGTCCCAATTGAGGCAGCTCTGTGTGAAGCCATCCGAGAAGTTGAACCCGCCTTGCGCGCCGTAGACGCCACCCGACAGAAATTCCGCCTGGGTATGGTTCAGCCCCATGCGGTAGAAGTCCGTGCCGAAGCGGATGTTGTGTTTGCTCTTGATCCAGTTGAAGTTCGCCACGTACTGGGACTGGGGATCATGCCGATAGTACGGCATGAAGTTTACGTCGACACCCATGGTGGCGAAATCGCCGACTTGGAACTCCGGCCAGCCGCTCTCGAAGGCCCGCGTGCCGTTGGTTCCGGGAATGCCCAGGACGTCGGTCCCGACGTTCGTCCCTAAGCCCGGCTGCTCGGAACTGGTGCCCTGCTTTGCATAGCCGAAGTGCGCGTCCATGACGAAGTTGGGCGTGAAGGTGTAGGTGCCCATGATCGTGAAACGGTAAATGTTCCCCTGTCCGTGACCCGGGTTGCTGCCGCCACCGATGGGCGTACCCACAAGCGCGGTGCCGAAAACCGTGGGCGTGAAGTCGCTGTAACGCAGATACCCAAAGGTCCCGAGAAAGTTGAGCTTGGAAGTAGCGTTGTAGTTGACCTTCGCGTCCACTTGGTGGCGGTCGAACGTGAAGGGTGCGGAAACGAAGTAATTGTTGGTCCTATTCTCGCGTCCCGCCACATTGGTGTTGGCTGGGAGTAGTCCCAGGATCTGCTGGGTAGTGGGATCCAGACGGCTGGTCGGAATCATATTCAAA
>JBEKUI010000164.1:0-10578 GCA_049515175.1 Terriglobia bacterium
GTGTACCGTCTTCGGGCGCGCGCAACTGGCTTCTGGAGCGCGGAGAAAGACGTCTATGTTTATCAACCCGAGACATGGGTGGTTCTGGGACTGAGCTTTGGCACGATTGATACCCAGCCGCCCCAATTCAACGTGTCTGGCAAAGTTCGAAATGCGCATTCATTTACGTCTGAGATCCATCTGAGGTTGATAGGAGTTTATTCTGAATTATCCCTAGATACAAAGCCGGACGGCTCCGGCAAATTCAGGTTCGCCGGAGTTCCACAAGCTACCTATATCCTCGTGACGATTCGGGCAAACCAGGTCCTTGATGCCAGGCGAGTGCAGGTCCCTGGGATCGGCTTCCTGGAGGTTGACGTCAGCGAGAAACCGAAGGGGAAACATGAAGTGAGCAAGTAGCGCGGACCTCAAGGGTGAGGTCTGCGCTATCCCGCTCTGGAAAACCAAACGTTGCGCTGTCCGTTAAACGCTCTTACTTGCTCAGGGTCACCTTGAAGGGCACGCGCCAGTCGCCGTAAGAGAGTGTCTGACCATTCTTGCCGCCCTGGCCATTCAGGCCCGCCGTGCCGTAATCGATGCTTGCGCCACAACTGTCCGACGTGACGACCCAGGTGTTGGAGGCGGTGCGCTTGATGCAGACGTTGTACCAGCGCAGATAAAAGCGGAAGATCTGCTTGTCGCAAACTCCGTTGCGGACGTTGAAATCCGCGCGCGCAAATCCCCCGTACTGCGACCCGACCACCATCGTGGGGAAAGCGAGGCCGCTGGAGAAGATGGACCAGTTCACAGCCTGGTTCTGGTCGTGCTCACCCTGCCAGCAAGCCGGCAGCACGTCATCGGGGAATTGCGGCCAGCCCTCGACCGTGGAATAGAAGTGAATACGAACGTAGCGTGTGCCCGTCCCCACCACGCCGTTGACCAGCGTGTTCATCGTGCTGAGCGTGTAGACGGAATTGTTGTTGAGGATCTGCGACTGGACCCCGTTGCCGTTGGGGTAGGGCCCGATGTCGTCCAGCAAACTGTAATGTCCGGTTGTTCCCAGGTCAGAGACGTTCGTGTCGCAATTCGAACAGCTTGGCCACAGACTCGCCGTCAAGTTGATGCGCTGCCCGCCCAAGGCGCTTCTCCCCATCAGAAGCAGAACTAGTGGAATGGCAAAGGTCCAACGAACCCCGCCTGGCGCAACTCTCATACAAACCCTCCTGGGAGTACCTCAAAATAGCCGTCTCATACCCAAAATCGTCTTCGGCGTTTTCGGCCCTGATGTGCTGCACCTTAGCACGGGGGAGTGAGCCGGTCAAGGGTACTTTCGGGCATTGGGTCAGTTCGATGCCGCGGCGCCTTCACGCCCTCCCTCAGCCGACGGACGAGCTAGAACAAGCCCTCACTGCCCCCTGCCTCCTCTCGAATCATCATCTAACGTCATGTAATATCAATAGGTCAAGGGTCGCCGCGATCTCAAAGGGATTTGTCACAGTCAGTCCATCAGCCGCCGGTCCTGACCGTGGGCTTCTTCTAGGATGACGAACCCGTGTCATTACCAATTGCGAGTGGGGCGTGGGGCCTTGCACCAAAGTCATCCCCACGCGGCGGGTCATCGGGCAGCGAAAGAAGCGGACCTGGCTCTGGGGGCAAGGTTCTGTAATACTCTGTAATACAATGATGGTGGCGAGTCCGTATGCCGGATTCCAGTGCCGTGGGACCCCGTCGATAACCCAGACCCTTGGAATTGGAACAAATAGGAGTCATTGGGAATCGCAGCCCCATTGGGGCCACCGTCATTGCGTATTAGCCATAAGCAGTCCCTTTTGAAAAATGTGAGAGAATCCACCTGCGAGGGATGAGAATCCGAAACATGAAAATGGAAACCGTTTCAGAGGCCGGGCCCGGTCTCGCGTCGCCTACGGCCGCGCGGGCCCGGCTGGACCTTTTCCTGATCAGCTTCCTCATCCTCTTTCTCGAGCTCGCCTGCATCCGCTGGTTCCCGGCGCACGTCCTGTTCCTGACGTTTTTCACCAACACGGTGCTGCTGGCGAGTTTTCTGGGGATGTCCCTGGGCTGCCTGGCCGCCCGGAACCGCACCGACCACCTCCTCCGCACTCCCGCGTGGCTGGCCCTGGCGATGATCCTGGGGCTCATCCTTTCGCGCCTGCGGGTGCCTCTGGAAACGGTCCTCCGGGTGGGCAGTCAAGCCGCGCCGCAGGTGGTTTTCTTTGGCAACGATTATCGTGAGGCGAACCCCGCGCATTTCTTCGTTCCCATCGAAGTCGTGGAGGGCGTCTTCTTCGTCCTTATCGCCTTGGCCTTCATCGGCCCCGGGCAGACGCTGGGCCGGGCGCTGGAGCGCGTCCCGAACCGGATGGTCGCTTACATTCTTAACATTGCCGGAAGCCTGGCCGGGGTTCTGGTTTTCGCGGCTTGCGCGCGGTTCGAGCTGAGCCCCGTGTGGTGGTTTCTGGCGGCAGCGGCCGGACTCGGATACTTCCTGTCCTTCGGCGACCCGCCGCGCGCGCCGGAGACTCGCCGGGCAGGCCACATCCGCCTGGCAGTGGTCGCGGGGCTCAGCACCATCACCTGTGGCGTCATCCATCAGAACGGCAAGCCCCTCGGGGAAATCATCTGGTCGCCTTACTACCGCATCGACTACGTCTATCCTCCCTGCGCAAAATCGCCGTGAACCTGATCGGACACCAGCAGATGTCGTCCCGGGAAGACAAACCCAATCCAGCGTTTGCGTATGAAATCCCCTACGTGCTGCAACGCGACTCGGGGGGAAGCCCGTTCCAGGACGTGCTGATCATCGGCGCCGGCTCGGGCAATGACGTCAGCCGCGCCTTGAAGTGGGATGTGCACCACGTCGATGCCGTGGAGATTGACCCCGCGATTCTGCGCCTTGGCGCCCGCGACCATCCCGACCGGCCCTACGCCGACCCGCGCGTCACCACGCACGTCGGCGACGGGAGAAATTTTCTCCGCGCCACCCAGGGCCAGTACGACCTGATTATCTATGCCCTGGTCGATTCGCTGGTGCTCCACAGCAGTTACAGCGACATCCGCCTGGAGAGCTACCTTTTCACGCGCGAGGCCTTCTCGGACGTGCGGCGGCACCTCAAGCCCCACGGCCTCTTCCTCATGTACAACTACTTCCGTCAGGGATGGATCGTCGCCCGCCTGGCGCAAGAGGTTCAGGAGACTTTCGGGCAGCCGCCCCTGGTCTTTACCCTCCCCTACCGCGCGAGCGTCGAGTCGGACCGCGACGGAGGATTCACCCTCGTCGCCGGAGGCGCCAACACGCCCTGGGCCGCGGCGTTCGCGGCGCACACGGAATACTGGCTGCCCGGCAATGAGTCGCCCGGACCGCACACCCCCAACGGATTCGACCAGCGGCCCGCCCCGGCCGAGCGCGAGGAGTGGATTCGCCTGGGGCCGGCGACGGTCGCGGAGATTCCCGATCTGCACAGCGCCACCGATGACTGGCCGTTCCTCTACGTTCGCCACCGCACGATCCCCAATCTGGGACTGCGCGGCATCGCCACCATGGGCGGTATCTCGCTTCTCCTGCTCTATGTGGGGATGCGCCGCGCTCGCCTGCAACATGAACCCTGGCGGCTGGACGGGCGAATGTTCTTTCTGGGCGCAGGCTTCATGCTGCTCGAGGCAGAAGCCGTTGTCCGCTTGGCCCTGCTCTTCGGCAGCACTTGGATGGTGAACACGGTGGTGTTTGCCGCCGTGCTGGTAATGATCCTGGCGGCCAATCTTTACACCCTGAAGGTGCGGCCGGTGCGCTTCGCGCCGTACTATGCTGGATTAATCCTGAGCCTGGCGGCGAACATCCTTCTGCCGCTCAACTACTTTCTGGCGATGGACCGCCTTCTTCAGGCCACGGCGTCATGCCTTCTAATTTTCACGCCGATTTTCTTCGCTGGCGTGGTCTTCGCCACGGCCTTCCGCCGCAGCGTCGCCCCGGACCAGGATTTCGGCGCCAACGTAGGCGGAGCCATCCTGGGCGGGCTGTCCGAATACGCCTCCACCCTGCTCGGCTTCCAGTACCTGACGCTGCTCGCCGTCGTGTTCTACCTCCTTTCCGCGTGGTTCGGCCGCCGGGCACCGGCAACCGGCTCTTCCCCTGCCACTGTCTGATTGCGCGCGCGCGCGGCTGCGCATAGAATGGACGACCAATTCTTTCCAGGTGCGCGCGTTTGGGTTTTCTGAAATCTCAAGCCACAAGACTGGGGCAGTTCCTGGCGCTCTACGGCGGCTGGGGCCTGCTGGGAATTTCCTTTCTCGATTCTTCCGTCGTTCCCCTGCCGGGACTCAATGACTTGTTGCTGCTGCACCTATCCGGGCAGCATCCGGAGCGCGCGATCTTTTACGGGCTGGGGGCGACGACGGGTTCGGTGCTCGGCTGCTACGTGATGTTCGGCCTGGCGCGCGGGGGAGCACGCTTCCTCTGGCGTGGACAACGTTCCGCATCGCTCGCGCGCGCGCATCAGTGGCTGGAAAAAAATGAATTCGCCACCCTGCTGGTGGCCTCGTTGCTGCCACCGCCCGCTCCCTTCAAGGCTTTCCTGCTAGCGGCGGGGGCGCTGCGCGTCAACGCCTGGCGCTTCGGGTTGGCGCTGATCGTGGGGCGAAGCTTGCGCTTCGGGACGGAAGCTTTCCTGGGGGCGCGGTACGGTGCGGCAGCGGAAGTCTATCTCAAGGCGAATTTCGTGCGAGCGTCGCTCGCCATCGTGCTCGCGGTGATTGTCGCCACGCTTCTCTACCGGCGGCTGGCGGGGCGGGTGGCCTCATCCCCGGGCGTCGCGTCGGGTGATTCCTCTTCTCCAGGCGAGCCCTGACGCCCCGCGGGGCGCGGTGTCCCCGCGAAGCTGAACGATTCCGAAAGCACGCGCAGATTCTTGTCGAGCTTCACATCCACCACAAAACCGCGGAGCCCGGTTCGGAGCGAGGCGAAGCGCAGATCGCGCAGCGTGACCGAGTAGCCCGTCTCGTGCTCCTGCGTGTCGCTCCAGAGAAAGCGCGCGAAGCGGAGGAAGATGGCGGCGGTGCGCGTCTGCATGGCCGCCGCCAACGCGGGTCCCGGCTCGGGCTTGCGGAAGACCTCGGCCTCATCCACATTCACATCGTCGTCGAGGGCGCTGGCGGCAACCACGTGGAACGACGAGTCGGTCTCGACCACCCCCGTCCACGCGAAGGGATTCCCCGGCGCGGGAAATGCGCCCACGCGACGGGGATTTTCGTGCGCGTAAGTGTGCGAATCGAGCAGGCCCAGGACGCGCCGATGGGCGAGGTCGCGCACGCCCCACAGCAGCGCCATCGCCACGAGCGCCGCCATCGCCCCGGCGCGGTAGGCGGGTTTGCGCGCCCCCATCTCCTCAGACATCAGGCGCAGCAGCGCTGGAACTCCCAGCCCCACAACGAGCAGGAACAGCAGCAGCGGGTCAATGATAAACATGATGTCCCACGCATACCAGCGCCCGCTGAAGGGCAGAAACGGCCGCACCCCGTAAGAGTTGGTGAAGTCGAGCAGCAGATGGCTGGCCGCGCCCGCGAGGCCGCACACCACCAGCCAGCGGAGATTCGGCGGCCGCGTCGAGGCTTTGGGAGCCGCGCGCCGGCCGAGATAATAAAAGATGACTCCGGCAAGCGAGCCCAGTACCGTAACTCCCAGCAGCGAATGCGTCAGCCCGCGATGGTATTGGAGATAGGTGGCCGTGCCGCGCGTCCAGGCGACGACATCAACGTCCGGCAGATTCGCCCCGGCAATCACCGCCAGCGTCGCAAAACGCGTCTTGCGATTGAGTCCCGCCTGGCTAATTGCCACCGCCGTCAGCGTGTGAGTGAGATTGTCCAAGCCCTAAACCTGAAAGCGGAAACTGGAAATTGGAAACTGGAAATTAGAAAATAGAAACTCGAAACATGCAACTCGAAACACGAAGTTTGAAAGTCGCCAGTTCCCTTGCGGAACTCTACCCGCAATTCATCCGCGACTCACGATCTTCCAGTTTCCAATATCCAGTTTCCAATTTCTAATTTCGTTTCCCCACTTACGGCCCCAGCACGGTCAACGCTTCCGGCAGAATATCGAAGCGGGCGGGGAGTTGTCCCGCAAGTTCACCATCCAACTCGAAATAGATGGGTTTGCCGGACTCCACCGGCGCGCAGGCCACGTTGAATCCGCTCGCCAATTCCACGTCGCGCAGGCGCAGGTGCTGGCGGGCGATGACCGCGAGCGCGTAGAAGAAATAGCGCGCCCGGCGCGGACTCTTGAACAGGCAGGCGGTGAAGTCGGGCTTGTCGAGCCCAGCCGTGGGCGCGAGCGGCAGCCAGCCCGCGTAATGTCCCGTGCGATGCACCACGGCAAAGGTTGCCTCACGGCGGTGGCCGTCCATCTCGAAGCTGAAGCGCGGGAACGAATAGCGCAGCGTCTGGCGCACCGCCTCCAGCCCGTAGCCGATGACCCCCCAGCCCATCTTCAGCGACCACGACAGGCTGTGCACGATGTAGGCGTCGAAGCCCACCCCCGCCACGCTGATGAACACCCGGCTCCGCGGCTCGCCGCTCGCGGCATCGTTCCATGTCGCGCGCCCCAGCGCGATACGGCGCGGCTTCCAACCGGGCAGCGCGCGCGCCGCGCGCACGGGATGATGCGGAAGACGAAGTTCTTTCCCGATGATGTTGGCGGTTCCCCCCGGAAAAACCCCCAGCGTGGCCGTGCCGGGGACCAATCCGTTGATCACTTCGTTGATCGTGCCGTCGCCGCCGCAGGCGAGGACGAGTTCGAAACCTTCCTGGACGGCGCGGCGCGCGAGGTTCGTCGCCTCGCCCGGCCCCGTCGTCGCGGCCAGCTTCACTTCCAGGCCCGACGCCCGCAGCACCTCCGCCGCCTCGCGAATCTGCTTCTCGCGTCGCGCTGGCTTGCGCCCGGCCACCGGATTGTAAATCAGCGTCGCGTGCCTCAAGGCAAGGAGTTACTGAAGGACGAATTCTGAATTGTGAATTCTGAATAGTGGATTATGCCGTCCCAATGCCGCTTCCAGACAGGACGCCAGCTCTCGGATGGAACTCGTCCCTTCCAATTCACCATTCACAATTCAGAATTCACAATTCACTTTTGTATCGTCGGCGCGATGACGCCGGTGAGCACCTTCTTGGCAGTCATGTCGCCGGTTTTCTTGTCGGTCTTGATCTGCAGCCAGACCTGCTCGCCGACCTTCAGGCTGTCGAACGTGCTGGCTTTGCCGTCGCGGACGTACTTCGTATTTTCATTCAGCTTGATCGTCTGGTCCAGGCCGAACTTCGTCTTCTCCAGCACCATCTCGTTCTTGTCGAGACCCTTGACCACACCGTAGAAGAGATCCTGCAAATTCCTCGCCACGGAACTCGCGTCGCCAAAACGCGCCGTGCCGGATTTCTGGGGCTGGTCCCGCTGAGCCCATGCCGGCTGGGCCGCGACGCCCGCAACTGCCAGTAGCACAATGAGAATTCTCGTCATCATGGCAGCCACTCCTTCCCAAAATCGCTTCTCGACCGAACCTAGCAGCCTCCTCAATCCCATGTCAAGCGCCGGGCCAGCGTCGCCTGCCCTGCTCACCCTGCGCCGCAAAGACGGCCGCGCGGAATTCCTCGCCCGGCGCGGTATAATCGCCGGGTTGCCGGAGTTCAACTTCCGCACTCTTCCGAGGAATGCGTGGCCAGAAACGTCGAGAAGGAAATCGAAAAGCTGCGCGCGGAAATCCGCCACCACGAGTACCGCTACTACGTCCTGAGCGAACCGGAAATCTCCGACTTCGAATTCGACGGCCTGATGCGCCGCTTGCAGGAGCTGGAAGCGCAGCACCCGGAACTGCTCCGACCGGATTCGCCTTCGCAGCGCGTGGGCGGCCTGCCCGCAGAAGAGTTTCTCAAGGTTCGCCACTCCTCCCCGATGCTCAGCCTGGACAATACCTATTCGGTGGACGATCTGCGCGATTTCGACCGCCGCGTGCGCGAACTCGCCGGCCGCGAGAACGTCGAATACGTTGCCGAGCTGAAGCTCGACGGCCTCTCCTTGGCGCTCACCTACGAGGATGGCGCGCTCGTTCACGGCGTCACGCGCGGCGACGGGACCACTGGCGAGGATGTCACCGCCAACGTCCGGACGATCCGCTCTGTGCCGCTGCGCGTCGATACGAGAAAGCTGGAAGCCGTCGGCAACCCCAGGCGCTTCGAAGTGCGCGGCGAAGTCATCATGACTCTCAAGTCTTTCGAGGAGACCAACGCGCGGCGCGAGGGGGCGGGCGAGCCGAAATTCGCCAACCCGCGCAACTCGGCGGCAGGCACCATGCGGCAACTCGACCCGCGCACCGTGGCCGAGCGCAAACTCGATATGTTTCTCTATTTCCTTACCGTGAACGGCCGCCCGCCCCTTGCCGAACACGAGAAGAATCTCGCCGCCCTCGCCAAACTGGGCTTCAAAGTGAACCCGCACCGCAAACTCTGCAAGTCCTTCGACGACCTGCTCGCCTACATCCAGGAATGGGAGTCGCGCCGCGACTCGCTCGACTATGAAATCGACGGCATCGTGGTCAAGGTGAACGACGCGCGCCTGTGGGAAGAGCTCGGCACGACGGCGAAATCCCCGCGCTGGGCCGTGGCCTTCAAATATCCCGCGCGCCAGGCGACGACCATCGTCAAGGACATTCGCCCCCAGGTCGGCCGTACCGGCACACTCACTCCCGTCGCCGACCTCGAGCCCGTCGATGTGGGCGGCGTCACCGTCAGTCACGCCACGCTCCACAACATGGATGAAATCGAGCGCCTGGGCGTCAAGATCGGCGACACGGTGCTCATCCAGCGCGCCGGCGAGGTGATTCCGCAGGTCGTCAAGGTGATGAAGTCTGCCGCCGACGGCCGCGAATTTAAGATGCCCAAGAAGTGCCCGGTGTGCGGCGGCGACGTGCACCGCTCGGAAGGCGAGGTCGCCTACCGCTGCGTCAACGCCGCTTGCCCGGCGCGTCTCAAGGAATCGCTCCTCTACTTCGCCGGGCGCCGCGCCATGAACATCGACGGCCTGGGCGACAAACTCGTTGATCAACTGGTGGACAAAGAAATCGTCCGCGACGTGGCCGACCTCTACAGTCTGTCGCAGCAGCAAGTCGCGGAGCTTGAACGCATGGGCGAGAAGTCAGCGCAGAATCTGGTCGAGGAGATCGAGAACAGCAAAAAGGCGGAACTGGCACGCCTGATCTTCGCGCTCGGCATCCGCTTCGTGGGCGAGCGCACCGGACAGCTCCTCGCCGAGCACTTCGGCTCGCTCGACAAACTTGCTAAGGCGAGCGAAGAAGAATTGCTGCAAGTCGAGGAGGTCGGCCCGCGCGTTTCGGAAGCCATCCGGGAGTTCTTCGGCGAGAAGCGCAACCGCGCCGTCATCGAGAAGCTGCGCAAGGCGGGACTGCAATTCGAGCAGAAAGTAGTGCGCAAGACGGAAGGCAAACTCGCCGGCAAGCAGTTCGTCCTCACCGGAACTCTTCCCACCTACTCGCGCGACGAGGCCAAGCGCCTGATCGAAGAAGCTGGTGGCCGCGTCATCGGCTCGGTCAGCAAGAAAACCGACTACGTCGTCGTGGGCGCTGATGCGGGCTCCAAGCTCGACAAAGCCAAGTCGCTGGGAGTCAAGACCATTGATGAAGCAGAGCTGGTAAAACTCCTGAAATAGCGCCCGCCGGTGCCGCAGACAGCGCGCGCTCTGCGCTGTCTGCGCAAGGACGCCAAGGTACAACGCGGGTTGTTGCAAGACGGCGTCTCACAGTGTATTATTGAGGCTTAGAGGCGTAATCCATGGGAAAGACCACGATTAATTTTCGACTGGATGCCGACAAGCGGGAGGCGCTCGACTCCATCGCGGAGGTTACCGACCGTGACCGCAGTTATGTGTTGAACGAAGCCATTGACGCCTATCTGGACGCCCACCAGTGGCAGATCGAGCATATCAAGAATGGGCTGCGGCAGGCACAGGGCGGCCAATTCGCAAGTGAGAAGGAAGTAGCCAAAGCGTTTGCCCGGTGGCGCCGTTGAAGATTCGTTGGACGCGCCTTGCCGTCGAAGATCTCGACCACGCCTACAACTATGTCGCGGCGACCAACCCCGCTGCCGCGCGTTCCGTCATCGCAAGAATTGACTCTGCCCTGCAGGCTCTTCAAGCCCATCCTCTGATAGGGCGCAAGGGGCGAGCGGAAGATACTCGCGAACTCGTCATTCCCGCCACACCATTCATCGTTGCCTACCGCATTGCGAGGGCACGCATAGAAATCTTGGGGATTATCCACGGCGCGCGCCGCTGGCCGGAAAGCTTCTGAGCGTCGGGACTATCCACCTCAGCGGTAGACATGTTTCCGGTGGCCCACGGCGAGGACGACGACGGTTCTATCGGAATCGCGGATGTCGCAAATGAGGCGGTAATCGCCGACGCGGTAGCGCCACAGGCCCTCCTTCTCGCCACGCAGGGGCTTGCCGAATTGGCGGGGATTTTCAGCATCCAAGACACGTTCGCGGAGGTAGCGAACGATCGCAGTCTGGACTTGGCGATCCAGCTTG
>JBEKUI010000165.1:0-10576 GCA_049515175.1 Terriglobia bacterium
TGAAACTGGCAGATCCCTCGATAGAATTCCGCTTCGAGATTGTCCGGGCGGAGGCGAACGGCGGAGTCCAGTGCGGACTCGGCGGCATCGTACCTTCCGGTCGCGAGGTTACATTTGGCTAAGGTCATATGCCCCAGAAACAATGCCGGTTGCTCCTGCGTCAGACGAGCCAACGATGGGATGGCGCTGGCGCACTTGCCTTCGGCGGCCAAATGCGTAGCCGAGAGAAGGGCCTTGTACGTTCCCAGTTCGTCTTTAGGGTCAGGCGACGAACGTCCCGGACTCCCCATTGAGATTGGGTCCGATGTGGCGATGTAGCCGAGCGAGGCCAGCATCTCGAGATCGGTTGGAGACACTGGCGCCCGGGCCGCGGATTCCTTGGGCGTTACCCTGGCCACGAGACGCTCGAATTGTGACTTGAGTTCGAGGGCCGTGGCCCGCTGAGTCTGATAGAGGTTGTGGGTTTCCTGGGGGTCAGTTGCCAAGTCATAGAGTTCCGGCTTCGGGGCATCAATATATTTGAGATGCCCGCTGCGAAGCGCTCGCAGCGCACTCCAGCCGAATTCGCTCGGGTAGTAGCTCTCGCAATAGGCGGCGCTTGTGGGCGAAGCCGTGGTCTTACCCAACATCAGGGAGAGCAAGCTATTACCTTGCATGCCCGAGGGAGGGACGATCCCCAGGAATTGAAGTACGGTGGGGGCAATGTCAATGGTTCGGACAGGCGCAGCAATGTGGCGAGGGGTCATCCCAGAGCCGAGGGATGGTTTAATGATGAGCGGCACGAGCAAGGTCGTGTCATAAATGAAATACCCGTGGGTGAATTCGCCATGCTCCCCAAAACTCTCCCCGTGGTCTGAGGCGGCGATGATCAAGGTTTGATCGTAGAGAGCGTGTTCCTTCAGGTATCCGAAAAACTTCCCCATGGCATCGTCGGCGTAGGCAATCTCTCCGTCATAGGGGTCGTGAAGCAGAGCTCGAAAACGCGGCGGGGGATCGTAAGGCGTGTGCGGATCATACAAATGGATCCACACAAAGAACGGCCTCGTGGGGCGCCCTGCATGAGCGGCCATCCAGCCCAGCGCATCGTCAACCACTTCTTGCGCTCGGCGCTGCAGGTCCTGGAGATTGAAGACCAGAGGGTTATCCCGCCCCATTTTTCGCCGGAAAGGGCTCGAATAGGTGTCAAATCCCCGATTCAGGCCTCGCCGGGCGTCGAGGACCTCTGAGCCCACGAATGCAGCCGTAACATAGCCGTTCCGTTTCAAGAGGTCGGCCAGGGTGGGGGGAGATTCCCCCAGATTGTAACCGAGGTTGTCGCGGACCCCGTGAAGGGGAGGATAGGTTCCGGTCAGAATCGAACAGTGCGAAGGGAGAGTCAGTGGAACCGAAGCAACGACGGTTTGAAAGAGAGCCCCCTCACGGGCCAGCGCATCGAGGTTGGGTGTATGGGCCTGTCGATAACCGTAGCACCCCACATGGTCGGCGCGAACAGTGTCGATAGTGATTAGGACAACATTCGGGGGCTTCGACCACCCTGGTGCCACCAGCGTCAATCCTAGGAACGCCCACAACGCGCGCGCACACAGAGCCGTACCAAACGCGAATTGTTTTTCATTTCCCAGGCCTGCAAAGCGGTGATTCGCCGCCTCGCGGAGTGTAGTTAAGTGACTGAACAATGCCGCCGTCATGGTTTTAGGCTCGCATCGGGCGGGAGGTCTCCGGCCGCCAGTCGAAGGCGCTCGCGCAAATCGGCGCGTTCTGGAGCCAGGTGAACGGCCTGTTGATACTCTTGAACCGCTTTCGTTTTTTGGCCGAGCTCCAGGTAAATATCGCCCAACAGAGTACGGAGTTCGGAATTATCCGGCCGACTTAGCTTAACTTTTTCGGCGTAGAGCCGCGCCTGCACGTAATCCTTCTGCTTGAACCAGTACCTCGCCATCAAGAAATTCCCAATGGCGGACTCGGGGTCGATCTGCTCCAACTTCTGCAAGTGCGGGTAGGCGGATTGCAGGTCGCCGGAAATAAGGTCCATCTCGGCCAGGTTGGCGTGCGACTCCCAGCGATTGGGATCAACCTCCAGGGCTTTCTCAAAGAGCACCCTGGCTGCCTCGGGGTTCCCCTGATCCAGTTGTCTTTGCGCTTGACCAATCGGGCGCTCAGCCTCCAAGGTTCGTGCCTGACGTTCCGCCTCAGCAGAAGTTGCCTGCTGAAACTTCTCCAAGTATGCGGCAGCGAGAGCCGATTCGCTCTTGCTGCGGTAAGCGCGTCCCAGGTTATAGTAAATCATTGGCAAATTGGGGCCGGCCGCCTCCACCCTTATTAGGGATTCGATCGCCGCGTCCGGGTCACCCATCGCCAGGTAAACCGAAGCGAGTTTCGAAAGATACTCGGGATTTTTCGCGTCCTCGCGAACCGCGTTGAGGAGTGCGCTCTTCGCTTGTACTAGCTGATTCCTTTCGTAGAGGATCGAGCCCAATTCGAAATAGGCCTGGGGGTTCTGCGTCGATTTTTCCAGGCTCCGCTGAAAACAGCTCAGGGCCATGTCCGGCTTTCCACTCGCCAGGTACACTTGGCCTCGATAGAGATCGATACGAGCGTCGGAGGGGTCACGCTGGGCCCAGAGCCCGAGAATCTTGAGGGCCTGGTCCGTGATCAGCAGGCGGTAATAAACGTCGGCCAGCAATCTCAGCCAGGCCGGGCTTAGCCGTTCGGCCACCTGCTCCTTCTGAAACACCGCCAGAGCGTCTTGGGCCGCAGCCGCCTGCTTAAGCTGCTCGAGCACGTGGGCTTGAAAAACCCGGTAATCAAACTGCTCGGGCGCCAGGTGAACGGCTTCTCCCAGTTCGGCGGCGGCATCGCGCAAACGCCCCGCCTGGGCCAAAGCCATGCCACAGTAAAAATAAGGGCGCGCGTCCTGAGGGGCGCTCTGCTTCGCGCTATTGAGAGCCATCATTGATTCGGAAAGGTGACCTTCGCCCAGTAGTCTGATACCTTGCGCAAGCTGTGCTTCGAATGGCTCCGCGCCGCTCTGGCCGGCGCCGCGCGCCGGCAGTGCTCCGAAGAGGCAAACGAACAAGACCATGCCCGGCACGATGCGCGAGATTTTCGCCTGGCTTCCGTTCCACAGTGACCAAACCGAATTCCGGGACGGAGAGTCGCGCGGAAGACAAGCGCGATCCGGAGCGGGGTTCTCTCTTCGCCGGGGCAAGGTTGGATGGAAATAGCTCAGCACTCCTCCTCCACACTCCTCCGCCATACAAAGCGTTCGACAGAGGATATTAGCGCCGCGGGGTGGGAAGGGCAAGGTTGTGACGGAGGCCGTGCATGGTGCACGACCTCCGTCGAGGGACCCGGCGGGCGTTAGAATTCCACGCGCAAGGAGAGCTGGACCACTCGTGGCATGTTTACGCTAACATTCTGCTGGCTCAAGTCTTGCAAGCCGGTGCTGACGTCAGGTGGATTGTCGTTCGGGTGGTTGAACGCGTTGAAGAAGTCAGCTGCAAACCGGAAATCCAACCGCTCTTTGATCTTGAAGTGCTTGTAGATTGAAAGGTCGGTGTTCCACCCGCCCGGGCCGATGATATTGACGCGGGGTGAGGGATTGTAGATTCCGCCGAAGCCGCTCCCGCTGACCGAAGCGTCGTAGCACGACGCATCCGCCAAGGTCACGGCAATCTGGCCCACAAAGTCACCCGAGCAATTCGGGCCGGTCGCCCGCACCGCCGGGGCCACGAGACTCCCCGAGACGTTCGTCGCGGTCGCGATGTCGAAGTTGCCGGCAAACCACTGTCGGTATTGATCGCTGCTGCCAGGTCTGTTCAGCATAGCCCGCTTGTTGGCAGGAATGCGTACATTCCCCGTTTGAACGAAACCCGGGTTCACGCCCATCCACAATCCGCTATTCCAGGTGCCGATGGTCGCCAAGCGCCAGCCGCCGATGACATAGTTGAGCGGCGCCGATGCGCTGCGACCGAAATACTTACCCCTCCCGAAGGGGAGATCGTAAATGGCATTGAAGGTGATGCGATGAGGCGGGATGGTGGTGTTATTAAAGTAGACCATCCGCAATCGCTGATTGTAACTGAGGTTCGGTTCGCCGAACAACTGGATATTCTGGGGCACGGTCCCGCCGCCGCCTCCACCTCCGAATTTTCCGTTTCCACCACCTCCATTGATGGAGGTGTTTCCAGTGCTGAAACCGCTTGGGTCGGTGGTGGCGAGGGCGCGGGTGTAAGTGTAAAACCACTGGAAGCTCAGCCCGTCGGAAAACTTCCGGTGGAATTCAACCTGCGCCGAATGATCGTGAGAATACCCAGTATGGTTGATGCCGATAAGCCCCCACGCCGGTTGCGGCGCCAAAAGTGCGGCCTGCCCCGGGGGTGTGAGCCCGGTGTCCAGCGCGTAGCTGTATTTCGGCTTCTGGGAGTCGACCGCAAACTGTTGCGAGAGGTTTTGGCCATACGCCCCGATATAACTGAGCCGCATCCCGGTGTGCGCGGGTAGTTCGTGTTCGAGGGTGAAATTCCAGGTTTGCTGGCGCTCGTCGTTCCAGTTGGGGCCATCCCAGTACGTCGCAGCATTGCCATAAGGAGAAAGCCCCTGAGGGGTGTTGATATCCACCGCGGCGGTAGGGAGATAATCCGAGGCTGCGGGACCCACTATCAAGGGGTAGTTGCCGTAATAGGCACTGTCGACTCCGATGTTCCCATCCGAGTCTGCGGGAACGTTGGGGTTGTTGTAGGGGTTGTTTTGGAACCGCAGGTTCAACGGCGGATTGTTTCGCGTCGATTGCAGTATGAGAGACAGCGGCATACCCACGTAGTAGATACCGTAGGAGCCGCGGATTACGGTTTTCTGATTGAGTTGGTAGGCCGCGCCCAGGCGTGGGGCGAAGTCATGCCGAACGGGGCGGAATAAGGCGGAAGGGTATCCTACGGAGTTTGCAGTGGCCCACGTCAGCCCTAGGTCCGCCCAGGACGTGAGGACGGCGGGCGGGATACCCCCGATCTGGTCCACACTGATGTTGCCGGGGGAAATCACCTGGAACGGGCCTTCGGGATTGTAGGGTACGACGAGCCGGTTCCGGGCCTCACTGTAAGGCGTCCAGTAGTCCCAACGCAGCCCAAAGTTGAGTGTCAGGCGTGGGGTCGCCCTGATGCGGTCGTTGAAGTAGAGCCCCACCTGAGTCTGGCGGAAGTAAAAGTAACCGCGATTGTATTGGTTCGAAAGATAATTCGGCAGCCCCAGAAGCAACTCGGCAAATCCACTTCCCGTGTCCGGCGTTGACCCGAACGCCGAATCGGACCATTGAGTGGTGTACGAGGGGCCCCAATTGTGGCTGCCCTGGGCTTGCTGGTTCTCGCGCACATTGTTCTGTTCGCGCCGGCCCCGGCCTCCAAATTGGATCGTATGCTTGCCGTGGGTCCAGGTCACGTTATCCTCGATCGTTTCGCTGGTCAGATTCTGATTGTGGACGTTGTCAGAATCCCAACCGAAGTAGAGGTAGTACCCGGTGCTCGCCTCCTCACTGTAGAGCGTTGGCCACCCCGTCACGCTGAAGGGGTTGGGCAGGCCCAGTTGGGAGGGCCAGTTGGTGAAGTCCGCGCTGGTTCCGTAGTGGACGGCGGACCTGTTAACGCCGACCAACAATTCATTCAGCCAGTTGGGCGAGATCGACCGGTTGTAGTTCACTCCCACGTTGGTAACATAGTAATTTCGGGCGCTTGTTCCCATGCCGGAAGTGGGATTGATGGGGTTGGCATAGTAGCCGCCCTCGACGGCGGAATTCTGCCAGCCCCGCGTGTAGCGCACCGACAGCCGGTCCTTATCGGAGAGGTTCTGATCCACCTTGGCCGTGATGGTGTTGTTGCGTGCAATGTTGGGATAGGTGGAAGTAAAATTTGGGGCGATGAAGGGATTGTTGCTGCTGGTCGGAAGCGCGGTCAGGCTCTGCAACATGGTTGCGGTTCCGTTAAACGGCCCCGGGATTTGATTGTTGAGGAACGGTTGCCGCTGGAACGTCGTGGGATCCGTGGTCGTCGGGTCGTAAATCGTGATCGGCGCATTTCCATTACTGGAGTCAACAGCGTTGCTTAAATCTCCATTCCACATCGCCGCCGTCGGGACATAGTTGTAGAGAGGCGAAAAGCGTTCGTGGTCGCGCAAGCCTTCATAGTCAAAAAACCAGAACGACTTGTCACGCCCGTTGTAAACATGCGGGATGTACACAGGACCGCTCGCGTACCCTCCGAACTCATTCCGAATGAGTAGGGGCACTTTCGCGTCCACAGGGTCGGAGCGCAAGCGAGCCGGGCCGACCACGGAATTGTCGCGGAGATATTCGTAGGCTGCAAAATGCAGTTGATTCGTGCCGCTACGCGTGGCCATGATCACCGTGGCTGGCTGGTCATAGCGCGCGTCCGAGCCAACGGTTTCAATTCGAAACTCTTCGATGGTTTCTATCCCCGGCCGCACGCGGACGATTCCCCCACCGAAACGGTCCACCTGCGTAACGCCGTCCAGGTTAATATCCAGAGACCCCACTTTCATTCCGTTGACGCGCGCACCGCCCGAGCCGCTCTCCACGCCCGGGGTGAGATTGAAAAGCAGGCCCACGTCCCGCCCGTTCAAAGGAAGATCACGAATCTGGGTCGATTCCTTGATGTCGGCCACTGAACCACTAGTGGTTTCGATGGGCGCCGCGGCCCCGGTGACTTCCACCACGGTTTTTGCACCGCCAACACGTAGCACCGCATTGACCACCGCGTTCTGCCCAACTTCCAGCGTAAAGGTGCCCGCCCAATCCTCGAAACCTTGTTTGCCCACCGTGAGCTTGTAGGCACCGATGGGCACAGCGCCAAAGTGGTACATCCCGACGTTGGAACTTTGCCCCTTGTGGGCGACTCCCGTCGCGCTGTTGGTGAGAGTTACTTGGGCATCGGGCACCACGGCGTTGCTGGAGTCCGTCACTGTCCCCGTTACGGTGCCTACCCCTGTCTGGGCCATAGTGGTGTCAACCGACAACAGGAATACCAAGGTGCCCACGGCACAAAGGCCAAGAAACGCGGCCACCGATGGTTTCGAGTTACGGGAATACACTGCGCCAGACGCATGGTTTTTCATGAGCCTCCTCCACATCTCCACTTGACCCCTTGAAATTGACCCGACGCGAGTAAGTGAGGTCGCCCTTCTAGAATTGACGATCAAGACTCCTCAGTGTGCCGTTTACAACGAGTTCGACAATATGTCAAGAGAAAAAGAAACGACACGGAGTAAAACAAAATGACCTGTCATCTCGAAAGGGTCTGACAAGCGCCGTTCCAACATGTTCCGGCCAAGCTATGCGCTGCCCTCTTCGGTTCTTCCGCTCAGAAATTGGAACCGTCACATCGGTGAATCAAGTCGGAACGGCATCAAAAGCCGTTGGCAGCCAATGGAAGCCGCCCAAGAGCGGATTATTCCCCCGGCCGATGTGGACCGGAATTCGCCGTACAGCCATGGCTTGTCCGTTGTAAACTGCCCTGACGCCATGAGGACATCAAGGCCGAAGGCTGATTAAGAGCAGCCGTGCAATTTGCGGGCTTTTCAAAGGAGGTGCTCATGGTCAAACGAGTGATGGTTGTCTGGCTCTTCTTGTGTGCGACGACGAGCATCGCGGGAGCCCAGAGGTTGCCGGCCGGCTATTTTCGCCTGATGGCCGCGGGCGCTGCGGAGGTCGACCGGCGCTTGAGCGCCGAGCCCTCGCCGGACCTCAAAGTCCTAGAAGCCCGGCCCGGCTGGAAGCATTTCCCTTATGCCATCCTGGCTCCCGCAGTTCTGTATGCGAAGCGGCATCCTGACAACTCACATTTTCATGATCCCAGAATGCTAAGCCTGGCCCTCAAGATCGGGGACCTGCTGACGAGTGAAGACGAGAAGGGCGTCTATGAGCCGCGCCTCGACAGCGATTGGGACACGTACATGTGGTTGGAGGCCTACCGCCTGCTGGAGCGCGACCTGGGCGAGGAGCGCCGCAACCGTTGG
Organism: Terriglobia bacterium; assembly: GCA_049515175.1. Taxonomy (GTDB): domain Bacteria; phylum Acidobacteriota; class Terriglobia; order UBA7540; family UBA7540; genus JACQNR01. The sequence continues at coordinate 8,023 of JBEKUI010000165.1, forward strand.
CGGCAGCATATCCTCAGGAATGCGGAGCTTGTTTATAGCGATACGGCCGAGCGCGTGGATTTCCCCTGGTACAACTCCCCTTATATCGGGACCTCGCCCAACCACTATGCACAGTACGCATCGTTGCTGCTGCTTGCCGGGCGAGTGTTCAGAAAGCAGGATTGGGAGCACTTGGGAACGCAGATCCTGCACCGGTTTGCCGTACTCGAGCAGACGCCGGATGGCTATTGGGGTGAGCACAGCCGCGCAGGCCCGACGACCGGGTACGATTACATCACCATGACTCAGGTAGCGCTTTACTATGAGTACACGAAGGATCCCGCGGCTATCCAAGCGTTGCGGCGCTCGACCGATTTCCACGAGAATTTCACTTACCCCGATGGCAAGCCGGTCGAAGTCATCAACGACCGGAATCGTTATTGGGAAGTGGATGCCTGGGGCCAGTTCGGCTTTTCCCATTTCCCGGATGGGCGGCGCTACGCGGAGTTTTTGACGAGGTTCTTCCACCCCGAGCATCTGGAAATGAACTGGCTCGGACGGCTTTCACAAGATGCGCTCTACTATCACGAAGGGCCGACCCAGCCCATCCCGCAGGATCAGCCGCGCTACTCCCACGCCCTGAGCATCCCAGGGTCGATCCGGAAGACGGGGCCGTGGGTGGTCTGCCTTTCGGGAATCGTCACCACGTCAGCTGTCAATAACCAATACTATCTCGACCGCCAGGGGAACGTGAGCGTGTTCCATCAGGCGCTGGGACTAATCATTACGGGGGCGAACTCCAAGCGCCAACCGGAACTGGCGACGTTTCGAGAAAGGTTCGGCGGGGAGGACCATCACATGCCCCTGAGCAGCCGCCTGCAAATGGGGGAAAAACAGGACCGGCTTTCGCTCGCGTATAACACTTTCTTCAGTGACCTCTATGTCCCCACGCCGGCCGAAGACACTGTAAACCTGCGCTTCGTGATTGCGGGCAAAGGCACGCCTCCAGACGAAGCAAGCTTGACGCTTCAAATTTGCCTCAAGCCCGGCGAGGAACTCGAAACCGGCGCCGGCCGCAGAATTTCATTGGGCACGGAGCCGCTGGACCTCGCGCCCGAAGCGCTGGGAGGTTGGATTCGACATCATGGCTGGACGTTGAAATTCGATCCCACGGCCAGGCTGGTCTGGCCCGTGTACCCTTACAACCCTTATGCCGCCGGACCTGAGAAAGGATTGGAGCACGCTGTCGCAACGCTCTCGGTTCCGCTACGGCTGAATTCGCAACCAGGCCGGTTTGTACGGCCTGCCGAACAGGAGATTTCGTTCAGCGTCACGGCGCCTCGAACCCAAGCGCCTTGATGGAATGACGATTCAGGAATGCCTCAAAGATCGGCGCCGGAATTGGTGTCACAATTGCCGGCACCCCGGATGGGATCGGGCCAGCCTGTGGATTCGCCCGTTGCTGAAAAACACCATTTCAAAGTCTTAGATGCCGGGAGCGAAAGACCGCCCAAGGGCTTTCGGCACGCCTTCGAGCGTGGCGCCGATTTCATCGCCGTGGGAATGCTCGACTGGCACGGGCGTGACGCCGCCTTCGTTCAGGGAATGTTCGCCAAGGGAATTGACCGAGACCGGACCTGGTCGCGAGGGAACTACCAGTTCATACCGATGCAGATGGCGTGTGTGAAGCTGGAAAGCCTGGTAGAGCTTTTCCTTTCCGTACCGCACGTCCGGCGTCCAGCTAAAACTCCACGATTCGTTGTCAAGAAGCAGCGGGATGCGCGTGCCCGGCGGGGTCTTCGAAGATAAGTGGATGACGTTGGTAAGCTCCTGGGCGCTGGTCCACTCGAGTCCTTTCTGCTCCTCGAGTTGGCTCATTTCCGTAATCCAAGGTGAGTCGGAGTAAGCTTTCGCGCGATACCAGTTGTTCTTGTCGAATGGATCCATGCCCTGGGGCATGCGCACCCAGAGGGTCGCTTCTTCTCCCGGCTCGAGGATGCCGTTGCCATTGCCCCGGCCTTCGGTGACCGTCCGAGCCACCGACGCCCCTCCACCCTGGTTACCCTTCTGACGGAAAACGCTCAAGTCAACAGTGCGCCCGTCCAGAATCATGACGTCCGCAGGAGGCGGAACGTTCTCCGGAATGACCAGGACATCAAGATTTTTCGAAACGGTATGCCAGCCGTCGTAAACGAGATCGAGTTTTAAGCGCGTCCGAGCGAAATAGCCTTCGCCCGCAGTGAAGCGCACGCGCAGGTGGTCCGCGAGATCAAGGGAGGCGCCGGGCTCGATTTTCGGGATGGTGGCTTGGCCCGAAAGCAATTGGACCGTGGGGTAATCGCTTGAAAGCGTCGCCCTTATGCCCGTCATCGGCACATTGCGCGGATTGTAAATGCGGATCGGCAGAGCGAGGTCTTGCTCCGAAGGAAGACGGAGCATATCGCTCGTGGTCAGCGGCAAGACGACGGGCGGCTGGTCTGCCGCACCGGGACCCACAAGGCTGAACTGGTGGCCGGCGCCGTTGGTGGAGAGCGTCAGCCGGCCGGCCGATGTGGCTTGCAGGGTTTCTTGAGAG
>JBEKUI010000166.1:0-10567 GCA_049515175.1 Terriglobia bacterium
GTGCGGCCAGCAGAGCATCGCTTGGCCGCCACGTATCCGAGAGAAGAGCCGTATGCGCTAATGAGCGCCCGTACGGATCTGTGCGGGGGGTGCCGGGCAACTGGTATCCCTACCGCGACCGGCTCAAATTTGCTTGGGGGCGTAGTTTTGGCCTTCGTTTTGGACCTCATAGACCTGTTTACATTAATGTTCAGTTGGGAATTCAAAACGGCGATTCGGGCTCAAGTTCTCCTCGGGGTGCAGTCTTGACCCATGTGTCTGACCTCATAGGCCTCGTGGTCGTCTCATGAGAGGAGCGAGGCGGTGTGCCAGGACATCTGCTGGCGTACCTGCTAAGAGCCTTTGCCGAGATTATTTTTGAGCAACAAGTGGTCTCCGAGGCGGCAAGCCAGGCGGGGGAACACGTCAACCTGGGCATGGTAAAGCTCGCCGAAGGAAGTTATGAAACGCACTACGGTGCTTCATTCCGGTTTCACTCGAGTGTTCAAGCGGAAAACTGAGCGGGAAGCTGCAATTCACGAACTCGATTGCGCCCTGCATGTCGAGCCGGGGCTCCCCAATACCCGCGCCCTCCGCGAAGCCACCCGCTCCTTCGAGAATTACAAACACCGTTGATCATTGTTGAGGCTGAAGTGGCTGGCGCAGCGCGTCGCCCTTGACCGCCTGCGCCAGCCTGCGTTTTTCATTCCCTCCTACTCCCTACTCGCGACTCCCTACTCCCGCTCTTTTTTTCCCCCGACTCCTGACTCCTGAATCCTGCTCTTCCCCCCTGACACCCGGCACCTGAAACCTGACACCTGTCCTTCCGCCCTTGCTTTTCCCGCGCCATCGTTGTATACCCGTCACCTGAATATCTAGTAATCGCCCTGCGGCCGCACACATCGCAGCGCGAGCGATGTATGTGTCGCCCGCGCAACCGTGACATTCAGGGCTTTGAGGAAGCGGCGTAGATTCGAGAGTAGAGCACATGCCACGAACGGCTAAGCTGGTTTTTCACCTGAGCCCGCAAGCGACATGGGGCGCATCCGACCCATCCGGCAAGTTGGTTTACAGCTTCAGGAACGGCGACGTCGTCGATGCAGAAATTGATCAGGATGGTAAGCCGACAGACGAGTACTTACGAAATGCCGTGGAAGCTGGAATAGCCTTTATTGGTTCCATAAAGCAGGGTCCCACGCCCACCCAGTCGGACTCCTTCGACCAGTTTCTTCGAAAACTCGGTCCTCTCATGCGATCCCCGCCCCTATACAATTCTCTCGAATTCGCCTGCGTTGCGGGGAGACTCGGCACCGAGTGGATTGTGATTTCGGGGAAGGCTGTTCTCAACACGGAGTCCTGCGCCGCTGACGCGCAGATAGCACCGTTAGTACGCCTTAATGAGCTCGTTGCTCATTCGGGCCGAATAAGGGCGGACGCAGTTAACGATCTAGCCGCTAATTTAAGGGATTCCTGGGTCGTGAGAGGCTTGAAGCGGGACAACGTTCGGCTTACAGCGGAAGGAGGGGGTGATTACAGATGGAGCACGCCGGCGGTCTATTCCGTCGACAAGTCGTGGAATCCCTCGAGTCGGTGGAACAGAGCGTTTGCACTGTATGGAAACGGCCCGGACCTCTCATCCCTCCTGAGTTATTCTGCTTTGCAGGAGATCGACAGCCAGCTACGTAAGAGCACGCCACCTTTCAACGGCTTCGACGGGCTTTGCGGCAAGCTTGGCCTTCCTGTCCGGCGAAGCAATCTTACGTCATCGCTTCAGGTTTCAGCCGAATTGCCCGCACGGTTCGCGGACGTTCACACTGACTCTGCCAAAGGGACCCTCGAAATTGATATCGAGTGTATCGGCGCACCTGACCTGATGATCGAGTGGTTGCCCCAGCATGAGCTTCAAAGGGTCCCCCCTGGCTGGAAGCGCGAGCCAACTGGTGACCACCACCATGTGTCACTCTCTGTACCGGGTAGCACGACAAAAGCCGACCTGATCCTCTCTTTCGCGGAACTCGATGCCGACACTCGAACGCTCGAGATTGTGCGGAAAAAGCCGGGCGTTCCCGACTCCGCACGTAGCAGCGTCCCAACTCATGAACATGAAAGATGGAAGGGCACAGGCAAGACCTTGGGCGCAGGAGGTCAGGCCCAGGTTTCTATTGTCGAGGACACCCGAAAGGAATACCCAGGGCAGTGGGCACTGAAAAGGCTCAAGAACATCGACGACCCGAAGGCGAAGGAGCGATTTGGGCAAGAGGTCAAGGCGGTTCAGTCCATCAACCATCCCAACGTCCTTAAGGTCGTACACAGCGACCTCTCTGCCGAGAGGCCTTACTTCGTGGCCGAATACTGCGAGCGAGGTTCACTCCAAAGGATCGGAGCTCCCCGCTACAAGGGCAACGTCCTGGCCACGTTGGAGGTTGTGCTGCCGATTCTTGATGCGCTTGTTGCCGCCCACAAAGCAGGTGTGGTCCACAGGGACGTCAAGCCTGCGAACATCTTGATTCGCGGAGACGGCACGCCCGTGATTGGCGATTTCGGAATCTGCTTTATGGAAGGAGGGGAGCCGGTCACGTTATCGAACGAGGGTGTGGGATCACGCAACTTCATCGCGCCTGAAATGGAGTCGGGTCAGCACCATCTCGGAGAACCTAGCGACCGGACAGACGTGTACAGCCTCGGAAAAGTCATTTACTGGATGCTTTCCGGAGGAATGGAGTTCGCGCGGGAAGATTATCCTTCCCTCGTGGACCTTTTGAAGGACCAAACATTTGAGCACGTTCACAGACTCCTGGACCAGATGCTGGTCAGGAATCCGGCAAAGCGCATCGAAAGTCAGGAAGTAAGCGAGAAGCTGGAAATGACGGCTTCGCTTGTAGAGGGTAACTTCGCGCCGCTGGCTTCCTCCATTGGTATCAGGTGCCGGTTCTGTGGCATTGGACGGTATCAAAAGTACGCCGAGTACGACTCGCAGAATTCCAGGCCGGGGCCGACAGGAAATTTCTTTGGCCTGGGACTGGAAGCGCACAGGGCGGGCCTCGACTTGAGGGTTCTCCGTTGTGACCACTGCGGACATGTAGAATACTTCCAGTTCGAAAGCATTCGGGATCGGGGATGGTGGGATAAGTGAACGGGACGGCGATGGCTCAAGCAAGCGCTGGCTGGCGCAGACCTTGCTTTCCAGGTCTGCGCGCCGGAGGCGCAATTCACACCACGATCGCAGAACCGAAGGTTTTGGACCAGTCCCGCGATGGCCCGCGCGACCAGCGGCTGGGCTTGCTCGATTTCTTCCGCCCGGGCGGCGGCGAGGCCGTGGCGCAACAAGAGAACTCCATAGCAATAGTGCGCCTCAGCGCTTTGCGGATTGGACGCGGCCAGTTGCTGCAGGTCCCATCTCAATTTTGCCTGGGTCCGAAGACTTCTTCCCACCCAGCAGCGACCCGACCACCATGCCCACTGCGGCCAAGGCAAACGAGCCCAGCCCGGAGTAACTTGCCGGCATGTGATAAAAGAAGAACGGCACCGCGGCCACCGCACCGCCCACCAGCGCAAGATAGGCGCCGAGGGAATTGGCCCGTTTCCAGTAGAGTCCGCCGATGACCGCCGCGAAGGTCCCCCCCAGGAAAATCGTTGCCGTGATGTTCAGGTAAAGGTAGGCCAGCCCCGGCATGGTGTACCAGAGGCCCCAGTAAAGAACGAACAAACTGACGAACAGATTGCAGAGGCGATTGAGCAACACCTGTCGTTTCGGGCTGAGCGGTTTCTTGCGCAACGGAAGGACGATGTCCTGGGCGATAATCGCGCTCCATCCCAGGAGATAAGAACTGTTCACCGACATCGTCGCCGCCAGCATTCCGGATACGACGAGGCCCAGCACTCCTGGGGGCAGGATTATTGCCAGCATCTTGGGCATGGCTTGGAGCGAGTCCTGGCGCGGCCCCAGCATCGTCAGGGCGGCGATGCCCCACAGCATGGGCATCATGCCCCGGCCAAGATAGATGATGCCCGTCCAGGAGAAGACCTTGCGGCTGACTTCGGGATCACGCGCGGAAAAGGTGCGCATGGCGGTGGTCTGCCAGCAGGTATCGACCGCCATCCAGAGCAGAATCTGAAATATGATGAAGGCCCACCCATATTCGTGGTTGAGGATGGGGCTGAACCCCTCGATCCCCATGGTGTTGGCCACCGTGCTGTACATCTTTCCGAGGCCGACGACGTAGGAGGCGTACACCGTCACCAGGATCGTTCCCAGGCTCAGGGCGATGAACTGGATGAAATCCGTGATGACAATCGAAACCATCCCGCCCAGGACGGTGTAAATGAGCTCCAGTGCGAGAATGCCGGTCATGGTGACCTTCAGATACTCGAGCGGGACGCCGCTGATGATCGAGAGGAACGTGCCCTCGATCTTCAGGAACACCCCCATGTTCAATATGCCTCCGGTCGCCACCAGGACTCCTGTGAAGACGCGCAAGCGGCGGCTGTAGCGAACCTCAAAATACTCCGGGACGGTCATGAGCCGGAGGGCGCGCAGCCGCCGGACAATGAACCCGGTGCGTCCAATGAAGATCATGACCGCGCCGGAAATCAGGCCGGTGATGAAGGAAGCGAAGCCGGTCTTGTAACCGAGCTCCGCGTAATACATGAAAGTGATCGTCCCGATCTCGGTGGCGGCCAGCGTGGCGATTCCGATGTACACGCCCAGCTCGCGCCCGGCCACGAGGAAGTCCGAGACTCCGGCAATGAATCTTTTTCCGTACAGGCCTGCCGCCAGCGAACCTGCGAGGTATACGACTACGATGACCCAATCGATGGGCGTGAAATTCAAGCGTCCCCCTGAATCAGTGATGTGACCTGTGCGTTCCGGGTGGTGGGCTCTCTATTTCTCCTCCTGACTCCTCGCCAATACACTGAAAAGCTTCTCCGGAGCCATGTCCGGTGCTTCCGCAACCGCCGGCGCTTCCGAGAGATTCAAGCGCGTCTTCTCCAGCGGCTGGCCGAACTCGTCCCGCCAGTTCAATCCCGCTGCACCCAGGCGCAGGGAGGCCGCAGAACTTGGGACGTCGGTCCAGAGTACGGCGGCAGAACCGACCGGGGTAGAGACGATCGATCCCAGGACGCCTCCGGCCAGGTGTTGCTCGAGCCCTTCCACCGAGTATCCCTCCGGGGTAATTTCCTTGACCCGAGCCTGCAAGACCGCCGGGTCGGGAATGAGCGGCTGGCCCTTGATACCGGCGCTCGCGACCAGCTTCTTCTGCTTTTCCCAGGTGTAGTGGGCGAGCACGGATTCGCGCAGCGCCCCCCGGCCGGCCTCGGGACTGTGGCTGTTCTTCCAAAGACGATAATAGTACTCGCCCTTCAGCAGGTGGTAGTAGAGCTTTGCCTGGAGCAACGTATAACGCATCGAGGTCGACTCGCCCTCCAGACGGGCCCGGTAGGTTTTCCCTTGGGCTTTGGAGCTGGCCGCGCGCAGGAGCGATGCGGCTTTGGGCAGCGGGCCGACGAGGGCCCGCTCAATCCGATCGACGTGACTTTTCAAGGCTGCGTCACTCTCGCCCTCGACGCGCAGATGGTCCCAGGCATTCCCCGGGATCGTGAATTCACAGACCTTGAGCACATCTTCCAGGCCGATTCTCAACTGCTCAAAATACGCTGTCAGGGAGGCGTCCCCGAAATAGAGCGTCGCGTAGTCTTTGATCGGCTCGTTCAGATCGCGCTGGGGATTCCACAACGCCTGCGGATACAAGAACATGTTGACCATCGGTGTGACGAACTCCGCTGTGTTGGTCATCAGCGCTCCCACAGCAGGTATGCCCAACCGACGGTAGTAACGGAGATCCGCTGCCACGACATCCGGGAGGGGCGGATTGGTGAGGTTCTCGTAAAGAATCTGGTCCACGTAATATTCGAAGACCTCAGCGTTGGCGCTCCCGAAGGCCGGTAGGCCCTGCTCCAGCGCGCGGCGATAAATCTGATTGAGGGGACAGTCCGGGCTATCGAGCGCGTGACCATAGCAGCGCTCGCGGGGAGCATAAAAATAGACGACTCCGGGGTCCGGCTTTACGACGCGGGGAGGATAGACCGTGTCGTGGTAGGCAAGGAAGGCAAGGTTGGCTTCCGGGAGTTCCTTCCGCAGACGCCGCAAGACGTCGTTGGAAACCAGTAGCGCCTGGTCTGAGGCGGTGTAGTCCTCCTTTCCCGGCTCGTGCGTCCATCCTCCGCCCGAAATGTCGTCCGCCCAGACGTGGAAGAGGCGTGCCTCGGGCATCTGGGTGAGGTACTCCACCGTGCGCGAGCCCACGTATTCAAGCGCCTCCGAACTAAAGGGATTGAAGTTGAAGTCCGGCGTCCGCGCGCCTTTTTCATTCATCCGGAACCAGTCGGGTTCCTGCTCGAAAAGCGTCCTGGGAAGGAAATAGGACAGGAAGTGTCCACCCACCTCGACCGTCAAGCCCCGTTTCTTGATTTCCGGGAGAAGCCTCTCGCGCAGGTTGATATACCAGTCGCGTGCCGGCCACGTGTAATGAAATGCGATCCGGTTCAGGCGTACCTTGGCGGAGAAATCTATCCAATCCTCGAAGCGTGTGTAACTGTGAGGCCAATAAAAGAGAATGCGCTCGGGGAAAGCGGGCGATTCCGTGACATCGAGGGGTTCCGACCAATTCAGAGGCCGGCGTGGAACGACTTCATGCTCGGGGCCGGGGAAGAACCACCGGACGCCCATTCGCTCGAGCAGCGCGTAGCAACCGTAGATCTCGCCTCGCTCGCCCTGGCCCAGTATGACGATGTCGTTTCCGGCCTTCCGAATCAGGAAGCCGTCCGCTGCCAGTCCTGCCAGCTCTTGGCGAAACTTCGCCGCCCGTTGCGCCCCTACACTGCCGGGAACCTCACCAATGTAGATTCGATGCCGGGCCGTGGCGCCGGCGCGGATCTTCTGCCCAGTCATGCGTTCGAGATAACGAGCCAGCTCCTGGGCGGCGAAACTGCGAACCGGGCCCGGGTTTGACCCCACGACAATCGCCAAGGAGTCGGTACCCGCCTCTTCCGGACGCGAGCTTTGCGCTTGCAGGGCAAGAAGGCTGGAAAAGAGAGCACACACTAAAAGAGAACTCAATCTGAGAATCACTTCGCTCCTTTGCATGAGACATCCTCCCTTCAAGCAAGATCCCATCTCTATCGCCGCCATTCACGATGGGTTGGCTGGTGGCGGCGGACCTACGGCCCGTCCAATCCTCCGAGTCCGAATCGAGCTTCCGCTTCAGCGTGTTACGTCGCTGGTCCAGGAGCGTGAGTGCGGAGGAGTTCCTCGACCCGTTCAATCACCTGCTCGGGCTTGGCCGGTGTGTCCAGCAATGGGAATCCCTCCTTGACCCATCGCTTCTCCAACGCGTCGTACTTTGCATCTAGGTCCTAGGAGTTGTAAAGGAGTCTCTGACTGAGGCGCATCCGTTCGCGCAATCCCTGAATGTGGAGCGTGACGCGAGGCTTGGAGTGACCCTGGACCAACTCGTAGAAGTCGCGGCAGGCGTAATCGCGAATCACGCCGGACCACAAAGTGAAGATGTTGAACAGCTGGACCTTCTTCGTTGCGTTGTGTTGGTGCTCCGGCGTAGGGTGAGCATAGCGCATCGCGATCGAAACCCGGGAATGTCTCATGCGTTCTCTCAGAGTGGCCAGGTCAATCCCGGTCGTCGCTGACGCGAACGCGAGCCGCCAATCACAAAGCCGAGGTGGTGGGCGGATTTCCAGGGCCTCTGGCCCGACCACCGCTGGGGAAGAAAGTTGACACTGGAAGACCCTGGTGGGAACATGCCAGCCGCAATGACGGGGAGTGTTTCAGCTCTGCGAAAGCCATGAGACGCAGCGGCTGCGGAAAGATCCCAAAAGTAAGCAGACGCCATGATCAGTCGATCCTCTTGGTGGGTTGCGGTATTCGTCTTGAGTGCGTTCGTGTTCTCGCCGCTGACCGCCGCGAGCGCGCAGACATCGGACTTATGCCTTAAAATAGCCAATAACGGCCGATACCTCGTCGACCAGAAGGGAAATCCCTTCATGGTCGTGGGCGATTCGCCGTGGTCGCTCATCGTCCAACTCAACGACAAGGACATTGAAAGCTATCTGCAGGATCGCCACGACAAAGGCTTCAACTCGATCATCGTCAACCTCATCGAGCACAAGTTTTCTGCGGCGCCGCCCCGGACGCGTTCGGGCCTTGCGCCGTTCGACACGCCGGGCGATTTTTCGACCCCCAATCGCGCCTACTTCGATTTCGCCCACCAAGTCGTCGCGAAAGCAGGCCAGCACGGCATGGTGGTGTGGCTCGCTCCGGCCTATCTCGGTTACGGCGGTGGCGACGAGGGTTTCTTCCGCGAGATCAAGGCTGGAGGCAGGGAGAAACTTCGCGCCTACGGCAGATTCGTCGGCACGCGTTTCAAAAACCTGCCCAACATCGTCTGGATGCTCGGTGGCGACTACACGCCGGAGAAAGCCGATCATTGGACGGTCACCGACTTGGCGGAGGCAATCCGCGAGGAAGATCCGACCCATTTGATGACCGCCCATCACTCGCCGGAAGGCTCTGCGGTCGCGGCATTCGGCGAGCATGAATGGCTGGCCATCAACACTGTCTACGCGTACGAAAAGACACTGTTTCGCCCTTTGCTGGCGGAATATCGACGCCAGCCGGTACGCCCCTTTGTTCTCCTTGAAACCACTTACGAGGGTGAACACGATTCGACGCCGGACCAGATTCGGCGGCAAGCCTACTGGGCCATGCTCAGCGGTGCCTGCGGCCAATTCTTCGGCAACAATCCCATCTGGCACTTCGACGGCCCGGGTCTCTTTCCGGCAACGATGACTTGGCAGCAGGCCCTGAACGCCACCGGCTCCCGCGACATCGCTCTTCTGCGCAGACTGTTCAATGACCTGCCCTGGCACCAGTTGGTGCCGGAAGAAAATCACGCCGTCTTGGTCGAAGGATACGGCAGCGAAACCTCCACGACGCTCACGGCAATGACGGCAGATGGAAAGCTGGCGGTCAGCTATATCCCCTCAACCGGCACACACGGACGCGAGCTGACCGTGGCTCTGAGTCGTTTCGCGAAGCCGGTGACCGCTCGCTGGTACAATCCTACCAACGGCCGAGTTGTCAGCGTCGAGGGCTCACCCTTCCTGAACCGCGACACTCGTTGCTTCCGCACTCCGGGGGACAATGGGACGAGAGCCGACGACTGGGTGCTAGTCCTGGATGCCAGGTGAAGACTTCGAAGGCATGCCAGTGGGCGTGCGTTTCCCCTTACCCACACGAGTCAACCAGGTTCAGAGCCTTCAGCGGCGTGCGATTCTTGCGCGTTCTTCCAACCGGGGCGTTCGTGATCGAGGACTAAGAACCCGCGCGAGGATTTGGTACTTGCTGGGGCCGTTGCTCAGCTCAATCCGCGGAGGAACGGCACGCTTGCCTTCATGTCGTCGGGTTCCATCTCGACGAAGTAGTTCTTCACCCCGGCTTTGCGCGCCGCAGCAAACAGTCGCTTCCAGTCCACGTCGCCCTGTCCGAGCGGCACTTGCTTGTTTGCCGTCGCCGACCAGTCTGCCAGATGCATCGAGATGAAACGGCCTGGGTATTTTTCGAAATAGTCCGCCGCCTGGTAGCCGAGCCGCACCACCGCAACCTGGAACTGCATCTTCACCGCTTGCGGGTCGAACCCGCCCATGAGCTTGTCGTAGATCAGTTGCCCGTCGAGCTTGCCGAATTCGAAATCGTGATTGTGGAACCCGAGTTGGATCCCGGCCTTGCGTGCCCGCTCGCCCAGCTTATTCGCCTCCTCCACGGCGCGCATCCAGTCCGCCAGGGTGGCCGCTTTGGGAAGCGAAAACGTTGAAATGACCATCTGCTTCAGGCCGAGTTCCTTCGCGAAGGCCGCCCGCTCGTCCAGGGATTCCTTCAGCTCTTTGAAACCGTAGTGGCAGCTTTCGCAAACCAAACCCGCCGCGTGGATTTTCTCTCGCATCTCGGAGGCCTTCAGGCCGACCAGAGGTCCGAAGCCGCTGTCCTTGTAGCTCGGCGGCGAGCACATCTCGATGGCCCGGAAGCCCTGCGCGGCAAGCTGCCGCAGCGTGCCGTCGAAGTCCTTTCCGATTGCCTCCCGCACCGGCCACGTCTGGCAGCCGATGGGCAGCCCGAGCGGATCGGCGTGGAGGTCCGCGCCGCTCCGCGCGAGATACCCGGCCGCCGCCACCCCGATGGCAGTCTTACCTATGAACCTTCTTCTTGAGATCGTTTTCATATGATTTCTCCTTTTGGTTCCCAGCCGGCGCTGAGCCCGTCTGGGCAATTCCGTATTCTGCCCCGCCTCGAACGCTGATGCAATGCCGCCTCGCTCTCGCGGCGTGTCAATGCTCCAGGCGCTGCACTCTGCCGCGCACGACGGTGACGGAGGCCTTGGGCAGTGTGTAGGTGGCGTTTGGCCCGTCGGCTGCGGGGACCGTCACCGGCGGCCCATCGGGATCGGCGTGACTGTTCGGGCCGTCGTTCTTCCACACGTACTGTTCGCTGCCGAACGTCACCGCGGTGACCGGTCCTGAG
>JBEKUI010000167.1:0-10540 GCA_049515175.1 Terriglobia bacterium
TTGGGGCGGTCGCGCCCGGACGTCAGCGCTGCCACACTTCGCCTGATGCAAGCCTATGATTGGCCCGGAAACATTCGCGAGCTGGAAAACGTGATTAAGAAACTGGTGGCGCTGGGCGACGAGTCCGCGGCCGTGGCGGACTTGCGTGCTGAAACCTCGGGGCACGGCATGACCACGGAGAGGATTTCCCTGAAAGAGACCGCGCGCGCAGCCTCGCGCCAGGCCGAGCGCGAGTTGATCCAAAGGGTTCTGAACCGGGTTCGCTGGAATCGCAAGCGCGCGGCGCAGGAACTCCAGATCAGTTATAAGGCGCTTCTCTACAAGCTAAAGCAGACGGGACTGGATGGGTCCCATGCTTCCTAGATGCGGGAGGGAGAGTCCATGAAGAGATTGTTGCGTCTCGGATTAGTGCTGTTGCTGATCTTCGCGGGCGAAACGGCTCTGAGAGCACAGGCCACCGGCGAGAAGTCACCCAAGCCCGCCGCGACCCCAGGAGCGCAGGCAGCAGCGGCCATGGCCGCAGAGGATCCCAATTTCGTCATTGGCCAGAATGATGTGCTCGACATCAGCGTGTGGAAGGATCCGGATATTTCCCGCCGGGTGCCGGTCCGCCCGGACGGAAAGATCTCGCTGCCTCTGCTGAACGACATTCAGGCAGCCGGGCTCACCCCGATGCAATTGCAGACTCAAATAACTGAGAAACTGAAGAAATTCCTTACCGAACCGCAGGTGACCGTCATCGTATCCGAGATCAACAGCCGGCGCATATACATCCTGGGTGAAGCCAATCGTCCGGGGGCCTACCCTATGCTGCCCAACATGACCGTCTTGCAGGCGCTTTCCGGTGCCGGGGGATTCACTCAGTTCGCCAACTCCAGGAAGATTCGCGTCCTGCGCATGGAAAATGGAAAGCAGGCCTCATATAACTTCAACTACAAGGAAGTCATCCTGGGCAAGAACATTGATCAAAATATTGTGCTGAAACCGGGTGATTCAATCGTCGTTCCGTAGGGGTGCTACGCGATGAAAACAACCGTTCGCTTGTGCGTGTTGATGATGGGATGGGCGCTCTTGGGCCCTGCAAGCTGGGGGCAGCAGGCCAGCAGCACGCAGCAGCCTGCCGGGCAGCCGTCCATGGAACAATCCCCGGAGGCCCCGGCGGATCAATCTGCCGCCGGCCCCGTAGCTGATACGCGGCCGCTGGGAGGTGCCGAAGAACGCACCGCCGGCTCACGGAGCGGCGCGCGTAACTACATCGTCCCCAGTCTGCAGCTCTACGAGTATGCAGACTCCAACCGCCACCTAGACTACACAAGTAACGCTCATTTCGTTTCTGCCACTTCCGTGGTGGGGCGACTGGCTCTGCAACACGTCAAGAGGACAAATACCTTTGCGCTGGACTACATGGGCGGAGGTCAGTTCTACAATAACGACCCCAGCCTCAACGCTACCATGCATCAGATCGGGTTGTCGGAGACCGTCCAGGGGCGCCGGTGGGGCCTGATGCTGGGCGACCGCGGCACTTATCTTCCTGAACCCGCCTTTGGCTTCGGCGGATTCGGCTCGTTCGGCGGTTTGGGTTCCGGAATGGGCGGAGGTTTCGGGGCCGGCCTGGGAAACCTGAATCCTCTTTACTCTCCCAATCAAAGCATCCTCTCCGGGCGTGGATATCGGATTGCCAACTCCGCCATCGGACAGCTGACTTACTCGGCCAGTGCCCGGTCACAATTCATGGTGACGGCTTCGTATGGCCTGCTGCGGTTTGAGGACGCCGCATTAATTGATAGCGATAACCGCGTCTTTGCGGCGGGTTACAACCGCATGATGACTCGGCACGACACGCTGGGAGTCCTTTACGGTGTCAGTATGTTCCATTTCCGAGGTTCGGGCTTCGGGTTCAATAGCCACTTTATCCAACTGACTTACGGCCGGCAAATTGCCGGCCGACTCTCGCTGGACCTGGCAGCGGGACCTCAGATCAGCACTTTCAAGAGCCAACTTTCAGGATCAGGCCAGAGTTACTACTGGAACGGTCACGCCTCGCTGCGTTACCGATGGACGCGCTCCGACATGGGCCTTTCCTATTCAAGGTATTCCACGGCGGGCTCCGGCTTGTTCTATGGGGCGGAAACGGACCGGTTGGATCTTTCGTTTGACCGCCGACTCACACGCTCCTGGTCCGGGTCAATCAATCCGGGATACTCGCACAATACTCGATTGAGCCAGGGGACAGCGACCGGTACCAAGGGAAGCTACGATGCCTTATACCTTGGCGCAGGAATCCGCCGCAGTCTGGGCCGATACGCTGACATCAATCTCAACTACAGCCTGCAGCAACAGCGTGTTGGTTCAGGAGTCAATCAGGCCAATGGGACCTCGCTGGTTCGTCACGTGTTCAGTCTCGGTCTGAATTTTCATCCCCGCCAGATCCCCCTCGACTAACTCCCGGTTAAGGGAAGTCAGGGTTCACTCATGGTGGGAGGAGGATTAGATGCTCGGGCATCGCGAATTGAGCTTCGATGATTACATGGCGATCGTCAGACGGCGCAAGTGGATTCTGCTGCTCCCAGCAGTGCTGGGCGCTATCCTCGCCTATTCCGTGTCGCTTTTTCTCCATGATGTTTACACCTCCAAGACACTGGTGCTGGTGGAGCAGCAGAAAGTCCCCGACAGCGTGGTCAAGCCCGTCGACTCGGAAGAGCTGGTGGCACGGCTGGCGACCATGGAGGAACAGATCCTGAGCCGGACACGCCTGCAGCCGATCATTGAGAAATTCGGTTTGTACAAGGACGAACCCGGCAAGCCGCACATGGAGGATCTCGTCGAGCGCCTCCGCAAATCGATAGAAATCACCCCCATCAAGGCCATGCCGGGAACCACCCACGGCGGTGACCTCCCGGGCTTTACCATCAGCTTCAGCGGCAGCACTGCCCAGCAGGCGCAGCAGATTTGCTCCGAGATTACCTCCATGTTCATCGACGCGAACTTGCGCGCGCGGGAGCAACGAGCGGAGGGCACCACGGAGTTCCTCTCCAACCAGCTTGCGGAGGCCAAAAACAAGATGGACGAAAGAGATGCGAAATTGGCCGCCTTCAAGAGCCGCTACTTCGGTTCGCTTCCCGGCCAGGAGCAATCCAGTATCAGCATCCTTTCCGGGCTGAACACTCAGTTGGAGGCAGCCACACAAGCGTTGAGCCGCGCCCAGCAGGATAAAGCCTATGGCGAATCCTTACTGTCGCAGCAACGGGCGGCGCTGGAGAACTCCTCGCCGGGCTCGGCGCCTGGCCCTTCCCAAGTCAACCAGTTGGAGGTTCAGCTTGCGACCATGCAAAACCAACTGGTGCTTGAGCGGGCGCGGTACACCGACGACCACCCCGATATCATCAAACTGAAGAACGACATCGAAGAAGTAAAGCGAAAGCTGGATGCGACCCATGCTCAGCCGACCGAGAAAGCCATGGCGGAAGAGAACCAGCCCGCAACGGTCCGCGAGACGCCGCAAATTCAGCAATTGCGATCTCAGATCCATCAGCTGGACCAAGTAATTCAGGGGAAAACCCGGGACCAGGCCCGGCTACAGCAGCAGATTGGCCTCTATCAGTCGCGTCTTTCTCTTAGCCCGAACGTGGAGCAGCAGTTTAAGGAATTGACGCGCGATTATACGACGGCATTGGAGTTTTACAACGATCTGCTGATCAAAGAGAGTCAGTCGAAGATGGCCACAAACCTCGAACGCCGACAGCAGGGCGAGCAGTTTCGAATTATGGATTCTGCCAACCTGCCCGAGAGCCCCTCGTTCCCCAACCGACCGCTCTTTGCCGGGGGCGGTCTCGGCCTTGGCCTTGCCCTGGGACTGGGCATCGCGCTGCTGCTCGAGATGAAGGACAAATCACTGCGAACTGAAGGGGATATCAAGTTTTACCTCCAGACTCCCACTCTGGCGCTCATCCCGTTGATCGGAGAACTGGGGCAGGGCAAGAACGGTTTCTGGAGGCGTATCCGAAAGAAACCGGCGCAACCTGGAGTTAGCGCTCGGGCCTAGAGATCTTGTCGATGTATAAGCAGTTTTTTGGTCTCAAAGACAACCCGTTCAACGTCACGCCCGATCCGCGGTTTCTCTACGTGACGCCGTACACCGAGGAGGCGCTGGCGTGCCTCCGTCACTGCATCGAGGCGCGCAAAGGGTTCGTGATGCTGAGTGGAGATGTGGGAACGGGGAAAACCACGCTTCTGAATAAGCTGCTCGAATGGCTGCGCCAGGAGCAGATTGCGTCGGCATTCGTCTTCAACCCGAGGCTGAACCCTTTTCAGTTCCTCGATTATGCCCTATCGGACTTTGGAGTCAGCTGCGCCTCACGTTTGAAAAGCACCATCCTGGCGGAACTGAATCAATGGTTGCTGGAACGCTACCAGGCCGGAAGCACCGCGGTCCTGATCGTGGACGAAGCACAAGATGCCTCGCCCGAGTTGCTCGAGGAAATTCGACTCCTGACCAATCTGGAGATACCTTCGGGCAAGCTTCTACAGATCGTACTTTCGGGGCAACAAGAGCTGGAAATGAAGTTGCGCCTGCCGGAGTTTCGTCAATTGCGGCAGCGCATCAGCTTGCGCTGCAAGACCTATCCCCTGACGCTCGAGGAGACCCGCGAGTACGTGGCCGCACGCCTGAAGATCGCGGGGAGCGATAACCGACAGATTTTTACGCCTGCCGCGCTCGACGCTTTGCACTTCTATTCTGAAGGGATTCCGCGGGTAATCAACATCTTGTGTGAAGACTCGTTGATCGACGCGTTCGCCGATCACAAGCCGCTCGTGTCGAAGGAAATTGTGGATGCCATGGCACACGAGCTTGAGCTGGACATCTATCCCCCGACCGCGCCGCCGTCCCTGGAGCCCCAGGCGCCTCGCGCGCCACGACCGGTCCGCGTGATGCCCCAGAGCGAAGCTCCCGATACGCTGGAAGCTCCTGTCGCGCCTCCCGTGGTGGCAGTCCCGGCAGTCTCTCCGAAAGCCCCGGCCCCGCAAGTATCAGCGCCTCGGAGCACACGGCCGCCGGCGCTTCCGAAGAAAGACGTCGGCCGCCCACCAGTCGCGGCGAGTGCTGGCACGGAGGAGCCCGGAGCCGCAGCGAAGCCGGCGGTGTACGTTGCACTGGATCCGCCAGCTCCGCTTCCTGCGCCTATAGTGTTGCCGCCGAAGCCCACCACGCCACCGGTAGAGAGTGCGGCATCGGACGAGGAGATCGTCCAAACCCTGAAGGCCATGCCTGCGCCCGTCAGGCCGCAGCCGGCGCGTCCCTCCGTGAAACCTTCCCCACCTCCCGCCCGGCAGTTCGCGATTGCGCCTCCTCTCAAGAGCAAAGGAAATGTGCGCCAAACACTGATACTGGGAGCGGCAGTCGCTTTTTGCGTGGTGGCAGCAGTTGCCGGAACCCTAATTGTGCTGAACCGGTCGGCGCACACTCCGGCCGCTGCGCCGGTCTCGACTCAGCCCGCAACGCCGGTTGTCGAAACGAAGACCGACGTGGTTGCGCCCTCCCCGACAAACTCCGCCGTGGATTCCACAGCACCTCCGGCTCCAGCAATCCCTGTGGAGGCGCCTCAGGCCAAGGGAAGCACCACGCCGTCCGAGGCAACGGATTCAGAAGTACCTCGACGGCAGGTTCGGCTAGCCCGGCAGCGGATCGCACCTTCCAGGCCCGCAGTGGCTCGGCTCCGGGAGACGCCGGCGCCAGTGGCTGACGCTGCGGAAGAGCCCGCCGGGGAGACTCGGTTCGGCGGATTGGTGGTTACGGCCAACATGGAAGGGGCGCGCGTCAGCGTGGATGGCCGCACCTCAGGAGGCGGGATGGCGCCGCAAGAGTTCTCCCAACTTCCCGTGGGAGTGCACAGGATCGTAATTTCCAAACCGGGCTACGAGGACTCCGCGGGCCAGGTAGTGATTCAGGAGGGAAGGACCGCCTTATTCCGCGCTCAGCTGACCCGCGCCGGAGGTGAAATTAACATCCTCACCAATCCTCCGGGATTAAGCGGTTCGATTGACGGCGGGCCGTTCAGCTCGAGCCCTCTGCAGGCTCAGGTCAGCGTGGGCGCGCACACCTATCGCATCAAGTCGCCCAATGGAACGATTTACGAAGGCTCTTTTGCAATGCGCAACGGAGCCATGATCACCCGCCGAGTGGATTTTTCTGCGCCAGCGGCCGCGGGGGATTCTCTCTTCGGCGGTCTGGTCGTTACGGCCAACGTTGAGGGGGCGCGCATCAGCGTGGATGGTCGCGGCTCGCCAGGCGGAACCGTGCCGCAAGAGTTTTCCCGGCTTCCCGTAGGAACGCACACGATCGTAGTTTCCAAGCCGGGCTATGAGGACTCCGCGGGCCAGGTAGTGATTCAGGAGGGCAAGAGCACGACCTTTCGCGCTCAACTGACCTCTGCCGGAGGTGAAATCAACATCCAGACCAATCCGGCGGGATTGAGCGTTTCGGTTGACGGCGGGCCGTTCAGCCCAAGCCCTCTGCAGGCCCAGGTCAGCGTGGGCGCGCACACCTATCGCATCAAGTTGCCCAACGGAAGGATCTACGAAGGCTCTTTTCAGATGCGCAACGGAGCCATCATCTCCCGCCGAATTGATTTTTCTGCGGGTGACTGGCTGGCGCCCGCCGGGCCGCAGCGGTGACCCTTGGGAGCTGAAGGAGTTTGAACTCTTAAGATGTACAAGAAATTTTACGGTTTGCGTGAAAACCCGTTTAATGTGACGCCGGACCCGCGATTCCTCTACCTCACCGAACACATCCAGGAAGCCCTGGCGTGTCTGCATTACGGCATCGAGAATCGCAAAGGATTCATCCTCCTTTCCGGGGAGGTGGGGACGGGCAAGACCACCCTCCTCCAGAAACTGCTCGAGAGTCTGCGCCAGCAGGGCGTGGCCACAGCTTTCGTTTTCAACCCGCGTCTCAGCACCGTTCAGTTTTTCGATTACATGCTGGGGGATTTTGGCCTGCCCACCGAGCCCCGCGTGAAGAGCCAGATGTTGTTGCGGCTTAACCACTGGCTTTTGGAGCGGTACCGGGCCGGCGGGACCACCGTGCTGATCATCGACGAGGCGCAGAACCTGTCCCTGGAGGTTCTGGAGGAAGTCCGGTTGCTCACCAACCTGGAGACTTCCAGCGAGAAGCTGCTCCAGATCGTCCTCTCCGGGCAGCCCGAGCTGGAGCGCAAGCTCACTCTGCCGCAGGTCAGACAGCTCCGCCAGCGAATCACTTTGCGGAGCAAGACTTACCCCTTGGGTGCGGAAGAGACTCACCACTATGTGGAAGAGCGTCTGCGCGTAGCCGGCTGGGACGGGCGACCCATCTTCACTCCTGAGGCCCTGGACACGATCCACCGCTACGCTTCCGGTATTCCCCGCGTGATCAACCTGCTCTGCGAGCACGCTTTGATCAGCGGTTTCGCCGATCAAGAGTCGCCGATCGGCCCGGGCACGATTGTTGAATTGGCCAAGGAGTTTGAACTGGACATCATCGGCCCCACGGCTCCTCCGCAGGGAGACACGCATCGCGAGCGCTATGGTCAAAAGCTGGCCGTAAACGAAAGCGGACCGTTGGCAACCCGTCTGCGCCGGTCGAACTGAGCTCCAATGAACCTGGAAAGGATTTTATGAGCCGAATTCACGACGCCCTGAAGAAGGCGGAGCAAGACCGGATAGGTACCACGCGAACGCCCGCCGGGGCGGGCACGATGGAGGCGCCGCAGCCCCCGGTTGCGGCACCGGAAAGCCCGGTGACCAAACTCGCCCCCGAACCCCGCGCCGCCACCGCCCTTCTCGACGCGCTCACGGTCGAGACCTTGCTGGCGCGCTGTCCTGTTTCCGACTGGAAACAGGTCGCCAAGCCCCTCGTGACCGCGCAGGCCGGAGATTCGCAGCCCGGCAGTGAAGAATTCCGTTCGCTGCGGTCCAGGCTGTATCAGAGCCGGGCCACCGCGCCTTTGCGCAAGGTCCTCGTTACGAGCCCTTTGCCGCAGGAAGGCAAAACCTACGTGGCGGCCAATCTTGCCCACGTCATTGTCCGGCAACGCGAGCGGCGGGCGCTGCTGATTGATGGAGACCTGCGTTGGTCGAGGCTCCACAGTGTCCTGGGGACGAATCCCTCCCCGGGCCTGACGGAGTATTTGCGCGGGGAGGTGGACGAGCTCGCCGTCGTTCAGCGGGGCGCGCTGGAGAACCTCTTCTTCATCCCGGGAGGCAAGTCGGTTTCCAATGCCGCTGAGCTTATTGCCAATGGACGCCTCAAGATCCTGCTCGACCGGCTGTCTCCCCTGTTCGACTGGGTCATCATCGACTCGCCTCCTTCGGTGGCTATGTCCGATGCGAGCTTGCTGGCGGATATGTGCGACGGCGTGCTCATGGTCATTGCCTCCGGGAAGACGCCTTTCGACGTGGCTCAGAAAGCCCGGGAGCAGTTTAAGAAGTGCCGTTTGCTGGGCGTCGTGCTGAATCGAGTCGAACCGCACGCGACCGGGAGCCACTACTATTACGGCTATTACCGCGGCGGGGGGAGCGGGAAAAAGCCAAAAGGTAACCACTAGTGATTCGGCTATTCAACGTCTACTATCCGACTCGGGTCCTGCTCCTGCTGGTGGGGGAGGCTGTGCTGGTCTCCGCCTCCTTCGCTCTGGCCGCGTTCGTGCGCTACGGCCCCGACACGGTCCTTTTCCTGAACTACGAGGGCGGCCTGGGCCAGATCGGGCTGGCCGCCGGGATCAGCCTGCTGTGCCTGTATTACTTTGATCTGTACGACACGCTGATTATCAGCAACTCGCGCGAAGTCCTGACGCGCCTGATTCAGGTGCTGGGCGTCACCTGTCTGATCATGGCGCCGCTCTCCTACATACTTCCGGCGGCGCGGCTCGAAGCCCGGGTTTTCCTCCTGGGGATTGTCTTTGCGGGCGTGCTCCTGGCAGTGTGGCGGAAGATTTTTTTGGTCATCAACGCCTCGCCCAGTCTGGCGCGCCGCGCCATCCTGCTCGGCACGGGACCACAGGTCGCCTCCTTGTGCAAGGAAATTGAGAAGCGGCCCGAGTGGGGGGTGAAAATCGTCGGCTATGTCGGGCGGCCTCCGGAATCGCCGGGTGCCCTGAATGGGCTGCCGCGCCTGGGGGACCTCGAGCAACTCAACGCTGTCGTCGAAAAGGAAGGCATCAGCCAGGTCATCGTGGCGCTGGGAGAGCGGCGCGGCCGCCTTCCGGTCGAAGACCTGCTGCGCCTCAAAACCCGCGGTGTCCTCGTACAGGATGGCAGCGACGCCTACGAAAGCCTGACCGGAAAAGTTTCGCTCGATTCATTCCGCCTGAGCTGGCTGCTTTTTTCGAGAGGTTACCCGGTTTCGCATTTCGTTCTGCTCTATAAGCGGTTGACGTCGATCCTGCTCTCGGCCGCCGGCCTGATTCTGGCGCTGCCGGTCACGGCCTTGATTGCGCTTGCCATCAAGTTGGATTCGAAAGGGCCGGTCGTCTTCCGCCAGAAGAGAGTGGGCCAGGACGGAAAGCTCTTCGACCTTTACAAATTCCGTTCCATGCACCTCAATGCCGAGCCCGAAGGGGAGTCCCGGCCGGCGCAGGAAAACGACCAGCGGATTACTCGCGTGGGACGCTGGATCCGGCGGGCGCGGCTGGATGAAGTGCCGCAGCTTTACAACATCCTGGTCGGCGACATGTACTTCATCGGCCCGCGCCCCTTCGTGCCATTTCAGGAGCACGAACTGGCGGAAAAGATTCCGTTCTACCGCCAGCGCTGGTCGGTCCGGCCGGGGGCCACGGGCTGGGCACAGATCAATTACGGCTACTGCGAGACGGTCGAGGATAACGCCGAGAAACTCGCCTACGATCTTTTCTACATCAAGAACATGTCCCTGGGGCTGGACCTGCTGATTGCCTTCCGGACGATCAAAGTTCTGCTCCTCGGCCGGGGGTCACGTTAGGACTGCGATGAAATGCATTTTCTCCGTGGACGTCGAAGACTGGTTCCATATCCTCGACGTCCCTTCCACGCCTTCGCTCGCCGCCTGGGACTCTCTGCCTTCGCGGGTCGAGAAGAATTTTCTCAAGCTGATGGATCTCTTCAGCGAGCGCGACGTGCGCGTGACCTGCTTTTTCCTCGGTTGGGTGGCGGAGAAGTTCCCCCATCTCGTGAAAGAAGCGGAGAGACGCGGCCACGAGGTTGCTTCCCACGGCTATGCGCATCGCCTGGTGTACGAGATGACGCCGGAGGAATTCCTTGGCGACACGCGCCGGTCCAAAGCGATTCTGGAGAATATCGTTGGCCACCCCATCCTGGGCTATCGTTCCTCGGGTTTCTCGGTGACCGATCGGACGCCGTGGTTCTTTGAGGCTCTCAGTGAGGCGGGATTCCAGTACGACTCTTCGGTGTTTCCCGCTCCCCGGCAGCACGGAGGGCTGGAGGGCGCGCACCTGGCCCCTTACCGGATCGAGACGCCGAACGGCATCCTGACGGAGTTCCCGGTGACGGTCGCCAAAGTGGCGGGTCG
>JBEKUI010000168.1:0-10508 GCA_049515175.1 Terriglobia bacterium
CGCGGCCTGATCCGCTATTACACGCGCGAGGCGGGCGTGCGCAACGTGGAGCGCGAGGTGGCCACCGTCTGCCGCAAGCAGGCGCGGAAGATCGCCGAGGGTTCCACCGAAAAAGCCGTGCTTACGACGGACAATCTCCGCGACTTCCTGGGCATGCAACGCTTCCGCATGGAGACCGAGCTCGTGGAGCGCACGCGCCAACCCGGCGTCGCCGTGGGTCTCGCCTGGACGCCCACCGGCGGCGACGTGCTCTTCGTTGAAGCCAACGCCATGAAGGGCGGCAAGGGATTCACCATGACCGGGCACGTCGGGCAGGTTATGCAGGAATCGATGCAGGCGGCACTCGCCTGGGTCCGCGCCAACGCCTCCGACTTCGGAATCGACCCCGATTTCTTCCAGGCGAACGACATCCACATGCACGTGCCGGCGGGCGCCATTCCCAAGGACGGCCCCTCGGCCGGCGTGACGATGGTCACCGCCCTGGTCTCCGCCCTGACCCGCCGCCCCGCGCGCGAGCGCGTCGCTATGACCGGTGAGATTACCTTGAGCGGCCAAGTTCTTCCCGTGGGCGGCATCAAGGAGAAACTCCTCGCCGCCAAGCGCGCCGGCGTGCTGGAGATCCTGCTCCCGGCCGAAAACGAGCCCAACGTTCATGAGGACCTCAGCCCGGAGCTGCTGGAAGGCGTCAAACTCCACTACGTTAGCGAGATTCGCGAGGTCTTCGACCTGGCGCTCCAGAAGGAAGCGATGCCGGCGAGGTCCGGTAAGCCCGGCCTGGAGATCTCGCTCACCCAGCCGGTGGGGCCGCCAAACTAGATCGCGGCGGAGGAACCCGCGGAAGGACGAGCCCGGCTCAGTTCTCATCGAAGAGAGGAAGCATCGCGGTACTCTGCCCGGCCGGAGCCTCAACCCGAGTGAATAATCTCAGAGGCCTGTTTCAATCAGCGCTCCGAGAACTTCCAGAGCCAGCCGCGGCGCGCTGGGCCTCGGCCTGCCTGAGCCTATCGGCTCTCACGATGCTGATTTCCCTGGCGGCTTCGCAGGCCCTGCTTGCGGCTTCAGGGATCTGCTACACCGTTCACCTGCTGCGGGACCAGCCCCGCATTTCCTTTCCTCCCATCAAGCTGCCGCTGGCGATTTTCTGCCTGGGGACGATTCTCTCGATTCTTGGCGCCGCCAGCCCCCAAGCCGGCCTTTTTGCCGTCCGCAAGATGGTGCTATTTCTGATTCTGCTCCTCGCGACGAATCTTATCGCCAGTCGCAAGCTCCTGGAATTTCTTTTCCGGGGCCTGTTCGTACAGTCCCTGCTCGCCGCCCTGGTCGGCGCCTTCCAGTTTGTTCGCCAGTATGAGGTGGCGCGCACTCTTCATCCCGATCGCCTCTATGTGGCGATGACCGTGGAGCGCATTACCGGCTTCATGGGGCACTGGATGAATTTCAGCGGGCAGCAGATGCTGGTCTTCGCCAGCCTGCTCGCATTCCTGCTTCTGAATGCTGCGGCTCCCGGCCCGGGCGGAGTCCAAGAGGAAAAAGGCAGCCAGAGCCAATCCCGGATTCTCGGGTGGCTGGTGCTGGGGGTCGTGACTCTTTCCATTGTGCTGGGATTCACGCGCGGGGTGTGGCTGGGCTGCGGAGCCGCGACGCTCTATCTGGTCGCGCGCTGGAAGCCCCGGCTACTTTGGGCCGTGCCGGTGGTTCTGGTTGTGGGTTACCTTTTCGCTCCTTCCATGGTTCGCCAGCGCGTCGCGGTGTTGGCCCACCCCCGCAACGACCCATCTCTCTCCATCCGCTTTGAAATGTGGGGCGTCGCCACCGCCATGATCCGGCAGCACCCCTGGCTCGGCGTTGGACCCAACAACATCGAGCAGCAATATGTTCTATACTTGCCGCCGGGCAAGGCACCGGAGCCGGGCTACCACGCGCACTTGCACAGCAATTTCTTCCAGCTCGGCGCGGAACGCGGACTGCCGGTGCTCGCCGCGTGGGCCTGGATGATGGCCGCTCTCGCCTGGAGCATCGCCCGGCGCCGCCGCCGGCTGACGCAGCTCCGCTGGGTCGCTGACGCCGCCCTGGCTGCTTGGCTTGCGTTTGTCGTGGAAGGGTTCTTCGAGTTCAATTTCGGCACGTCGCCGGTGCTCATGATTTTTCTGTTCCTGATGGCGGTCCCCTTCGCCGCGGAACGGATCGAGGCTTCCGGTGTCGCGGAGTCTCCGTTCTCCGGTTGAAGGTCGAAAGAAATAATACTGTTGACTGTCGACTGTTGACTGCCAACTTCTCAGCATGGCGTCCAAGAACCAGATGATCCGCAACTCGATGGTGGTGGGATTCTTCTCGCTGCTGGGCGGGCTGACGGGGATTCTCGTGGACACCAGCATCGCCGCGAATCTGGGCCTCTCACGGAGCTCGGACACCTTCTACGTGGCCTTCACAGTGCCTTACATCATCATGAATCTGCTTTACGCCACGGGGCAATTCTCGCTGGTCCCGTTCTTTGCGGCCCTGCAAGCGGGCCACGCTCCGGCGGAACTCTGGCGCGGGTTCAGTTACGCCATGACGCTGGTCTTGCTGGGGTTGGGAAGCGTGGCCCTGGTGGGAGTGGTGGGCGCGCCGGTGCTGGTTCGCGCCATCGCTCCTGGCCTCGCCGCCACCCAGACCCTATACGCCGCCCAGCTCGCGCGCTGGCTGTTTCTGGTAATCGTTCCGGCAGGCATGGCCGAGGTGATTCGCTCGTTCCTGCTCAGCCAGCGCCGCTTCGCGGTGTCCTCGGCGGTGGGATTCTTCCGCAATTCCATCGTCGTCCTCTGCATTCTGTTTCTGTTCAAGCGCTACGGCGAGTACAGCATCGTCCTCGGCTACCTGGCCGGCTACCTCGTTCAGCTGAGCGCGCTGGGAATCCAGCTGGTGGCCGCTTTCCCGGTGCGCTTCTCCCTGACCCTGGCGGGCGGCGGGGAGGCATTCCGCAACCTGCACGGAGCGGGCAGGGCCCAGATGGGCGGAGCGCTGGCCTGGCAGGGAGTGACGGTGGTGGAAAGGATCATCGCCTCTTTCCTTCCCCCCGGCTCGCTCACGGCGCTCAACTGGGGATTCAAAATCATGTCAACGCTTGCCGAACTGCTGGTGGGCAGCGTAGGGACGGTGGCGCTGCCCGCGCTGTCGCGAGCCGTGGCCCATCAGGCCCGCGAGGAAGAGCGGCGAACGTTTCGCGACACGTTGGAAATCTGCCTGGCGCTGGTCGCCCCTGCCGGGGTCTTCTGTCTTCTCCTGAATCAGAACATCATCCGCCTGGTCTTCGAGCGTGGCCATTTCACGGCGGAAGCCACGGACCTGATGGCGCGCGTCTTCTTCTATTACAGCCTCAGCCTGTTCCTCTTCTCCTTCGTGCGGGTTCTGACCTTTTACCTCTTCGCCCGCAATGAAGGGCCCACCTTCCTGAGGCTCGCGCTCGCCCTCTATGGCCTGAACGTGGTGTTCGATCTCGTGTACGTAGGCCTGCTGCACTGGGGCGCCATCGGGATTCCGCTGGGACTTCTGACCTCGATGGCGCTCACCTGTTGGGGGGCATTTCACTTGGACCTCGCGGGACTGAAGGAGTCGCTCGACCGGACGTTCAGGATATTCGCGCTCAAGAACCTGTTAGGGACAGCTCTGGTCGTGGGTTCGGTCTGGGCCTTGCGCCTCTGGCTGAAAGCCCCCACCACCGGCTTCGATAACTTTCTCTATCTCACGGTGCTGTGCGGCACGGGTCTGCTGGTCTTTGCCGGGGCGCTGGTGGTGCTGGGCGCCGTACCGCTCGCACGGACCGCGGCCCAATGGGTCCGCAGCGAAGAGTAAGGCACCGAAGCCTGACGGACAAGGCAGTTCAGTGGCCCGCCAGCAGTGCGCAGCGAGTTTGCCCGGTGCTACAATGGCCCTGCTGAAGGTGAGCAGCACAGGTGCAATCCCTCGGACGGCGTGAGTAATGCCTACATCCCCAAAACGTGAGTCGTGGCTGGCGCGCAACCGCAAGCTGCTGGCGGAAAATCCCCGACTGTTCTTTCAGAAGCTCTCCACCTGGATGAAGCCCATGCGCCAGGACTATCGCCGCCGCTGGGGCCGCGGCCTGCGGCAATGGCTCATCCGCTACCACACGCGGATCTATTCCGACAAGGTGACATGGATGGGCCTGCCAGCGTGGAAATGCGTTCTGGACACCTGGGTTTACCAGGAGATTCTCCACGAGGTTCGCCCGGAGATTGTAATCGAAATCGGGAACGCGCACGGCGGCAGCACGCTATATCTGGCACACTTATTGGATCTGCTCGGGCAGGGCGACGTCATCGCCGTGGACATCGACCACTCGCTGTTCCAGGCCCGCCACCCGCGCATCACGACAGTCACGGGCGATAGTGCCGCGCAGGAAACTCTGACGCGTGTGGAAGCCTTGGCGCGCGGCCGGCGGGGATTGGTGATCCACGACGGCGACCACAGCCGCGAACACGTTCTTGCCGATCTGCGCGCCTACGCGCGCTTTGTCGCGCCGGGCGGATACTTCATCGTCGAAGACACCATCATGGACCTCTTCAAGGCGGGCGACGGCCTGGGGAGCGTCAATGGGCCGCTGGGGGCCGTGGAGCAGTTCGTGCAGGAGGATGCTCGATTCCAGATCGATGCGGAGCGGGAGAAATTCGTCCTGACCTTCAACCCGCGCGGTTACTTGAAAAGGGTAACGTGACTTCACCCAGGCAGCATCCCTCATAAGGCTTTTCCTCGCATGCAGGAGATAAAACCGCTTGAAGGCGAATCCTGGGAGCGCTGGCTGCACACGATCCGCCGCCTCGAGTTAGAGCGTATGATGGCCCACGTCCCACTCAACCGAAGCGCAGCGGTTCTGGTATTCTCTCGTTTATTCCAGAGAGGGGGGTCAGGATACGAAACGGCTCACAGACGTTCACTTTTGGGATAGGACCTGGCGCGAAAGCGGGACGTCCCGGCGATTTTGGCTTTATCGGGACTTTGACTATGAGACGGTTCGCCTGTTGCGTGAGTCGGCGGGAGAGGGGGTTGCACGGGTGCTGGAGATCGGCGGGGGCGGCTCGCGGGTGCTCCCTTACATCGCGAAACGGTTCGGATACAGGGCCTTTGCGACCGATTATTCGCCCGAGGGCTGCCAAGCCCTGAGGGCCAATTTCATTTCCCAGGGCCTCGCCGGCACCATTATTTGTGAAGACATGTTCCGGTCCTCGCTTCCCGCAAACTATTTCGACCTGGTTTTTTCTTCAGGGCTCATTGAACACTTTGATGATCAGGCGGCGGTGGTCCGTGAGCACATACACCGGTTGAAACCTGGGGGAAGGTTGGTGCTCATTGTGCCGAACCTCCTGGGGCTGCAGGGGAAGGTTTGCCGCCGCCTCGCTCCAATGCTTTGGGAGCGGCACCGAGTTTTCGGACCGGAAGGGTTAGCGGAGTGGCTCAGGTCCTCAGGACTCACGTCCGTCCGTTTCGGGTATCTCGGCTCTTTTCTCCTCCGCGTGGGCTCGGATCCGGACTGGAGCGTGGTCAGTCTGTGGCCGCGGTGGGTCCAAAGAGCGGTCTACTGGTCGGTACGACTGGGAAACGCCCTCATCTCGTTCTTCTTCCGTCTCTCGCCCTGGCGACCGCATTCGCGGCTTCTTTCTCCGGCATTTTTTGCTGCGGGGACGAAACCCCAATGATAAACCATGATGGCTTCTTACCGCGTTCTGGTAGTCACCAACCTCTGGCCCAACGAGGCTGACCCGGGCTACGGCAGTTTCGTAAAGGCCCAGATGGAATCGTTGCGCCCGCTGGGCGTCGATTTCGACGTGGTGTTTATCGACGGACGGCAGTCGAAGTGGAACTACTTCCGCGGCCTCGGCGAAATGCGCCGCCGGTTGAAGTCCCGGCGCTACGACCTCATTCACGCCCACTTTGGCCTGTCCGGATGGGTGGCACGCCTGCAGGGGCGTGTCCCCGTAGTCGTTTCGTTCATGGGCGACGACGTTCTCGGCCGTTTCACGCGCGAGGGCGGCGTGACGCTCTACGGACGCTTCCTGCAAGTGACCAGCTACATTCTGGCGCGGCTGGTCGCGGGCGTCATCGTCAAGAGCCCGGAAATGAAAGGGAAGTTGCGTCTGGGGTCGGCGCGAGTGATCCCGAACGGCGTTGACTTGGCGCTTTTCCGGCCCATGGACCCCGAAGTCGCGCGGCGCAAGCTGGGGCTCAATCTCCAGAAGAAGTTCGTCATCTTCCCCTACAATCTTGCCGAGGCGCGTAAACGCTACGACCTGATCAAGGCGGCGGTCGAACTTGCCGCGGTGGAGATTCCGGAGCTGGAAATCCTGCACGTCCGCGGCGTGCCGGCGGAACGGATGCCACTCTACATGAACGCCGCCGACGTTTTCGTGCTGGCCTCGATGACGGAAGGTTCGCCCAACGCCCTCAAGGAAGCCATGGCGGTCAACCTGCCGGTCATTACCGTGGCGGTCGGCGACGCTGTCGATCTCATCGGCGCCAGCGAGGGTTGTTGCCTGGTTCACCGTGACGTCGATTCCATTGCGGAGAAGATCGTGGAGGTCTGCCGCCGCGGACGACGCAGCCGGGGCAGGGAATGGGTCGCCGATCTCGCCATGGAAAAGGTCGCCAAAGAAATCGTGGGCGTCTATCGCACGGTTCTGCGGCGCTGAGGATTCTCGACTGGCGGGCCGGCTCGGGAAGGTCTAAAATAGGCCACCGTCATCAAGATTTGTTGAATCTTACATCCTTCCTCGGAGGACGCCACATGCAGAGTCCATCCAGGTTTCTTCCTCTGATCTCATTAATGGTTGTGACCTTCATCGCTGTTCCGGCTTCCATTCAGGGATCGCCGCTTCCCCGCGTCGGGCGCGGCCCGGTCGTGGGGGATGAGATCGCCTGGGACAAAGTTCCGGAAGACAGTCGCGCCTGCCTGAAGTGTCACGTTGCGAAAGGCATCACGGGCAGCGCGATTCGCGACTGGCAATTGAGTAAGCACTTCGAAGCGGGCGTTGCCTGCGCCACCTGCCACATTCCTTCCAAGGACGCGGTGGCGGCCATCACCAACTCGCCCAGCGCGTGCGAAGACAAGCAGGTGCGCCGCTCCGTTTCGCCGCGCAACTGCGCGCTCTGCCACACTCAGCAGTTCGAGCAGTTTTCCTCGGGCAAGCATGCCGTCGCTTGGATCGCCATGACTGCCATGCCCACCACCGCCGCGCAGCCCACCGCCATCATCGACGGCGAGAAGGGTTGCGGCGGCTGTCACCGCATCGGCCGCGACGAGGGCAAATGCGATTCCTGCCACACGCGCCACCTGTTTGCGGCGGCGGAAGCGCGACGGCCCGAGGCCTGCATGACCTGCCACATGGGCTTCGACCATCCGCAGTGGGAGATGTATTCCACCTCCAAGCACGGCTCGATCTACATGACCCAGGGCTCCAAGTGGGACTGGAACATGGCGCTCGGCGATTGGTTCAAGGACCCTAACAAGGCTTCGCTTAGCAGGCCGCGCGCGCCCGTCTGCTCGACCTGCCACATGCCCCAGGGCGATCACGCCGTGCGCACGGCGTGGGGGTTCCTGGCGCTGCGCCTGCCCGAAAAAGATGAGGAATGGCTGAAGTACCGGCAGAAGATCCTCATTGGCCTTGGCATACTCACACCGGAAGGCCAGCCCACGGCGCGCCTCGACGTGGTGAAGGTTGGCAAAGTGGCGCGACTCTCCGCGGAAGAATGGCAGGCGGAGCGCGACCGCATGGTCAACGTTTGCGCCAATTGCCACGCGCGCGGCTTCGCGCTTCAGAACCTGGCAGCCGCCGACTCCATCATCAAAGAATCCGACAAGCTGATGGCGGAGGCGATCGACGTCGTCGAAGGGCTCTACCGCGACGGCGTCATCGAGCGGCCCAAGGATCGCCCGCCCCACCCCGACTTGCTGCGCTTCTACGAGGTCAAGTACCCCGTTGAGCAGAAGCTTTACACGATGTTCCTCGAACATCGCCAGCGCAGCTTCCAGGGCGCATTCCACATGAACCCCGATTACCAGCACTGGTACGGCTGGGCGGAGATGAAACGCGACCTCTACGAAATCCGCCAGGAGGCGGAAGAACTTCGCACTTCCCGTGGCAAACCCGCGACGGGAAAGTAATTGGTCCTCACTCAGGGGCGGCGCCGCGCGCCGCCCCTCAGCATCTGATTTCTGTTACACGGTCGTCAGTCCGGCTGCCAGAGCCAGCTTGCGCTGGGATTTGTCGAAGGTGTAGAACGTGCGCGCGCCAAGCGCCAGTGCGGAGGCGACGTGCAGGATGTCGAGGGTGCGAGCGCCCAGGCGTGCGGTGTGCTGCCGCGAAATCTCCCGGGCCTTCTCAAATACGGTGGAGGGCAGGGGCGTGGGAGTGAGCACGCCATTCGCAACGTCATCGGCCAGGGCAGCGAGTGCGGCTTCGACCTCTGCCGGGCTGAGTTCGCGGCGGAGCAGTCTCAGTTCCATCGCATTGGTAAGTTCGAGCTCCGCGAGCGGGGTCAGCCAGAGGGGAAGGCGCGCCCGCGACATGTGCCGCGCCGCTGGCACCGAGTTGGCGTCCGGCACATAGAGGGAAACCAGGAAACTCGTGTCCGCGTAGGCGCTCAACGGCGTTCGCGCTCCTCGGCGAGCAGCTCGGCCCCGCTGACCTTCAGTGTCTTCTCACCGTAGATCTTCTTGAGACGCGCCAGAAAATCCGGCCGCCGGGGCGGACGCGCCGTCCGGATGGGGCGGAGCCGGGCAATGACCCGCCGTCGCTTGGTGATTTCAATCTCCTCTCCCTCGCGCAGCAGATCCTCGACTTGGGAGAAGCGATACCGGAGGTCTCGTACCGAAGCCTTTTTCATGTGATACATTATAGCATCACATTGGGGGCGGCGTCGCCCCGGTATTTGCCTCCGCCCTGTGCCTGCAACACTCCGTTCGCGAAAGGCCTCCCCAACCTCTTCGCTTTCGATTACACTCACCTCACTCGATGCCGAATCGCGGAGAAATGTTCAACGCGGCGGAACGCCTGCACGGCTGGCTTCTGCGACGACACTACCAACGGGGCGTGCTCGCGGGCCCGGACGCGGGAGTGCGCTTCAACCTGCGCGCGTGGCGCTTTCTGAAGAGTGGGCTCGATTTCATTCCCTGGCGCGACGATTTCGTTTTCATGCAGACGCAAGGCTACTGGGTCCTCGCCAACTGGATGCTCCATGAGGCGACGGGCGAAGCGCACTATCGCGACCTGGCGATCGAATCGACCAAAGCGACGCTGCGGCTTCAGCAACCCGAGGGATTTTGGTTCTATCCGCTTCCCGAGCGCCGCCACTTGATTGCCACGGTGGAAGGCGATTGGGGCGCGATCGGCCTGCTCGCCACCCACACGCGCGAGCAGCGCGCGGATTATCTCGCCGGCGCGCTCCGCTGGTACGATTACCTGGTGAATCGCATCGGCTTTCAAGACCACGCGCCCGGCAAGGCCATCAATTATTTCCAGCGGCCGCGTGGCAAAGTGCCGAACAACTCGGTGGAGGCGGCGTGGCTCTTCCTGCGGCTTTGGAAGGCGACGGGCGAGGAACGGTTTCTCGAACACGTTCCGGGACTCGTGGAATTCGTCGCCGCCACGCAGCTTGCTTCCGGGGAGTTGCCCTACATCGTCGCGGGCCAATACGAGAGCGGGCGCGAGCACTATCTCTGTTTTCAGTACAACGCCTTCCAGTTTCTGAAGCTCGCCTGGGCGGCGCGGCTCAAGCCGGAGGCCGGAGCGATCCTCGCTCCGCTCGCGAAGTTTCTGGCCCGGGGCGTCACGCCGAGCGGCGCCAGCGCGGCGGATTGCTCGCATCGCGCGCCCGAGGTGGACTATTACACGGCCGTGTTGGGTGCGGCGCTCGACGAGGCGGCGCGTCTCGGCCTGGTCGCCGGGCGCGAACTCAGCGACCGCTGTTACGCTCGCCTGCTGGAGCGCCAGCGCGCCGACGGCAGCTTTGCGTATTCGACCGGCGACTACGGCTTCCTGCGCGACGGGCGCTCTTATCCGCGCCCCATGGCGATGACGCTGTTTCATTTGCTGTGCCCAACTTGCGGGTGTGGATTCTCGATACCAGTCAACAGTTAACAGTTGACAGTCGACAGGAAGGCAAAACCATGCAGCATTTCAGCAACTTGAAGGTATGGCAGCGAAGCCATGCGATGGTCTTGAATCTGTACAAGCTCACTGCTAGCTTCCCTTCCGACGAGCGGTTCGGTCTGATTTCGCAACTCCGGCGGGCTGGCGTATCAGTTCCGACGAATATCGCGGAAGGAGCGAAGCGCCAGAGCCGGCAGGAATACGCCCGTTTCTTGAACATTGCCGAGGGGTCCCTGGCTGAGGCGGAGTATCTCGTGATCGTCAGCCGGGACCTGAAGTTTCTGGCTCCGAAGGAAGCGGAGGCCATTCTGCAAGAGATTTCGGAGATCGCTCGCATGCTGAATGCTCTGCGCGCGAAGGTCGGGCAGA
>JBEKUI010000169.1:0-10491 GCA_049515175.1 Terriglobia bacterium
GAAGCGATCGAAAAGTATGGGCAGGCGATAACGCTCGATTCCAACGACGCCGAGATCCACAATAACCTCGCGGTTGCTTACTCGGCCCAGCGGAACCTCGGCAAGGCCGCGGAACAATACCGGCAGGCCATCCAACTGAAACCCGATTCCGCACGTGCGCACTACAACTTGGGGACGCTGCTCCAACTGCAAGACGACCGAAGCGCCGCACAGATTGAATACGCCGATGCGATTCGACTGCGGCCGGACTACGCCGCTGCGCATTTCAGCCTGGCCAAAGTGCTGGAAGGAAGCGGCAAGCTCCGGGACGCCCTGGCGCATTTCCGGACCTCCTGGGAGCTCGACCCTCAGAACATGGATTCTCTTTCCGCCTACGAACGGCTGCTGGAGGTGACGAAGCAATCCGCCACCCCAGGGGCCGCAGCCAACTAGCTCCGCTCAAACCGTCGCCCCATCAATGCCATCCAGGAATTCCGCCTGTGTTCTCCACGCTTCCGCGGCGAAATTGGATCAGATGCAGCGCGTCGCCGGGCAAGGTGCTACCGGGTGGGGCTGACCGACCCTCCCCCGCCCGCGAGTGCTGCGGCCGCACCCGCCACTGCACCGCCCACCACTCCGGCCACTACGGCAACTGAAGCTCCCGGCGACATCGTCCCGATATGCCAGGGAGGTTTCGGTGGAGGCCCCTTCGCTGGCGGCGCAGGCTCCTCGGGTGCTGGCTTGCTCTCTTCCTTTTCCTGGCCGGGCGCGGCCGGCACTCCCACCGCGGAAGCGGCGATGGAGGCGTACGATCCCTCACGAAGTTCATAGCGCAAGCCCGAGGCTCTTTCGGTGATCACGACATTCCCGAGAGTCGCCGCCACAGTCGTGGAGTGATCCGGCAGCATCGCCACCAGATAGACGGCCCTGCCGCTTGCCTTCGGCTCGACCGCATACTTCGTTGTTTCGACCCGCAACGCCGCTTGAGCCTGCTTTTGCGCGATCACCGCGCCGGAACTGAGGTCGGCCACCAAGCGTCCGCCGGCGCTGCGGAATCGCACCTGGGTTTCCTCGGCGATTGCGGCCCGGATGTTTTCGGGGAAGTCTACGAGCGCTCGCCCGCCCTTCCCCGTCCGCACCCAATCGCTGTCGAGCAAAGTGCCCTCGCCCGGCAAGGGGACATCACCCACAGATGTCTTCGAGGCGGCGATGACTTGGCCGATCACCGGCGCCCCCCCCGGAAGGGCGATTCCGCCCCCCGCAGCAAGCTGGATGGCCAGCATCGTCGATATGATGAGTTGTTCCAGTGGTCTTCGCATGGTGCCTCCTACGTTGAATCGTTGAGAATTCCTATCTGGCGGATTGTCGGAAGCGACTCTCCGCTGCCGGATGCCCCGCCGGAAACAGCCCGGCGCTCGGGTTAACCGAGGCCGAGAAATTCCAGTCCCACCCTCCAAACAAACTCCGGACCCAAAACCAGGTAGCGTCGCCACAGGCGGCGCGGCTCCATCAGCAGACGCCAGAGCCATTCCAGGCCGTGCTCGCGCATCCAGCCGGGAGCCTGCCGGACGCGCCCGGTGTTGAGATCGAATGCCGCGCCCACTCCCACCATCACCGGCCCGGTCAGGCGGGCGCGGAACTCCGCCATCCAGCGTTCCTGGCGCGGTGTGCTCAACCCCACCCAAATCACGTCCGGCGTCGCGGCGCGAATCATCCCCGCGACGTCCTCGCTTTCCTCTCCGGTCAATTCGCGAAAAGGCGGCGAGAATGTTCCAGCCACGATCAGGCCGGGAAACTCGCGACGCACACGCTTCGCCAACTCTTCTGCCACTCCCGGCGCGCCGCCGTAGAAAAAATGCCGGTAGCCCTTGGCGGCAGTCGCGCGGCAGAACTCCAGCATCAACTCCGGCCCGTAGACGCGCCGCCGCAACGGAAACCCGCGCAGCCGTCCCAGCCAGACCAGCGGCATCCCGTCCGGCACGACGAGGTCGGCGCTGTTCAGGATTTGCTTCAACTGCGGATGGTGCTGCGCTTCTGTCACGCCATGCATCCCCGTCACTGCGATGAAGCGACTTCCCCGCCGCTCTCCAATCCAGCGTTCCATCCTTGCCATCACGTCCGGAATCTGCACCGCGTCCACGCGCACACCCAGAACGTTGAATGCCTCGGGGGCTAGCGCATCCCTGGACGCATCGAGGGCGCTGGTAGCTGCTACGCTCATGGCCAGTCCGTAGTGGTCAGCAATCGGTGAGTGGAGATGCCTGCCATCCGGCAAGCTCGGAGCTCCGCGTCTGGGAGTTCGACTGGTTCGATGCAGCCCTGAAAAGGGGTCGAAATTTAGCTTCGTTGTTTCGCCTGAGAATCTAACTTATTGATAAAAGATAACATCGCAGCTTTGTGTAACTTTTACATTGTGCCTTTGTTTTCAATAACATAGCAGCTTGGTTTTGTCCAGAAAATTGTAATTCGCTCATTCCAAATGACATCGCAGCTTTGTTTTCGTATATATATAAGGAGCGCTGGAGGCTGGCGCGAGGCTGTCCGGCAGGTCCCGGCTCGCCCCGACACAGCGCGTGACCCATGCCTTTGGCCACGCTGCATGGCCGGCCCCGCGCACGAAGTGACCGGTGTTTTTCACCCGCGCGTTCAATCTGCGGCCGACTTCGTAGGTTAAATTGCGATCCCTGGGTTCCGTCACACACCCACCGCCGACCGCCCGCTTCCGCCATCTCCCAACAAACTAGACTAGCACACTTGCCTAACAAAGTCAAGAACATTTCCGCCCGCCGCGCTTTGGCGGCCTGTGGCTCATTCGTATGCAAACCGCGGAGTTGGCAATTCGGCCCACGCTATTCGCCACCTCGTTCCTTGCCCGCGCCGCAGTCCGGTGCCGGGGCCGCTCACTTTGCAGTGACTGTTCGGTATTCGCACTTGGCACCTTCACATCAGCGGGAGGCAATCGAGCGGCTTACGGTAGGCCCAACCAGCACTGCTACTAGCACCAAGCCTCTTGACGATCCTTGGAGCGGAAAGAAGAACTGGTCCAAGTCTAATGAAATGTTGGTGCTGGAGGGGGGAGTTGAACCCCCACGCTGCTTACGCAGCGCGAGATTTTGAGTCTCGTGCGTCTGCCAGTTCCGCCACTCCAGCTCGTCAGTCATCTTAGCAGCAGTCAGGAAACTCTGGCAAGACAGAGGCTTTCCGCCGAGGGTTCGTTAGTCATACGATACACAATGTAGATAATTTTATATCAGGGACTCATTCAATTGATTCATACGGCTTGAAGGCGGCCGGCGCGCGGCGCATCCTCGCCCGGAATCCGGCGCCAGGCGGCGGGAATTGCCCTGGCTCGAGGGCGGTCAGAAGATCCGGACTTTAATGGTCAGATACTTCTTGGGATTCTGTCGGAACTCGGTCAGAAACTCGCGCATGGATTGCGAGCTAGCGCTCAGGTTGTTGTAGAGCGTGGGGTCGGTGGAGAGCTTCCCCAGCGTTCCCTGACCCTGCTCGATGCGGGTGGCGATGATGTTGAGGCGGTCGAAGGTGTCGTTCATGCGATTGTAGAGTTGCTGGTCGATGGCCAGCTTGCCGAGCGTTCCCTGGCCTTTGTTGACATTGTCCACCAGAGTGTTGGCGCGCGCCAGGACTTGCTCCGCCTGATTGAATACCGAGGGGTCGTTGATGAATTTGGCCAGCGTGCCTTTGCCCGACTGCACATCGTCCAGCACCTTGTTCAGCCGGTCGATGCTCGCGACGGTGCGGTTGTATAAAGTTTCATCCGCCATGAGCTTTCCGATGGTGCCTTCTCCGCGACTGACGCGGTCGAGGAGCTGGCGGAACTGCTCGGTGATCTGGTTCATGCGGTTGTACATCGCCTGGTCGTAAATGACTTTGCCCAGGGTTCCTTTGCCGGCCTGAATCTGGCCGGTGACGTCGTTGAGCTTGTCGCTGAGCACGCGGAGATTGGAAATGACATCATTCGTATTCTGCACGATGCGCTTGATATCGGCTTCCTCAGCGCTCTTTACCGTGCCGCCATTGGGTGTTACGACTTCCGCGGCCCCACCGCGAGTGATATCCACAAAAGCCTCGCCCAGCAACCCGGCGGTGGCCAGGTGGGCGACGGAATCCTGACGGATTTCCTTCTGGTAATTGACAGGAATTCGCATCGTGACTTCCACGGCGCGCTCCGGCTCCGTGAAGCTCGAGATGCCAATGCTTTCGACCACGCCCACCGGTACCCCGGAGACGCGCACCTGCGAGCCGCCGCGCAGCCCGGACGCGCCGGAGAAGTAAGTCTTCAGGGTGTACCGGCGGGTGAAGAACCCCACCTGACCGCTAATGAAGAAGACCCCGACCCCCAAAACTGCCAGGCTGACCAGCACCAGCAGGCCGACTCGCAGTTGCGCCCAACTGACTTGTTTGCGCTGAGGCATTGCTGACCTCCTCCGGGAAAGCTTCGCAGTTATTGTAGTCCATCGCGCCGAGCGTGGCGAATCAGCTGAGAAACCCGCGCAAGTAAGGATCGCGCGTGCCCGCCAACTCTTCGGCGGGACCCCAGAAGTAAACTGCGCCCTCGCGCAGGACCAGAAAGCGCGAGGGCGAGCGCCCGCCCGCGCCGCCGTCCGAAGTGGCGGGAACCAAGTCCTGCCTTTCGGGGGAGTACGCAAATCTTGCCAGAGCGTAGGCGTCCGCGAGCCGGTGAGTGACCACGAGCGTGCTCACCCGCTGGATATCGCGCAGCTTGGCGATGAGAATATTGATGGTGTGGGCGGTCACGGGATCGAGCCCGGCGGTGGGCGAGTCGTAGAGCATGATGGAAGGCTCGCTGACGATGGCCCTCGCAATGGACACGCGACGGCGCATTCCGCCTGACAGTTCGGCGGGCATCTTCTCCAGCGTCTGCTCGAGCTCGACGAAGCGCAGTACCTCCCGGACGCGCTGCTCGATGTGCTCCTCGTTCTTTTCGCCATCTTCGCGCAGGCGGTAGGCAACATTCTCGAAAACGGAGAGGGAGTCGAAGAGCGCTCCTTCTTGAAACACGATCCCCATGCGCCGCCGGAAGGGGAACAGCTCACTTTCCTCGAGGGGCCCGAGGTCTTTTCCTTCGATGAGCACCTGGCCGGAGTCCGGCTTGAGCAATCCGAGAATGAGCTTCAAGAGCACCGATTTGCCCGAGCCGGTGACCCCCAGCAGGATGAGCGTCTCGCCGGCGCGAAGTTCAAACGAAACGTCGTCGAGCACGGCTTTGTCTTCAAACGCCAGGGAAACGTGGCGAACGTTGACGGCGGCTGGTGAGCTCGATGCGGCCGGGTTGGGGATCAGAGGTGTCATGACTTCAGAGACTGTTTTCCCTCCTTAGCGCTGACGAGTTGGGGGCGGATGAGTATTCTATCGTGAGCGAGGAGTGCCCTTTGCTGAAAATCCTGCATGGGCCGCCCGCATGACGGCACTTCGCGGCCAACGTCGATCGTGGACTGTCGAGGCGCCCCACTAGAAAAAACCAACCGCGATGAGGAGCTTGGTGATGAAGAAGTCGACGACGAGGATGAGGACACAGGCGACCACCACGGCGCGGGTAGTGGCCCGTCCGACGCCTTCCGTCCCGCCGGTCGTATGCAATCCGGAATAACAGCCGACCAGCGCCACGATGGCCGCAAAGAAGAACGGCTTGACCAGGCCCTGAACGCAATCCGAGAAATCCAGTGCCTCATAGGCTGATTGCGAGTACTCGGACCAGCTCAGGTGAGCCGTGGACATGCTCACCCAGGCGCCGCCCATCAAACCGCAAAAATCCGAAAGGATGGTGAGCAACGGCAGCGTAATGACGGTGGCGTAGAGGCGCGGCGACACCAGCTTGCGGAGAGGGTCAGTGCCCAGGGCGCGCATGGCGTCGATCTGCTCACTCACCAGCATGGAGCCGATTTCCGAGGCGATGCCGGAACTGTTCCGCCCGGCCACCATCAAGGCCGTGAGCACGGGCCCGAGCTCTCGGACCATCGATAGGCCCACGACCTGGCCGAGCAGGCCTGTCTCACCAAAGCGGCCCAGCGTGCGATAGGTTTGAAGGGCCAGCACTCCGCCGGTGAAGAAGCCGGTGAGCAAGACGATGGGTAGGGAGCCGAAGCCGATGACGTCCATCTGCACCAGCGTGTCGGTCAGATAGCGGGGGCGAGTAAACAAATGACGGAAGGAGGCCGTGAGTAGTTCCGCGAATTCCTGGACGGCCAGGACCCTGCGTTTGATGA
Organism: Terriglobia bacterium; assembly: GCA_049515175.1. Lineage (GTDB taxonomy): Bacteria > Acidobacteriota > Terriglobia > UBA7540 > UBA7540 > JACQNR01. The sequence goes on from JBEKUI010000169.1 coordinate 6,228, forward strand.
AGGTCTCGATCACCGGACTCCAAGCTGTGTCGACACAGCCGTTGCGAAGCTGCAAGTCAGAATCTAGCCGCGAGGGGTTCGTGAAGTCAAGGGCCAGCGCGCGCCCGCGCTACTTGGCGACGCGCCGCAATTCGTGTAGGCTTTGGTGCCATGCCGGAAACACGGCGGTTCAAAGTCGGACTCATCCAGATGGCCTGCACTCCGGACCCGCAGGAAAACCTGGCGCGGGCGGTCGGGCGCGTGAAGGAGGCAGCGAGAGCCGGCGCGCAGGTGATCTGTCTGCCGGAGTTATTCCGCTCCCAGTATTTCTGCCAGCGCGAGGATCATGCCTTCTTTGATCTCGCCGAGGCCGTCCCTGGGCCCTCCACGGAAGCGCTGAGTGATCTGGCAAAGAAACTCGAGGTGGTGATTATCGCTCCGGTTTTCGAGCGGCGCGCGCCGGGGATCTATCACAACAGCGCGGCGGTGATTGATGCCACCGGCGAGGTCGTGGGCCTTTACCGCAAGATGCATATTCCCGACGATCCCGCGTATTACGAGAAATTCTACTTTACTCCCGGCGACCTGGGCTTCCGTGCCTTCGATACGGCGGCGGGACGCCTCGGAACGCTCATCTGCTGGGACCAGTGGTACCCCGAGGGCGCGCGTCTGACGGCGCTCCAGGGCGCCAGCGTTCTCTTCTACCCCACGGCGATCGGCTGGCACCCCGATGAGAAGGCTCAGTACGGTGCCGTGCAGCGCGACGCCTGGCGCACCATCCATCGCGCTCATGCCATCGCCAACGGTGTGTACGTCGCCGCGGTCAATCGCGTCGGACACGAGAAGCTCTCCGGAACGCCCGGCAAGGGAATCGAATTCTGGGGCTCATCGTTTTTGTGCGATCCCTTCGGCGTGGTCATTGCCGAGGCCTTTGACGACCGCGAGGAGATCGTCCTGGGGGAGATTGACCTGCAGCGCATCGAGGAGACGCGCCAGCATTGGCCGTTTCTCCGCGACCGCCGTATTGACGCCTACGGCGGGCTCGATCAGCGGTACCTCGACAAGAAGATCGATGATTAAGTGATTTAGTGAATTGAATAAGTGGGTTCGGCCGAGGTCCGGAGGCATTCCAGGCAAGCAGGTCATGGGTCAGAAGAGCAATCGCAAAATCACAAAATCACAAGATCGCTCAATGCCACGGCGGAGCCCTGCCGCGTTGGGTTTCCGCCATCCTGCCGAATGGGAACCGCACGAGGCCACGTGGATTGGCTGGCCTGCGAACCGCACCGACTGGCCGGGAAAATTCGCCCCCATACCCTGGGTCTATGGCGAAATCGTGCGTCGGATTGCGCCCGGCGAGATCGTCAGAATCCTGGTGAATTCGAAGCAGCACGAGGCGAGCGTGCGCCGGGTGCTGGCTCGGTGCGGCGCCGACCTCTCCCGCGTCGAGTTTTTCCGAATTCCCGCCAATCGCGGCTGGACGCGCGATGCCGGTCCGATCTTTGTGCGACGCGAGGGGCCCGGCGAGCCCGAAGTCGCCGTCGTGCGATTCCGCTTCAATGCCTGGGCGAAGTATCCCGACTGGCAGAAGGACGCTCGCGTCCCAGAGCGCGCAGCGCGCGCGCTCGGCATGAAGATGTTTTGCGCCGTGGCCCGGGGAAGAGACTTTGTTCTGGAAGGTGGCAGCATCGACGTGAACGGGCGCGGCACGCTGCTGACCACCGAAGAATGCCTGCTCGATCCCGTGACCCAGACGCGCAATCCCGGCCTGCCCCGGCAGGAAATCGAAGCGGCCCTGCGCGCTTCGCTGGGCGTCTCGAACATTCTCTGGCTGGGGCGGGGAATTGCCGGCGACGACACGCACGGTCACGTTGATGACCTTTGCCGTTTTGTGAAACCTGGCACCGTCGTTCTCTGCCAGGAATCGAGTGCCGGTGATCCGAACCATGCGCCGCTGGCGGAAAACCGCGAACGGCTTGAGTCGATGCGCCTGGAAGATGGTTCGAAAATGGAAGTTGTCCCGCTTCCCATGCCCTCGCCGCTCATCTTCGACGGGCAGCGGCTTCCCGCCAGCTACGCCAACTTCTACATCGCCAACGCCGCGGTTCTGGTTCCCACGTTTAACGACCCGAATGACCGCATCGCACTTGGCACGCTGAGCGAGCTTTTCCGTGATCGACCCGTCGTGGGCATTCACGCGGTCGATCTGGTCTGGGGACTCGGCACGCTCCACTGCCTGACGCACGAGCAGCCGGCCGTCTAAACAAAACGCGCGGGACACGCCGCGTGGCACACCGTGTCCCGGGAGGTTTTGACCGCCATGAGTCTGACCCTTTCACGCCGTAGCGCACTTCAGAAAGTCCTTGCCGGAGCGCTGGGAGCCCTCCCGCTGCAAGGAGCATGGCGCGCGCTGCGGCCGGAAGAATTCGATTTCCCACTCATCGATTTCCACGCGCACGTGGAAGGAGATTTCAAGCTGCTGTTGGCCCTCGAACTGGCCAGGTCGCGCGGCGTCAAGCTGGGCCTTGCCGAACACGGCGGCTGCGGGCAGAAGATGAACAACGACGCGGCACTCAATAGCTACCTCGAAGAGATGGCCGGTGCGGCCGTTTACAAGGGGATGCAGGCCGAGGGCCTCGACTGGATGAAATGTTTTTCCAAGAACGCCATCGCCCAACTCGACTTCGTCTTGTCCGACGCGCTGACCTTTCCGGAGAAGGACGGTCATCTCGTTCAACTGTGGACGCCGGCGGCGACGATCGCCGACAAGCAGGACTTCATGGAGCGCTACGTCGCCTTCAACGTTCGCGTGATCTCCGAAGAGCCCATCGACATCTTTGCCAATCCCACTTTCCTGCCGGAAGCGATTGCCGCTGAATACGACAAGCTATGGACGAAAGAACGGATGCGGAGGGTGATCGAGGCCGCGGTGAAAAACGGCGTGGCGATTGAAATCAACTCCCGCTACGACATTCCCAGCCTGGCGTTTCTGCGGATGGCGAAGGAGGCGGGAGTGAAATTCTCGTTTGGCTCCAACGCCCATGACGAGAACGTTGGCAAGCTTGACTACTCGCTCCAGATGGCCAGGGAACTTGGCCTGACCCGCAAGAACATGTTCATGCCCGCGCCGCGTGCAGAAAAGCCCATCATGCGCCGAGATTAGTCCAGTCCTTCGGGGTACGGCCTGCCCGGATCATTTCAAACGCTTCTTCAGAAAGGCGATGGCTTGCTCGAAGGCCGCTGCAGCCTGCGGGTCATTGGGATTCCCGTCGAAGCCGTGAGCGCCGCCCTGGATGCGGATGAGGCGATGCTTGATGTGATGCCGCTCGAGTTCGCGGGCCATTAGTTCCGACTGCTGGAATGGTACGTCGGTATCGTGGTCACCGTGGAGCAATAAGGTCGGCGGATAATTCGACCTCACGTTTTGGACAGGGCAGTAAGGAGCGAACCTACTCGGCTCCTTTTCCGGGTCCCAGCCGCCCACTTCTTTCGGCCATAGTCCCTGCTGGCGGCAATAGAGGTAAAAGAACCAGCGCTGCTCTTCCTCACCCTCAGTGACAACGGTGTTGCCTACGGACTGCCTGGCTTTTTCGGCGGACACCGCAGGTTCCTTGGAATAGAAAGGGTCGGGGCGGCTGTACCAAGCGCCCGTAATGTCGCCGTAGCCATAGAATGACACCAATGCGCGCGGCGGGGGCTCGCATTGGTATCCGGCGGAAAGAGTCAGATAGCCTCCGGCGGAATGCCCCACCACGGCGACGCGCTTGGAGTCGCAGTGAAACAACAACGGCCCTTGCGTCCTCACCCATCGGTAAGCATCCTGCAGATCCTCGATGATTCCGGGCAACTTGGTTTCGGGCGCCAGCCGGTAATCAATGCAGACCACCACGAAGCCCTCTTTGAGGTAGCGGGCGAGCTGCACAGCGCGGATTTTCGTCCGGTCCCCGAAAATCAGCGCTCCGCCGTGTATCCAGAGAATCACGGGTCGGACTCGATTGTCAGGGGGCCTATAGACATCAGCCTTGATCGCATGACCCTCGACATATTTGTATTCGTAGGTTGCCTTCGCAAACTCCGGACGTTTTTCGTCGCCGACCGCCGAGACCACTTCCGCCGGCGTCGCGCGAACCGGCGAGATCAGGAATACCGCGCCGAAGAGAATTACGATTTTCATTCTCATGAAAGAGTCCTCAATAAATCGTTCCCAGGATGCGTTGCCTCGTTGGGCGAATTCTGAAAGCGCGTGAAGCCTAACTCTCCGCGGATATTGCGTCAAGGCGAAGGC
>JBEKUI010000170.1:0-10463 GCA_049515175.1 Terriglobia bacterium
ACTAGGGAAGCGCTCACACCGCGCAGTCGAACTCGAGCATCAACAAGCCGGAGAAACTGCTCGCCCAGGGGAGCGGGAATGAACGCCGAGAGCCGACCGGCCCCCGTGGAAATCTCCAGCTCTACCCGCCCGGCGTTCGGAACCGCCGACTGCACCACCCCTTCGATTTCCACCCATTGACTGTCTTCTTTGCCGGAAATGAGGTCGGCGAAGGTTACCCGGATGGCGCGCGGAAGTGGCGCGGAGCCCAGAACTTCGACCCGAGGTTGAATAATTATGGGGGCGTATCCCCCGGGACCCGTGAAGCCTTCGATTTCGATCCTCTGACCGGAGCGCAGGTGCAGGTCTGTGCTTCCATCGTCAGCGTAGATTCCCCCCGTAGAGTCAATGACAAAAAAATCTCCCTGCGAGGTGTCGTAGTACGCCACGACCGCCTGGATGCGTACCGGAAACCCCAGCGTCGCCTGGTCAGGGGTCAGCCGCCGGATTTCGCTCGCGTGGGAGAGTAGGGGGAGGTTCTGGGTGGCAGGAGCGGTCTGGGCCCCCGCCCCGCCGGAGGTGATGACGAGCCAGGCGACAGCGCCGGCAACCACCAACCCGCGCCTCAACGTCGCTCGGGAGTAGCCTCGCTTCGCAGATGCCATTAGCGACTCTTCTCCTCGACCGTCTACTTCGCCAGTTCCGGCCTCACGTGCTTGTCGAAGCAGTCGGGGCAAAACCCGTGGCCGAACGCCGCGTCCGAGGGCTCAGAAATACAGGTCTCGACCTGTTGCCAATAGTTCCAATCGTCGCGAATCTTCTTGCCTTAGGAACAGATCGGAAACTAGCCCGGAGGCTGTCTGACGCTGGTCAGGGCGCCCTCCAGGCCCAGCACTCGTTTGGCGCGACTTAGTTGCAGGCCCAGAATGCGTCAGCCGCCTTTATCTCAGGTGCGGAGTTCGGCAGAGTTGAAGGGCTTGGTCACATCGTCGTCCGCACGCCCCTCCAACCCTTTAACCATATCGACCTGACCCGCACGTGACGTGAGGAGAATGATGTACGCCGGCGTGGGTTTCCCCGTCTTCCGGCTCCAGCGACGAAGCTCGACACCCCCCCCTCCCGGGGGCAACTTCCCATGGCAGAAGGGGTCGAAACCCACTCTGGAGTCGGGACAAAAACACCGACGCGCTCAACTGTGATTGAAAGTCTCAGTATGGCTGGTACAGAAATCCGGGCAGGTTACTAACCAGCGAGCTTCCGTCAAGTCCTCACTTTTCGGTGCGTAGATTCCGTGAAGAACCCCATCACCGGAGTCCCGACCCGACCATGAACATCGCGACAACCAGTATCGCCAGTCCGGCGCACATAGTTTGCAGCGGCTTCCGGCCAACACCGCGCCATTCGCCGGTCAGAAGTCCCCAGAGGTTCGCAACGATGACCATCAACGACATCACGATCGCCCAGCCGATCGAGGAACCCATGCTGCCGAGTTTGATTGCCCCCATCCCGTAAAGCAGCATGCCCCCTAGCCACATCGCTCCCATGCTTGCTGCGAGCAGGAAGTTTCGCCCGGTTCCGGGCAAAAGGAATCTCGAAAACGTCTGTTTCCGCGCGAGCAGAAAGAGGCAGAACACTCCGTTGCAGATGAAGGGAGGAAAGGCCAGGAGAGCCCAGAGGGGATAGGACGCATATTGTGCCGCGGTTCCCGTTCGGGCGGCTATGGAGGTGATCTCCGATCCGAAGGCAAAGCCAAAATTTCCACAAGGGCAGAGGATGCCAGATAGCACGCAGAGAAATAATCCGAGTCCGAAGGAACGACTCGGAGAGGCCTCCGCTGCTTTTTGGTTCTTCGCTGAGGCGCTCTCCCGCAGTTTGCCTGCCCAGGAGCACACAGCGATGCCGACGAGTGCAGCGACCACACCGGCGATGATGAGTGTTCCCTGCTTTGAGGCCAAGTCCACGCCGGCGACCCACAACAGGGGAATCAGCGTGCCCAGTGCAGCCGTGAGGCCAATGACAATCGCGAAGCCGAGAGCCAGTCCCACATAGTTTACGCCCAGACCAAATAACAATCCGCCGAGCCCCCATCCCAATCCCCATAGAAATGTCCTGACCAGCGTCACGCCGCTCGTACTGGCAAAAACTTCCTTCAGATGAGGAACGGTGAGCAGCGCCACCAACCACGGAAACACAAGATATGCCGACAAGGAAAATCCCAACCAGGTGTTTTCCCATTCCCATCGCCGGGCGTACTTGATCGGCAGCATGAAAGTCCCTTGAAGGAAACCTGCGACGAGGATCAGAATGATTCCGGACACTGCGCCTTCCGTCATGACTCCCCCTCCGGTGCAGGGATGTATTGCGGTGACAAATGAATCCCGGATTTCGTAAGTCTGTACGATCGGCCACTGCGCCAACTATTTCCAGGCGCTGCGTACCAACCCTCCAAGCCTGCCCATGAGAGGTGCAGTGGCCGTGTAAAGCTCGCGATAGATGTGATAATAGCCTTCGTATTCTTCGTGGGAGGACGGTCGGGGTCGGACCACCTGTTTGGTTTTGACCCATCGGGCCGCTTCGGCAAGTCCCGAGAACAGTCCCACTCCCACACCTGCCAGAAAAGCGTCGCCATAGCAGGCGCCTATCTGTTGCTCGGGGATGTATTGTTCGATGCCGACGATATCGCTGACGATCTGCATCCACAGCGGATTCTGAGCCCCACCCCCGACGGCCAGGAGGCGCCGGGGATCGGCGCCCTCTTTCTTCATCTGCTCAATATTGTGTCGGATACCGAAGCCAATCGACTCCAGGACGGCCCGGTACACATCCGCCCGGGTGTGGCTAAGGCCCAGTCCGAAGATCACGCCTTTCGCGTCAGGGTCAAGGATCGGCGTTCGCTCACCGGAAAAGTAGGGCAGCACCACGACTCCGTTTGCTCCCGGAGGTGAACTCGCTGCCAGTTCTGCGAGTGCGGCATAAGCGTTTTCACCGCCCGCCTTTTCGGCCTCGATCTCGTAGGGGGCGAACTGATCCCGAAACCATTTCGTCAGGCTGCCCGCGGTGGACATGCCCCCCGTGAGCACGTAGGTGTCCTTCTCCAGAAAATGGGCTCCCCAGAACGAGGGCGAGGAAAGCAATTGCCCGGTACGCAGAACGAAGAAGATGCTGCTGCCATACATCACCATCATGTCGCCGACGTTCGCCAGACCTGCACTCATCGCCTCCGCGGCGGCGTCGGCTGTACCGGTGATGACGGGCGTGCCCTCTGCCAAGCCCGTCAGCCGCGCGGCCTCCGACGTGATTCTTCCAGCTATGTCGCAAGTCCAGGTGAGCCGCGGGAGCTTCGCTTTTGCAGCGACGTGTTCCTCGATGGCTACCGTATAGTCGCAGCGTTCATAGTCGACAAAGGGAGCAAACGTGACCGCGTTGTAGAAGTCCAGGGTCACCTCACCGGTCAGGCGGTAGAGCAGGAAGCCGCTGCCGTTCAGCACCAGGTGTGTTTTTGCCCATACCTCAGGCTCGTTGCGGCGGATCCATAGGATTTTCGGTAAGGCTGATTGGGAGGAGAGCCTCACGCCGGACTGGCTGTGCACTGGATCGTTGTCGATGATCTGCTGAAGCTCCTCGATCTCGCGTGTGGCGCGGGTATCGATGCCATACAGGATGGCCTTTCGGAGCGGCCGGCCTTCCCGATCGATGGGCAGCACGGCAGGCGAAATGGCGCTCAGTCCGATTCCGGCGATTTGCTGCGGGGGAATGCCGCTCGTTTGAAGCACGGAGCGGGTGATTTCGAGGAAATCGTGCCACCAGGCGCTTTCAGCGTCATGCTCGGCCCAGCCGGGACGGGGTATTTCGAGGGCGTGCTCCACCGCCCGGGTCGCCACCACCGCGCCGGACTCATTGACCAGCGCACCCTTCGAGGAATGCGTGCCAATATCGACACCGAGGAGAAATCGCGAGGAGTACATGGTCCGCCCCCTTTCACCGGCATTCGCGCACAATGCTCAGGAACTCGCGCACGCGCCGGACATCCACCTCGTTCCAGATGGTGCCGTCGCGCTTGAAGGCCGTACCCGTCACGGCGCCGTCGGCGACGGCAAGTTGCTGGTGGATATTCTCCCGTCGAACGCCGGTATTCGCCAGGACCGGAGTGTCGGGGACAGCCTCTTTAACCTGCCGGAGTGTGTCCATCGATGATGCGACCCCGGCGGTCAGCCCGGAGACGCATAGCGCGTCGGGACGGTGATTGAAGACCGTGGAGCGAGCGATGTCGCCCACATCGCGTGGTCCCAGGTAGACCGCGGCTTCCGGAACAATATTGAACAAGAGTTTGACGTGGCCGGCATGAATTGCCTTCTGATGCCGCACCGCTTTGCCGCAGTTGGTATTCCAGAGGCCGAAATCGCTCGCGTAGACCCCCGAAAAAATCTCCCGCACGAATTGAGCCCCAGTGGCCATGGCAAGATCAATGGAAGCGATGGGATCCCAGAGGACATCGGCGCCGTACGGCACCCTGATTTCGCGGCGCAGTTCGCCAATCACCCGCGCCATCGTCACCGTCGTAATCGGCTCGACCTCGGTCAAGTACGGCAGGCTTGCCTCGTTGGAAAACATCACGCCATCCACCCCGCCCTCTTGCAGTGCACCCAGGTCTCGGCGGGCGCACTCGATCACCCAGTCCAAACCCTTTTCAACGTCGTACCCAGGGTCGCCCGGCAAAGCTCGCATGTGGCACATGGCGATTATCGGCTTGCTTACCCCAAACATTTCGGTCAGCCAACTCATCGTACTTTCCCCCTTCCACTTCTAGTGAACTGCACAAAGGCCCTGGCCCGTTATTTTGATTCACACAGAATTCGGATCGGCCTTCCGCCAAGCGGGCTCGCGCCCCTCCTCAGAGGCATCAGCAAGGGTGCTTCTAATGACCAGCCTTCGGGCATCCGGTGAGGAAACCTTGAACCCCGCTCAAGGGCCCGACGATTGGAAGTCCAGCATTTCTGGTGCGACTCTATCTTGAGAACAGCGAGGGACACTCATCGTCTTCTGCCTGCACCCTTACCGGAACCCCAGTCTTATACTCTCTTTTCCCAGCTGTCAGGTAGCTTAGAAAACGCTCCCCGCTGCCGGAAATGATCCGTGCGGCCTTGGGGCTTGCGGTGGCGGCGATTTTCTGTCACGAAGGGGAAGGCGAATTGCTGACGGCGGGTCGCCGCGTGTCCACGGTTGGACGCGGGCGGGGATAATTTCGCGGAGTTTTCCACGGCGTAACTCGGTGAGGGGAAAAGGTCGGCCTGCGGTGAGTCCAAAAAGGTGGTGGGCCTGGGTAGAGTTGAACTACCGACCTCACCCTTATCAGTTGTCACCCGTGAATCTGTGAGGCGTGGTGAGAAGTGAATATAAGCCGCTATCCATGCGGGTGTGCTCGCAATGGCCCGTTGTGAGGCGAAGTGAGCGATTACCACGGGAAGTTAATGAGGTGTGCACCAAAATGTGCACCAAATTTCCGGGCCGCTTACTCAGGCGGAAGGCAATCTTACTCGCGCTCTCCCTCAGCGGCGCGTCTTGGGGCAATTCTGCGCCACGGCGGGGCATCCTGGCGCGATGACCCGAGGCGCATCCCCTGAGAACGGCGGGGCATTGTCCATGGGTGGCCCACCAGACCGCCCCGTTCGCGCGTCCTGGGTTGAGCCATTTTTTTTGTTGGAGCCTGCCGGTCAGTGAGGTTGGGTTACCTTCTTTTTTTTGCTCCCTCGCTGTCAGCCGCAGACCCGGCCCGTGTTAGTATTCGATTGGATGCGAATCGAAGCTCTCAGGCGATATCAGCGGCGGGGCAGGGACGGTTTCTACTTCCGAGAGCTGTCGCCATCGGAGCGGGAAGCGGCGCGGCGGTGGCTGAGACGGTTTATTGACCGATACCGATGCCGAAACGACGGCAGGCCCGTACCTTCGTGGCTGTTTGCCATTTACGTAGGCCAAGCGAAACGGCTGGCCTTGCATCCGCCTACCTCAGCGTGGGGCCGCAGGATGCGTGCCCGAAAGGGTGGCCTCGCCGTTCAGCGACTCTACCGGCTCCAAGGGCGGGACCCGACCGCCCGCGCTACCCAGGTGCGTCTGGCACGGGATGCCGCTCGCGTCCGTCCTACCGACGAAGCAGGCCCGCAAACCCCCAAGCGGCCTCAACTCACACCCATCATCATCCGGGGCCAGTCACGTGGCGGTACGACTCCGCAGGAGTTTGCAAAGCAGGTTGCGGAGCGGGCCGCACACATCCTGAGCTGCGATGACCGCTTCTACAGCATAGCTGTCGGGTCGCGTGCTCGGGAGTGGGATTGGGACTTAATGATCGTGGGTGTTCCGTAGCCCTGCAACGAGCCGCGGCGGAACATGCGAAGGGAGCCTGACCCAATTGACATGCAAAGGCGAGAATACCGCTTCAAGCCGCGCGGGGTTGGCCCTGCCGCACAGCCCAGCCTCGCCATCCTAATGCATAACCAGTTGGCCATTTTTGTACTCGGCGTACGTGTAAAATCCTGCCTTGTCGCAGCAGGTCTTGAAATACATTTCAAAGTCCTTATCCGCAAGTTCGGGAACATAGTAGAGGACTGCAGCTTGAGCACCCATCGCTGACGTTTTCAAACTCGCCGTTGCCTCACCGGCAGGCTCCGCCTGAAGGCGTTTAGCATCTACTAAACTGATCGCGACAACTTTGTTTCCGTCTGGCCGGAAGCCGAATTCCGGCGGGGAGATTCCGGTCCGGAGGGGGAATAGCTCTTTGATTTGGTCAACCTTGGCCTGTAAGAGCAGCCAATCCATCCCACTAATAGAAGCCGGTTCTTGGTACTTGGCGAACTTGGACGGTCTTGCCCTCTGACCGACAGCCATCCCGCACACAAAAAGAACGACTGCACCAAAGGCGAGAGCCACATGCGGACCGCGCATTTTGAGCCTCCTCAAGCTAAGGGTTCTGACGAAGCCCTACGAGAAAAAGAGACTCTATCACCGAACATAAAGGCGTGCTGGCTCAAATTTAGCGCTGGTTTCCCAAAGAGGGCCGCCGCGCATTAGCACCCCTTCGATCATTTGCGCCCGAAATTCCGACCCGGCAGAGAGGAATAAAATCAGGTCCGCCGCCCCGCAGTTCTCAAGAATGGCAAGCTCCGCCAGCAAAGCGGGCCGCCTGCCGTGCGCCAATGCCAAGGTGTCCCATGTAGCCAGGTGATTCACTCCCGCCACGCTCGCCTTCGCTTCGAGCCGTCCGAGCCCCCGCAATTCTTCCAACAACTCAAACCGCCGGGCCTTGGCACGCTCATACAGCGCCCACGCCGCCCGGTCTGCCCGCTCCCGGTTCTGGCGAAGCTCCCGGTATTCCGCTCCGCTCAACTCCCGAGCTAAGCCAAGCTCGCGGGCCAGCGTGCCGGTACTGCCGTGAAAATCGCAACCGGCATGATGGCAATTGAACAACCCGTTTGCCGGGTCAACGGACAGACTGGGAGAGCCACTGTGCTTCGGACAACCCCACTTCCCGCGTCCATATCGCGGGGGTTTCGCGCCAGCGCGTTCAAGCAACGTGGGCAGATCGTATTGAGCCGTCGCGTTCACTGGAGCCACCCCTTGCACGGCACATACTCTTCCGGCGGGTCACAGGCGATGCAGTTACAGCGCCCCGTGCCGCCGCAGTGGAAGCAAACCCCACGGGCGGGCTCCAGTGGGTCTGCCGTGGCTGGTTCACACTTTTGCTCGCCCCGATTCCGCACCCGGATAGCTTCTAAGGCTTGCTCCACAATGGCGTCATTTACCACCATTTTGCCCTTACCCCCCTTTTCTATCCGTCACACCGTAACAAGGCGCATAAACATTGAGTGAAACGCGATTTTCAATCCGTAACACACGATTCTATGTTACGTTTCGAAAAGTCAGCGGAACCCGCATCAACATTGGCTTGTTACGGTGTGACGTTTCCGGAGGGGGGATCTCCAGCACGGAAGCGGATAAATGAATCCTCCAGGTCCTCCCGCAGATACCCCTTAACTGTTCCGTCCGCCGTTCGGATGGTTCTCGGCTTGACCTCGAACCGAGCCAGTATCCTTGCCAGGCCCCGCTTTGTCATAGGCTTGCCGTGTGAAAACTCCGGCCACGGCTTGTCTTCCATTTTTTCGAGAGCTTCCACGATGAAGGTTGAAGCAAGCCGGTCCGTCGCCTGTTCCTCGAAAAGCTGCCGGAGGTCGGCCAGGAGCGTCGTGGCATCGGATTCGTCGCTTCGTTTGCCAGACAGGATTCGAGCCGCTTCTCGCGCCCTTTCGGGCCACTCCATGCCAGCCACGTCAGCAACGGCGAGCAGCGGACGCCAGTTGTCTGCCAAGCGGTTATTGAACCCGTCCGGCAATTCTCCCGGATCGGCTCTTTGCAAAGCGTCCATTACATCCTGCGCCCACCGCCAGGCCTTTCGGCGTACCGGCTCAAATTGGTCGAGACGATCACCACGCAACTTTTCAAGCCGAGCCTCTTCCTCGGGAAGTTGGCGCCGCATTCGAACTTCAATCGAACGATCCGCCAGGGTGTCCGGCAAACGGCCAATTAGGGCTATGGCCTTCGGCGCCCAAGTGGAGAATATTTTGGGCTCAAACTCATCGCCAACCGTTCTGACCACGCTTGCTTGTGAGCGCATCCAACCCGAATTGAGGATGCCGCGAAACTCGTCTTGCCCATATATAAAGCTGTCGGCTTCATCCGCGAGCATCGTTGGCGAGTACCGCTCTACGGCCCGGAAAAGAGCCGATGTCGTGATATTCGATGTGGGTAGTGGTTTTCTCACCAGTGCCCCCAGGAGCATCAGTAACGTGGTTTTGCCGCATCCTTTTTCTGGCGACGTGATCGCCAACAAAGGCGAAATCTGGAAAGCATCGTGGGCGTGGGTGAAAACAACCCAGAGCGCCACCACGGTTGCCGCGCCTTCGGGTAGGGTCAGGTGACGCTGGAAAGTCTCGGCAATCTCTTGGATCAACGCCGCGCCGTCCACCTGTCCGGGCCACGGTTCAGGATCGCAGAGAAACGGCGTGCGTCCCTGGCCGCTCTGGGCGGCATTTCCGGGATGCACCGAGCGTCGGGCCTTAACTTCCTGGTCAAGCGCAGTCACGCCGATCCCAAGGCGCTTAGCTTCGCTCTTCCGCACGCGGCTATATTCAGCCGGACTCATTTTCCCAAGAGCCAGAAAAATCACCTCATCATCCAGCCCGGTTTCTTTCGCCCTCGCCGCCGGTCCGGGAACGGGCGCCGAGATGAATTCTTCGATCCGCTCAAATGTCCGAGTCTGCATCCTGACCTCACACGAGTTCAATTTCTGCGAATTCGCGTCTAATGGCCGCCAGGGCCACAGCGCGTGCGATGGCTTTGTCAACGTGCGCGGCATCGCAACGAATCAAAACCGTCTCCGGCTCCGGTACCGGCGGAAAAGTTTGAAGTGCTTCCACCGCCAGCGCCGGGTTCGCCTGTAACTGTGCTCGGAATTCCCGCAACTGCACCGGCTCGAATTCAGTGCGCTCACCGTTCATCAGCGCACCCCCGGTTGGGGTTTTGCCGGGCAGAAACCCTCGGCGATCAACCTATCTACCTCAGATTGGGGAATTTTGCGGAGTCTGCCAAGCTTCACACTCGCAATTTTCCTTTCCAGTAGCCAGCGGCGGATGCAGGCAGTAGTTACTCCCAGCGCTCGCGCAAACTCTGGAACGGTTAGCAAACTTCTCTCGATTCTTTCGCTCATTAGAACTCCTTTTTCGATGTCGCACTGCTCTTCGTCCGTCCCATCATCGCGTAGCGTCGAGGCATTGTAAATTTTGGGAATTTTGGCAGAGGATATGTACACCGCATCTAAGCACTTATCCTCGGCGCAAAAAAGGAGAGCGCCAACGCAGGTTCACTTTTTGGAATTATGGCAGCGCTGCTAGCCCCTGCTATCTGACTTCGGAAGAGGTGGTTGGAGACCAAGTAAGACTAGGTGATATGGCAGGGTCCGCTGTGGCTACCAAGTCGGCGTCCCTGGATTTTGGAATTTCGGCAGAGCTTTCAGACCAGGCCGGCCTTCCTGGCTCGGCCCAAGGTCTGGCATACGAAGTTTGCTGGGTTCGTGTAGGAGGCCTCCAGGTTATCCTTAACGGCAGGAAGTCCTGCCAATTCCTTCGGCGTCAGGCCCCTGTTCATCTTGTAAAGTTCGATGATTTTTCCCTTTAACGCTTGGACTGTAGGATCTGGGGGGCGTCCGCGCTTTTTGTGGCTAGGGGTCACAGTTTCGCCGGAGGCTGTCTCAACGTCCTCATCGCGCCGCACGAGTTCCACTTTCAATGAACGGATGCGGCGCGTCAGGTCGTAAAGAAGCGCTTGCTCAGGCGGGAGCCCCTTGTACAGCGAGACAACAGAAGGGGTGTGCGACAAGTGCGCAAGATGTGGGAACGCCTTCACGAGTTTGTCTATCTGCGTCTTCAGGCGTTGCAACT
>JBEKUI010000171.1:0-14225 GCA_049515175.1 Terriglobia bacterium
ATCGACCCCAACGCCTGCCTCGACGACGCGCAGGCTCTGTTCGACCGCCTGCCCAGCCTTGTGCAGTAGCGCCTGACTTTAGCCCGGCAGGTGCCGCGCTGAGAGGCAGCGCTACAAAATCTCCTCATCCCAGTTTTCGAGGACGTGCTTGAGTCGTGCCATGAATTGGTCGGCGACGGCGCCGTCGATGATGCGATGGTCGAAGCTCAGAACCAGATACACCATGGGGCGGATGGCGATGGCGTCGTTGCGCACCACGGGCCGCTTCTCGATCGCCCCCACGCCCAGAATCGCGACCTGAGGCTGGTTGATGATCGGAGTGCCCAGCAGGCCTCCGAAAACTCCGGGGTTCGTGATGGTGAATGTCCCGCCTTGAACATCGTCCACACTCAGATGCTTGCTGCGGGCGCGCTCGGCGAGATCCTTCACCGTGCGCGCGACTTCCAGGAAATTCTTCTCGCCGGCGTTCTTGATGACCGGCACGATCAGTCCCGTTTCCATGGCCACGGCGATGCCGATGTTGAGGTCACGCTTGTAAACGATGTTGGCCCCTTCCACTGAGGAATTGATGATGGGGAAATCCTTGATCGCGGCGATCGAGGCACGGATGAAGAATGGCGTATAGGTGATTTTGAAGCCGTGGCGGCGCTCGAACTCCCCGCCCTGCCGCGCCATCAATTCCACGATGCGCGTCATCTCCACTTCGAAGACCGTGCTGACGTGCGCGGAGGTTCGCCGGCTGGCGACCATGTGCTCGGCGATCTGCCGACGAATGGGCGTCATGGGCACAACCTGCGATGGGCCGGTGAAGGCCATCGGCGCTGATGCGGGTGCCGCAGTCGGCGTCGCAGCCGCCGCGGGAGCGGCAGGGGGCGGGGTCGGCGACACCTTCCTTTGCGCGACGTAATCGAGGATATCCTTCTTGCTGATCCGCCCGTCCTGGCCCGTCCCTCTCACCTTGGTCAGGTCAACGTTATGCTCGGCGGCGAGCTTTTGCACCACCGGCGAGGAGCGCACGGGCCCGGCCCCGGCTGCGGTGATGGCGGCGGAGACAGGAGGGGCGGGTGCAGGCGTCGGTGGACTCGCGGGCGGAGCCTTGGCTGTCTCGGCCGTTGCGGCGCCCGCGGCCTGGCCCGCGCCCTCGCCGTCAATCCAACCCAGCACAGCGTTCACCTCGACCGTCTGATTCTCCGTCACCACTATCTCGGTGAGCACGCCCGAGGCCGGCGAGGGAATCTCCGCATCCACTTTGTCGGTCGAGATCTCGAGCAGCGGCTCGTCGCGCTCCACCCGCTCGCCCACGTTCTTCAGCCATTTGACCACCGTACCCTCGGCGATGCTTTCCCCCATCTGGGGCATGATAACTTTTGTGGCCATGCAGTCCTCACATTGAATCTTCGACTCATTGAGTCATCGGATCATCGATCCATCGGATGATCTTGTGATTCAGCGATCGAGTGATTTGAGAATCTGATGAAGCCCATCAGACGCGCCCGTTCACCCAATCGCTAAATCGCTTAATCACCAGATCACTCAATAGGCGGCCAACTTCCGCGCCGCCTCGACGACCCTTTGCGCATTGGGCAAAAAGTATTCCTCGAGCGGCGGCGAAAACGGCACCGGCGTGTCGGGTGCGGTGACGCGCACGATGGGGCCGTCCAGATCCTCGAATGCCTTTTCTGCGATCAGCGCCGCGAGCTCGCCCGCCATTCCGCCCGTGCGCGTGTCTTCATGCAGCAGGATCACCTTACTACACTTCTTGACGCTCGCGAGCACGGTCTGCTCATCGTAGGGCAACAGGGTGCGCAGGTCAACGACCTCCAGTTCCAGCCCTTCCTTCGCCAGTTGTTCCGCGGCTTTGAGCGCGGTCCAGACCATCGCGCCATAAGTGATGACGGTCAGGTCGCGGCCCTCGCGCCGCACCACCGCCTGCCCGAGGGGAACAACGTAATCGTTCTCCGGGACTTCCTCCTTGATGCGCCGGTAGAGATACTTGTGTTCGTAGAAAATCACCGGGTTGTTGTCGCGGATCGCGGCCTTGATCAGCCCCTTGGCATCATACGCGGTCGCCGGCATCACCACCTTCAATCCCGGTGTGTGCACGAACCACATTTCGTTCGACTGGGAATGGAACGGTCCGCCATGTACGCCCGCGCCCGACGGGCCGCGAATGACGATGGGCACCGCCGGCCCCCAGCGATAATGGATCTTTGCTGCCATGTTGACAATCTGGTCGAAGCCGCAGGAGATGAAGTCCATGAACTGCATCTCGGCGATTGGGCGTAGACCCATCAGCGCCGCGCCCACTGCCGCACCCACGATCGCCGACTCCGAGATCGGAGTATCGATCACGCGCTCTTCACCGAATTTCTCCAGCATTCCGGCGGTCACTTTGAAGGCGCCACCGTAAGCGCCGATGTCCTCGCCGAGAAGGAAGACGTTCGGGTCGCGCTCCATCTCCTCCCAGATTCCCTGGCGGATCGCTTCGAGATAGGTCATCACGGGCATGGAAACCTCACGCTCAAATCGGGAAATCGAGCCATCGGATCATCGGACCATCGGAAAGACCAAATGTTCGCCCACGCCTTCGATGAACCGATCAACCGATGGCCCGATCAACCGATCACTCGAGTTTTCTCCCACCAACAATCTCCCGGCTCGCAGTAAACTCCCTCGACCGCATCCCGTCCCTCCGGGAAGGGGCTCGCTTCCGCCTGCACGACCGCTTCGTCGATCTCCTTCTGGATGGCCGCGTCGAGCGCCGCCAACCGTTCCCGCGTCATGAGGCGTCGCGCAAGCATGTGCTTTTCCAGCCGCAGGATCGGGTCTTTCTTCTCCCACATCTTCTTCAACTCGACCGGGACGTAGCCCGCGGCGTCGTGCGCGGAGTGGCCGGTCATGCGAAACGTCCGGCACTCGATCAGGCTCGGGCCTCTTCCTGCGCGCGCCCGCGCTATCGCCTTCTGCGCCGCCGCATAGACAGCCAGCACGTCGCTCCCATTCACGCTCACGCCGGGCATGCCGTACGCGGGGCCGCGCACGGCGAGCGACTCGACTGCGTACTGCTTCTCCGGCGGCGTCGAGTAGGCGTAGGAATTGTTGTTGCACATGAACACCACGGGCAGCTTCATCACCGCCGCCAGGTTCATCGCTTCGTGGATGTCGCCGCGGCTCGAGGTTCCCTCGCCGAAGAATGTCAGCGCGATGTTGCCCTTGCCGCGCCGCTGAAGCGCCATCGCCGCGCCGCAGGCCACCGGGCACCACGCCCCCACGGGCGAGACGGGAGCAATGATGCCGCGCCGGATGTCTCCGATGTGCGGACCGCCGTCCCGGCCGCGGGTGGGCGCTCCGACGCGGCCCAGCCAGTTGCAGAAGATCTCCTTGAGCGTCAGGCCACGGATCACATGCGCGGCGAAGTCGCGATGCGTCGGCGTCACCACGTCGCCATCGACAAGCTGAATCGCCGCGCCCACGGTGACCGCCTCCTGCCCGCGGCCGGTGTACACTCCGCCCACGATCTTCCCCTGGCGATAGAGCACGCGCTCGATGCGATACTCCGCCTCGCGCGCCAGCTTGAGGAAGTAGAGGATCCGTTCGAGCGTTGCGGCGTTGGGGGCAGTGTTCGTACCTGCGCGTTTTAGTTTAGGCCGATTTGGCATCTTAGTGTCTCTAAGTAAGCAGTAAGCAGAAGGCAGAAAGCGGGTTCGTCATAACGGCCGATTGAGATCTCGAAAACTAGAGAGAGCTCGCTGCCAACAACTGGCTGTCTCTTGCCTCCTGCCAACTGCATTCTGCTTACTGCCTTCTGCCTCCTCCCCCCTGATCTCACGCGAACACCGACCGCGCCGCTTCCTCTGGCGCGGGGAAGGGACTCGATTCAGCGAAGGCCACATCCTCGCGAATCTCGCGCTCGATGCGCTCTTCGATCGCGGCCTTCTCCTTGGCGGTCATCAGCTTCTTCGCGGTCAGATACTTTTCGAAGAGCAGAATCGGGTCGCGCTTGCGCCATTTCTCAAAGACTTGTTTCGGCACGTAGCGCGCGTCGTCGTGTTCGGCGTGGCCTTTCATGCGCATGGTGAGACATTCGACCATTTCCGGGCCGCCGCCCCGGCGCATGCGCGCGGCGGCCGCCCGGGTCGCTTTGTACACGGCGAGCACATCGTTGCCATCCACGGTCACGGCACGGATTCCGTAACCTTTGGCGCGCTTGGCCATGGAGTCCACGGCCATCTGCTTTTCGATGGGTGTCGAATATGCCCAGCCGTTGTTTTCGGCCACGATCAGCAGAGGCAATTTCTGCACAGCAGCGAAGTTCACGCCTTCATGAAACGGGCCGGTGCTCATGGCGCCGTCGCCGACATACGCGACCGCCACGCGTTTCTCGCCGCGAATCTTCGCTCCGAGCGCGATCCCCGCCATCACGGGCACGGTCTCGCCCAGCATGCTGATGGGCGCCACGACTCCACGTGCGAGGTCGCCAAAATGCGTGTTGGCGTCGCGGCCGCCGGTGGGGCCGTCGCGCCGCGCCATGTATTGAATAAAGAGGTCGCGCGGCTTGAAGCCGCGAATGAGCATCGCGCCTATATTGCGAATCACCGGGCCGATGAAATCCTGCGGTTCGAGCGCGTACGCCGTGCCCACTGAAATCGCTTCCTGCCCGAGGCCGGAATAAACTCCGCCCACCACCTTGCCCTGCCGGTAGAGCGCGACGAGTTGCTCATCGACGCGCCGGTTGAGGCGGAGGAAATAGTAGAGGTCGTGATGTTGGGCACGGGTGAGACGAAAAGGCATAAAGCGAAATCAAAAGGCAAATGTGAAAAACAGTCGAGAGTTGAGAGTTAAGAACCGGGGATACTTGCTTTCGACTCTTGACTCACGACTCTCGACTCTTCCACTTCCATTGTCATTCCGAAGATTGTGCCAAAGTGTTCGATCACACGCTCCGCCACGCGATCCATTTCCACCGGCCGCCCCAACAGCTTCGCCATTGACGTCACCCCTTTGTCCCGCAGGCCACAGGGAACGATGTACTCGAAGAACTTAAGGTCGGTGTTGACGTTGAAGGCGAAGCCGTGCGACGTGACCCAGCGCGAGATGTGGACGCCCATCGCCACCAGCTTGTCGTTCCCCACCCAGACGCCCGGCGCGCCCGCAGTTCGCGCCGCATCGATGGCGAAGTCCCGCGCCACGCCAATGAAAACTTCTTCGAGCGAACGCATGAACCAGGCAATGTCGCGGCGATGCTGCGTCAAATCAATGATCGGGTAGCCCACCAACTGCCCCGGGCCGTGATACGTGATGTCGCCGCCGCGGTCGGTCTCGAAGAGTTGCGCCCCAAGCGTCCGGAGACGTTCCTCGGAGATGAGAAGGTTTTCGCGTTTGGCATTACGGCCCAGCGTGTAAACGTGCGGATGCTCGAGGAGGAGAAGCGTGTCGGGTATTTTACCTGCCTTGCGCGCAGCGACCCGATCCGCCTGTCGCCACAACCCTTCGGCGTAATCGACGATTCCGAGTTGTTCGACGTGGCAAAACATCAAAGGCAGTTGACAGTCAACAGTCGACAGTTGAAAGTACAAGACCTCGCAGGCCGCTGCTTGATTGTGGGCTGTCTCTGAGACCTCAAAAAGCCATCTTACATTATGAGAAATGGGTGAACAAGCAGCGCGCGGCGGCGTCGCTTGGGGCTCACGCCATGACGCGGAGCTCTTCGTCCGAGGGCTGCGCGACGTTTCCGGCGGGCGGCGTGAAATCTTCCGGCAGGTCGCCGTTATCGGCGCGGAAGTACTTCCAGTAGTGGGGTTTCACGGAAGCGATCAGTTCCTTGCGGGTTTTGGTTTCAAGGGGCTTGCCGACATAGATTTTGCCCATGCGCTCGAGGTTCTTTTCCGAGATGGCGCCGGAGAACATCCAGAGTGGCCAGGTGAAGTTCGGCCCGTTAAGCCGACGCAGCTTGTAAAGCCACATGGCGATCGAGCCCACGCGCCACGCTGTCGGGCCCCACCAGCTGTACTGACCGGGGCGCAGATTCATCTTCCAGCACTTCATCATGAGTTGCCATTGGAGCGGCGTGAGGCTCCGCGTTTCGGTTACGCCCTTTTGTTTTTCCATCCGCGTGTCGTGCAGGGGCGTGAAGATGGAGGGAATCAGGAAGGCGAACAGGCCGCGCCGTTCGATTTCATAGATCAGGTCGAGTGTATCCATTACATCCTGGTCGGTTTCGCCCGGACTGCCGACGATGAGCGTCATCATGGGGAACCAGTTGTTCTGGTTGGCGACGCGCAAACCCTCGAGGACCACGCTCGGCCAATCGTCGATCGAGAACGGCACACCCTTGCTGGGCATGATCTTCTTCGCCATGCGCACCGAGCCGGTTTCGAGGCCGACGAGCGGGGAGAGAGCTTTCTTCTGAGGATGTGAGCTCAGGCGCGGCAGGTGAATGGGGCTCTTCGGTAACAGGGTCTCCGAGAGCTTCTGGATGAGGAGCGGGTCCACAACGAACGGCGCAATGGTCGAATGGCTGAGGACGTGCTGTTCCACGCCCGGCGTGTTCACAATCGAGCCATAAAGGTCGAGCAACGCTTCGCGGTTGGGGAAGAAGAAGGGCGTGTCGGTGTGAACCTGGCCCCAGATGAACATGTCCTCGGTCGCCAGCGAGATCTGTTTGTTTCCCTCGCGGACGTTGGCGCGAACGCCGGTCATGATCATATCTTTGGGGAAATCGATCTGGGGGTTGAGGTCGGGCACGCAAAACTGGCAGCGCCGCCCGCAGCCGGTGGTCATTTCCACCACGCCGAAGGTGGTTCGCTGGTCAGGAACTAGGAGCGCTTCGCGCGTCGTGGGGTGGCTGACGTTGATTTCGAGGGGTAGAACTTCACCCTGGATGGCTTTGTGGAACAAGGCCATGGATTCTGCGGACTCGCTGCGCCCTTCCACCACGCAGTCCACGCCCAGCTCCTCAAAGGTTTTCGTCTGGGTGATCTGCCAGCCGCCCGATCCGCCCACGATGACCTTGTAGTTGCTGCGGTGCGGGTTGGACTTGATCTTCTGGAACATCAGCCGGGCATAATGTGAATTGATGGGCTGTTTCGAGGAGCCAAAAATCGACGTGTAAACTCCGGCGGCGAAAGTCACTCCCAGCGGGTTGTGCGTGGATACCGCCACCACCCGCGTCCGGGGGCCGATGAACTGATCGACGTCGTCGGGGTAGCAGGCGACGACCTCATCCTCAGTGAACTCGCGCAGCAGGGATTTCTCCACCAGGCGAACCCCGGCGGGCATGTAGCGCGCCGAACCGTCGGGCTTGCGCTCGACGTTTCGCCAGTTGGGGTACTTGCTGTTCAGGACCGGTTCCATCCAGATCGGCAGGGAGGCCATGCCCATCTGGATGAAGTAACCGGCATGGTCAATCGTCTCGGTGAGCGGCGCGGTCAAGACAATCAGCTTACCGCCGTCCTTGGGGGGAACATTCACGGGCGATGCCAGCGCCGACCCGTTCTTTCGCGACGATGTCGCGGCACGGTTCGAGTTTCCATTGCGTCCAAAAAGACGAATCCCCATTCAAAATGCCCTGAGATCAGAGATGTTTGTTGCCGAAACCCCAAACAACGAGAGCCTATATTACTCCAAAATCTCTGTAAACTCACGCAAAAACGCAACGAAACTGCCCGCGCGGCCGCGTCGGGCGGGGGTTCTGCTCATTCTCTCTCGCCCAAGGTTGAGGCCATGAGGATGCTGTGCTAGCTTATTGCTCCGGGCATTGGTCATTTCGAAAACAGTCAAGAGCATCGCTTTGGTCTCTCTAACCTCGCACGGGAGGCGGCATGAAGTGGTCTGATGATTTGGCGAAGAGCATCACGGGGCAGGTGCTGACGGATGAAGCCTCTCTGGACGCGGCATCAACCGACTTCGGGCGCCTAGTGGTGCGAAAGCCGATGGTGGTTGTGCGACCGGCCTCGGCGGCGGATGTTGCTGCGACGGTCAAGTTCGCGGCGAAGAACTCGCTGGGCGTCTCCACCCGCGGCGCCGGACACTCTCAAAGCGGGCAATCGCTTTCCGAGCACATCGTGCTCGACATGACATCGCTCGCCTCGGTGCGTCGGGTGGACAAGGTCTCCGCTTCGGCTACTTGCCAGGCCGGGCTGAAGTGGCGGGCGCTCGTCGAGCAACTGGCGCCGCAACGCCTGTCGCCGAGGGTCTTGACGAACAATCTTGATGTGACCCTGGGCGGAACGCTATCGACGGGCGGGCTGGGCGTGGCCTCCTGGCGCTACGGGACGCAGGCCGACAATTGTCTGGAGCTCGAAGTGGTGACGGGCGGGGGCGAAATCGTTCGCTGCTCGGATGATAAGGACCGCGAGCTGTTCGACGCGGTGCGCGCCGGCATGGGGCAATTCGGCATCATCACCGAAGCTAAAGTCATGCTGCGTCGCCATCAGCCGAAGGTCCGCAGCTACTACCTCCTCTACGACAACTTGAATTTCCTGCTGGAAGATTTGCAGACCCTCATGACCGATGAGCGCTTCGACTACCTGGAATCCTGGTGCGCGCCGTGCGCGCAGGGCTTCCGCAAGGCGGGGTCGGGGCGCACGCCGTTCGCGCAATGGTTCTTTCCGTTGCACGCTACGGTCGAAACCGACGGCAACAATTTTCCGGACACGACGAGGAAGCTCGCGGGCCTGCGGCTCTACAAACACGTCCACACCGAAGACGGTGACATCGGCGAATTCTTCGCGCGGCTCGATCCGTTGTTTTCCCTCTGGAAGCGCGGCGGCGCGTGGGACTTT
Source organism: Terriglobia bacterium (assembly GCA_049515175.1). Lineage (GTDB taxonomy): Bacteria > Acidobacteriota > Terriglobia > UBA7540 > UBA7540 > JACQNR01. The sequence goes on from JBEKUI010000171.1 coordinate 8,784, forward strand.
ACCCACCCCTGGATGGAGTGCGTGCTGCCCTGGCCATCGACGATGATGTACATCTCGCGCGTGCTGGAGAATTTTCCACCGCAGGCGCTCATCGGCGGACACATCCTGCTCTGGCCGGCGCGCGGCGATGCCTCCTCGGTGCCACTCTTCATGCGCCCGAAGGCCGACTTCCTCATGGGCTTTGGAATCCTGCCCGCCTTCCCCAAACACCTCGTCGATGAGCCGCTCGTCCACCTGAGCATGGCAAGCCATGGCGCCATGATGATGGGCGGCAAACGATACCTCTCCGGCTGGGTCAAGTTCGATCCGAACCAGTGGAAAGCCCAGTACGGAGACCTGTGGCCCAAGGTCGTGGAACTGAAAAAGAAATTCGACCCGCAGGGCGTGCTGAATCCTGGCTTCGTGAAGTACCACTAGGATTACGCTTTGATCGCACCCAGCGCAACAAAACGCGCGAGGTGCGCGCCACTCGCCAGGCGTTAGTCATGCAGGAATGGGAGGGTGGGACCGTCACGCTCTCCGGTTACATCCCACAGATGAACAGCGCCACCCGGCACGCCAAAGGCCAACCAACGTCCATCAGGACTGAAGGAGAGGTTGCTTGTCGTGATGGCGGCGATCATTCGTTCCGACCTTGCGGTCGTGTCCCAAAGCCAGACCGAACCCTCTCGCACACTATAAGCTAACAATTCGCCTTTGGGATGAAAGGCAACCGATTCCACGTAGTTCTCACGGACCTTGGAGGAGAGTAGCTCCCGCCCGGTGGCCACGTCCCACAGGCGAGCCTTTTCGTCCTGGCTGCCCGTGGCCAGGACCTGACCGTCAGGCCGGAAGGATACGGCGCCGAAGGTGGGATTACGAGACTCGACCAGCCGACGTATCTCGCGACCGGTGCTGATGTCCCAGAGGCGCGGCCAGTGTCCGCCCGCGAGCAAGACCCTGCCATCCGGGCTGAACGCCACGTCGCCGTAGAGCGTCATGCAACAGAGTGATTGGATGCGTTTTCGCGTCGATGTCTCCCACAGCTCAATCCGTTCCGAGGCATTGACACTGGCGAGCACGCGCCCATCCGGACTAAAGCGGGCCGTGCCGTACACGCCGCCAGGAGTCCCCAAGGTTGTAACCGCCTTCCAGCTGGCGGTACTCCATAGCTGGAGAGATCGACCCGCCACAGCGAGAAGTTGCGCATTGGGACTGAATGCCAGAGTGTTCAGACCGCCATCCCTGAGGTGGATGCGATGGACGATCTGAAACGAATCGACCCGCCAAATGTCGATGCTTACCTGCCGGTCTCCCGCAGCCAAGAACCGCCCATCGGAACTGAAGGCAACGGCGCCAATACTAGGACGCACTGCTTGGGGAGTCCGCGTTAGCCAGATCGCAATGGGCGCCGAGGCCAGCACGCAAACTGCCACCGCGATGGTCACTGGTTGAAGTCTCACCAGCGCCGGAGAGGCTGGGCCGCGTGATGTGCCGCCGGACAAAGCAGTCAAAGAGGACTCACTGCGTCACCGACATTACCTGGGGTTCGCCTTGATCGCGTACCTTGCAGACTGCGCTAAGTGCCTGCTACCCGGCTGTACCCACCGTAATATGTTGACGCCTGTACACACCGCAGAATGCGGTTGGCCTCGTCGTCGCCGATCACCTGTTCGGTGGCCGGATCGAAATTCAGCGTGCGGCCCAGGCGATAGGCGGCGTTGCCGAGGTGGAGCAGCGTGCAGGAGATGTGGCCCTCCTCGACGGGCGCGTTCAGATTCTCCTTCTTGCGGCTGCGCACGCAATCGATGAAGTTCGCCCAGTTGTTGCCTTCCTTGGCCATACTCGGGCCGGGTTCCTGGTCCTCTCCGAGCCAGCTGCGATAGGCGTCGTAGCCGTTAAAGGCGAGATAGCCCTTCGAGCCATAGAAGACGTTGCCGATGGTGTTCTGCGGGCCCTTGCTCTTCTTGGGTGCTGCGCCGGCTCCGAGTGCCACCGGCACCTCGCCGCCGCCGAAACCCGGCTCGCCGATCATCGCCTCGTGGTTGGAGATCCAGTGGCGGACTTCGAATTCCATCATCTTGCGCTTGCCGCCTGGAAGGTCGAACTGGTAGGCGATGTTCAGAGTGTTGGGAGTTTCCTGGTCATCCTCGAACATGAAGTGCCCGCCGATGGCCGACACCTTGGTGGGGAATCCCACGCCCAGTCCCCAGCGCGCCACGTCCAGTTCATGAATGCCCTGGTTGCCGAAGTCGCCGTTGCCGGTGTCCCAGATCCAGTGCCAGTTGTAGTGGAAGCGGTTCTTGGTGAAGGGCTTCATGGGAGCGGGTCCGGTCCACAACTCGTAATTGACGCCCGCCGGTACAGGCTCCTGCGCCGCCTTGCCGATCGACTTCCGCCACTTGTAACACAGCCCGCGCGAGAGGTAGACTTCGCCGATCAGGCCGTCGCGCATCTTCTTCATGCCGTCGATGATGGCCTCGCCGGAGCGGCTGTTGGTGCCGTGTTGCACGACGCGGTTGTATTTCTGCGCGGCGCGCACCAGTTGCCGGCCCTCAAACCAGTTGTGCGAGCAGGGCTTCTCCACGTAAACGTCTTTGTCCGCCTGACAGCCCCAGATCGCTTGCAGCGAATGCCAATGGTTGGGCGTGGCGATGGAGATAGCGTCGATCGACTTGTCTTCCAGCGCCTTGCGCAGATCGCCAAACGTCTGCGGCTTGGGCAGCTTCATCTTTTCCATTTGTCCCAGCCGCTGGGCGAGAACATTCTCGTCGATGTCGCAGAGCCCCACGATCTCGACGTTCTTCATCTTGGAGTATTCCTCGACGTGTGACCATCCCTGGCCGTGCACACCTACGACGCAGATGCGCACGCGGTCGTTCGCGCCCAGAATGCGCTCGGGATGCGTGACGAAAGCGAGGCTTCCCAGCGCTGCGACCCCCGCGCCCGCAGCGCCACTCTTCAGAAACTCACGACGGTTGACATCCTTCGGTTTAGTCATTGATGGCTCCTCGATGTTGGATGGACACGGATTATACTCCCCTCGCGCCTGGATGTCCGCGAGGATTCTTTAACTAAGATTGCCCACCACTCGCCGATTGTCGCATGGAGGCCGAAGCGTCGCCCCCCGCATGCGCGGGGGTGACCACCGACCGACCGCTCATCCCGAGCTGACTTTTTCAACCGGCTTCAATGGCTGCACGCTAGCAGGCGAGGTCGGCGCGGCTCAGCTTGAGGTGGTTCGTGGGGCCGAGGATGGTGAGGGCAATGCGCTCGGTGGAGATGAGGTCGCGCGCCACACCCTGGACCTGCTCGGCGGTGACGGAGTCCACGCCGGCGGCAATCTCGTCGAGCGTGACGTGGCGGCCGAAGTAGGCTTCCTGGCGCGCCAGGTGCCCCATGCGGCTCGTGGTCGATTCCAGACTGAGCAGCAGGCTGCCCTTCAGGTAGTCCTTGGCGTGCTGAAGTTCTTCCGCGCTGAGCTGCTCTTGCTTGAGGCGCCGCAGTTCCTCGACGATAAGCTGCACCACCTGGCGAGCCTTGTCGCTGGCCGTGCCGGCGTAGATATTCAGGCAGCCGGCGTCGTGGAAGGTGTTGAGGCCCGAGAAGACCGCGTAGGCCAGCCCGCGCTTCTCGCGGATGTTCTGAAACAGGCGCGAGCTCATCCCGCCGCCCAGGACGGAATTCAGGATGTAGGTGGGGAAGCGCCGCTCGTGCGTCTGCGAGAAGGCCGGCACCCCCAGGCAGATGTGCACCTGCTCGATTTCCTTCTTGGTGCGGTGCTTGATGTGGGGGTTAGGCACCGGCGGCCGGCTGGGCTTGATGGGCCGCCCGGCGGGCATCGCCCCGAATTCCGCCCTCGTGAGCGCGGCGATGCGGGCGTGCCTGATGTTGCCGGCGGCGGCGACGATCAAATTATTGGGGGCGTAGTAGCGTCGAAAATAGTCGCGCAAATCCCGCCGCGCGAAGTGGCCCACCGTCTGGCGCGTGCCCAGGATGGGACGGCCCAGGGCGTGCCCACGCCAGTAGGTCTGGGTGAAGATCTCGCTCACCAGGTCGTCGGGCATGTCCTCGACCATCTTGATCTCTTCCCGGATCACCTGGCGCTCGCGGGCAATGTGTTCGGGGTCGAAGAGCGGGTTCTTGACGAGGTCGGCCAGAATCGCGAAGGCGCGCGGAAGGTGCTCGTCGAGGACCTTGATCGAGAAGCTCGCCGATTCCTTGGAAGTGAAGGCGTCGAGGTGGCCGCCGATGGCGTCGGCAGCGCGCGCGATCTCCTCCGCCGTGCGGTGCTTCGTGCCCTTGAAGAGCATGTGCTCGATGAAGTGCGAGATGCCGTTCTGCTCCTCGCGCTCCTGGCGCGAGCCGGTGCGCAGCCAGATGCCCACCGAGACCGACCGCACCGCGGGCATGAACTCGCTGATCAGCGTCAGGCCGTTTGAGAAAACCTCTTTTTGGACACGCTCAGTCATTGGGTCGCGCGGACTATGCCGCCCATTCTATTTTGCTGTCAGACGACTCCCATCAACCTTTCTACCATAAGCGGCACCAAAAGACTATCGCGCCCCGGCGCGGCTGGTGACGCAGTTTGATGTAGCGGCGCTCTATGAGCGCCGGAAGTTCTTGAGAATTCATGATCGCGGGTGGCGCATACATCGCGTTCTGTGCGATGTGTGCGATCAAGGCAGGTGATCCATGGCCAGGACGGATGAGTCTTCCAGATAGTAGAACCTGTAACTCGACCAGGGCCACTGTGCGGGTGAACTGACCAGGCCGCGCTTCACGGGGTTCCCGTGCATGTAGTTCAGTTTTTCCAAACGCTTCCTTTCACTCCAGACATTCAGGTCGTAGAAGCGTCGCTGCCAGACGCGGTTGGGGCCGTGAAGATGTACGGTGGAGGGCAGGGTCAGGCGCTCCAGCATCTTCCGGCACCAGGGGAAGGGGCGGTTTTCGTGCAGATTTTCCAAAATGAAGATCGCCGTGCGTTCCTTGAGGCGCTGAATAATCTGGGAAGGGTTGGCTTGTTCCAAGGGCCAAATCAACAAATGAAAGTGCTCGGGCATCAGAACATAGCCGAGGAGCTTGAAGCCCAGACTCGCGCGCAGCGCGCCGAGCGTCTTCACAAAATGACTTCGAAAGCGCTCCGAGTCGAAAACCCGCGCGCGGCGGTAGGTGCTGGCGGTAAGATAATGCAGATGGTTTAGACCGTAGATGTGGCGCTGGCGAGGCATGGGAGCATTCTATAACCCGGAATCGCACACATGCCACACAACGGCATGTATGCGCCACCCGCGGGCGGCGGGAGCGGCGGCAGAGGCACGGGCGACGCTGGCAAGGCTCCCCTTAGGGCTCGCGCAAAAATAACCTCACAGATTGGGGGCGATAGTGTAGTTCCAGGTTGGTAGGATCTTGTGCGGGGTGAGGTGGAGTAGGCGGACGAGTTCGGGATCTGGAGCGATGCCG
>JBEKUI010000172.1:0-10316 GCA_049515175.1 Terriglobia bacterium
TGCCGTTCGTTGAGGTGGGGCAGCAGCGTCAACAGCCGATCTTGAAACCCTTCCGCGGGGGCCATCCCTGTACTATATCGTACTCGCGCAACTTGTTCAACTTAATTTGCGGAGGCTCCTAACGATGCTGTGGTGCTGGGTGCGCGCCAAGCGATAGGTTTCGCCGGTCTTCGAGATTTCGAGGCCGCCGGCAAACCAAGGATTCTCGGACGTCCGCAAGGCATTGGCGTTGGCGCCGACTCCCGAGCCCACACGTCCGGCGCGGCTGCGCCCGTATCCTAGGTGCAGGGTCACGGCGTCGTCAGCGTGGCCCGGCAGGATGAAGACCGGCGCCGCCAGTTCGCGGCCGCGGTAGCGGAGCCTGACTACGTCTTCGCTGTGCAGGCCCAGCTTCTGCGCGGTAGAGACGCTCAACAGCACGGCGTTGTCCCAGGTGAGCTTGGTGAGCGGCTTGGGGAGTTCCTGCAGCCAGCCATTATTGGCGAAGCGGCCGTCCCAGACGCCCGGGTCGGGCCGGAAGGAAATCTCCAATGCTCCAGCGGCGGAACCGTTCTTGCCCTCATGGAATGCCGGGGCGGAGAAATCCGCCTTCAGTGTCACTGGCCGCGCGGGCAGCGCGGAGTTCGCGATCAATCCGTCGTGGAGCGAGGTCTGCCAGAACGTCTCGAAATCTCCGCCCGAGTATTTTCCCCGCCAGAAGTCCTGCACGACGTCGTGGGGCGTGCGGCCCGCCTGGCCGAGCATCACGGCGAAGATCTCGTGCGCGGAGCGCCCGTTATAAAGCGGCGCGATCAACGGCTGGACGATGCTCACGGTGCCGTCGTAAGCGCGCGCATCGCCCCAGGCTTCGAGGTAATGAGTTTCAGGAATGTGCCAGTGGCAGAGTTGCGCGGTCTCGTTGTTCTCCAAGCCGAGATGAACTCGTAGGCCGACCTTGAGCAGCTGGGAAGCGAAGTCCAAATCGGCGGGCGCATCGTAAACGGGATTCCCACCCAGGATGAACAGCGTGCTCACCTTGCCGGCCTGCACGTCCGCGACGAGGCTGCGCAGCGACGCCATCTGATTCACCGGCTCGGCTTCCAGCGCCTCGGTGTAAACGACCGTGCTTCCCACATTCCCCAGCGCGTGGTTCATGGAGTGCGCGAGCGCGTGGACGATGGGCGGCTGCTGGTCGCCAGGGATGACGATGCTTGCGCCGCGATGGTTTTGCAGGTCGCGCGCCAGCGCCGGAATCCAGTCCGGCGGCACGCGCGCGGGAAGGTGTCGCCCGCCGCGAGCACCTTTCACGCCCAAACTCTCCGCGAGCTCGCGGGCAAAATCCTCAATCTCAGAGGCGCGCAGCGGCAGGCGGTGGTCCGCCATGCTGCCGGTGCTGGTCGGCACGCTCTCCACCGCGTAGAGCCGGTTCATCTCCGATTTTTCATCCGACATCCGACGCCGCCCGGCAAAGTCCCGCGCGTAGCGAACGCTACCCGGGCCAAAGGAGAGGAAATCGGAATCGAGCGCTACGACGCGTGCAGCGCGATCGAAGCGGTAAGCGGTGTTGACGCGTTCGCCGAGGGCCAGCCGGCTGCCCTCGAGCGCAGAATCGCGGTTTGCGGCCTCATACTGATGCCAGCGGGCTTCCGGGTAGAGGGCCAGCAGCGCACGGATCTGGCTGGCCAGCGTAGGGGAGGTTACGGTCTCGGTCAGGATCCTCAGCCCCACGCCCTTTCCGGCGATCAGTCCTACGCGCGCCTTGTCCATCGCCGCCAGGAAAGAGCTCCAGCTGCTGATGCGTCCGCGCGTGAAGACTGCCTGCGAGCGGTCGGGATCGTAGAGCGAGAGCACCGAAGCTTGGGCGAAGGCGTCCGTCGCGCCGAGACTGGCCGGATGACTGGGATTGCCCTCTACTTTGGTGGGCCGCCCCATGTGGCTCTCAACGAGCAATCCCGTGGCAATACCCCCCATCGTCATCGCGGTCGCGTAAAACAGCGTCTTGCCGGGAACGAACTCTTCCGGTGGCTGCTGCGCGTAAGGAACGATTTTTTCGGGAGGCAGCTTCGTGCAGGCGGTCAGCCCCGCCATGGCGGCGGAGGCGGCCATCAGTTTGAGCGCGTCGCGGCGGCTGAGGCCTCCTGCCTGTTTCGCCGGATCGTTGGGGAACTCGTGGTGAAGGAAAGAGGTGTAGTCCGGTGTCTCAGCCAGTTCCTCCAGGCTTCGCCAGAAATGCTTTCCGGCTTCGCCCTCCGCGTAGGCACGGATGGAAGCGAGGTCGATGCCGGTGGTCACTCTGTCTCTGCTTGCCATATTCCTTAGCGATGACACGTGTAGCAGTCGGTGAGCTGCTTCACGTCTTTGATCTTGTATTCCTTGACCAGCCTGCGCCCTAACGCCAGCTGATCCGATGGCGGTGCGTAATCGGCCTTGAAAACGTCCTCGCGGCGGCGCACGAAGCGCTCCGGATGGCGGTGGCAGTCGAGGCACCAGCGCATGTAAAGCGTCTCCGCCCGCCAGGTCAGTGGCATCTCGCCGATGGGGCCGTGGCAGGTCGTGCATCCCACGCCCTTGTTCACGTGAATGCTGTGATCGAAGTAGGCGAAATCCGGCAGCGCATTGACTCTCGCCCAACGCAGCGACGTGTTCGTGCGGTAGCTCGTGCGCACCGGCTCGAGCATCTCGGATTTCGTCCAAATCTGCGAATGACAGCTCATGCAGGTGTGGCTGGGCGGGACTCCGGCAAACGACGACTTCTCCACCGAGGTGTGGCAGTAGCGGCAGTCGATGCCGAGCTCGCTCACGTGATGCTTGTGGCTGAAGGGCACGGGTTGCTGTAACGCCACGTTGACATCGGTAAGGTAAGCCGACTGGTTGACGCGATAGACCACGTACCCGGCCAGTCCGGCGAGGAAGACCGCGCCATAGAGGCTCAGCCGCGAGAGCGTGTTCGTGCTGGGATGGAATATCTGAGCCATGATACGGTGCGCGAGAATCTCAGGGCCCGAGCACCGGCTGAACCTGACGGGCGCAGACCCCGCTCTGTTCGCCGCCGTGCCCTGCGGGTCAGGTTGTCAGGATTCCCTTGGGATTCTCAATTCGTGCCTGCTTCGCCACGCGCTTGATTCTGTCCGGCGAAGCCCCACCACATAGCAGCCGCGCTTCTGTGCCGCGCGTTCAACCTTGGAGAATAATTCCTGCCCCGAATTCCAGTATAGTCAGGGTGTGAAAACCGGTCAATGAGTCAGACGAATGTTTCGCTCACAAGCGCCAGGCCTGGACAAATTGTCGCTCACTGGCGTGATTTTCGTCACGTTTTCCCTCTGGCGATCCCGCAAAGTTCATTTCCTGGAGTGGCATTTGGGCCGGTGGCGTAGTGCGGCAGCTCTCGAGTGCCGCACCTCGGCGGCGTCCGGCGGGCTCGCCTTCTCAAAGTATAGGCTAGACGTGTAGCTAAGCGTTTCCCGCGCGAAGGTCGGGAGCCGATCTCGCCGTGCTGGCAGAACGGCAAAGGGCGGGCTGGGAATGGAAGATTTGCTCTTCGGTAGCCTGTTTGGCTTTCCTCACCCAGGCGTCCCGGGGATTGATGCCCAACACGCGCTCGTAGGAACGGAGCGCCTCTTCCAGGCGCTCGCTCTGCATGAGGCAGAAGCCACGGTTTCGCCAGGCGAGGGCGGCACTGGGATCGTACTTGAGTGCACGGTCATAGCAGCGAATCGCCTGCTCATAATTCCCCCGGCACTGCAGCGTGGCTCCTTTGTTAAGCCAAGCACGGCTCTGTCGCGGATCAAGCGCCAGGGCGCGGTCGTAGGCCGCCAGGGCGTCCGAGTACCGCCCCTGCGCGTGGAGGGCTGTTCCCCGGTTATACCAGGCGCGGTGGTCTTCCGGGCGAAGACGCACTGCTTCCAGGAAGCAATTGAGCGCGGCTGCGCACTGCCCCAGGGCATAAAGGCCGACGCCTCGATTCAGCCAAGCTTCAAAATTCCCCTCCTGGAGCTGGAGAGCTCGTTCGTTGCTGGCGACGGATTCCGCCGGGCGCCCGAGCCGGAACATGCAAATCCCCTGTTGCACCCAGGCTTCGGCGTCGGAAGGGGCGAGGCGGGCTGCCTGGGCGTAGCAAGCGAGCGCGTCCTCGAAACGCAGCAGGGCGTGCAGGCAGCTTCCCTTGTTAAACCATGCCGTCGCATCGGCCGGATCGATCGCCAGCGCGCGATCGTAGCAGCGGATAGCGCTCCCGGTTCGTCCCAGCCCCGTGAGCACTATCCCTTTATTGTTCCAAGCGGTCGTCCTCGTCGGGTCGAGTTCGAGCGCGAGGTCGTAACAGCGCGCAGCTTCCAGGTTGCGCTTCAGGACGTGCAGGCAGTTGCCCTTGCGGTACCAGGCTTCGGGGTTCGCTTCGTCGCCGGAAGTGGCGCGATCGAAATAGAAGAGCGCTTCATGGTATCGGTCGGCGCCAAAAGCCTTTTGGCCCGCCCGTAAATCGTTCTCGGCGCAGCGCGAAGGATAATTCCCAGTCTCGCGGGGGCGCGGCGAGGTGGAAGTTGAGTGGACACTAGCAACCCTTGATGGAGGATTCGGCGATGGCATGATCGGTCTCGACGTCTCGCAAAGAGGGCTTAGAGTGGCACAGGGCGCGGATACTGCGCAAGGCAGATTTTCATTTTGTGTGGAACCACCGGAGTCGCGGCAGGCGAGGCCCCGCCTCGCCCCTCCTGGCGCGGCAATATTCATCCCCGGCGGAGACGAACCGTGCACCGCCGAGGTTCATCGGGATTCGCTCATCCGTGCGGTTACCCGGCGGCGGCACGCGCCGCGGGAGGCGTCGACGAGACTTTCCAGCTCGCCTCGTCGAAGTAGAGCACGCGCCCTTCGCGGTATGATTGCACCGACATGGAAATCAGCACCTGGGCGCGCGCGCCGGTTTCGACATCGAGCGTAGGCTTCTGGCGCGAGCGCACGCAGTCGAGGAAATTCTCGATGTGCTTCCCGGTTGGATCGTCGTCGTTGCCTTCCCCTTCCACCTGCTCGACGGGAATCTTTACTTCATCGGCACCCCACTTCGCCTTGTAGTCGTCGCTGATGACCCTTTTTTCCGGCCGCACGATGATGTAGGGCGTGGAGCTCTCGAACTCGCCGCTCTCGACCATGACCACCGTTCCCTCGTGTCCGCGAATCAGGCCGGGGATGTGCTGGGAGTTCGCCATGGAGGAGGTCAGCACCACGGAATGCCCCGCCGCGTACTCGCCGATGAGGTGGAAGGTGTCCGGAACGTCGCGGCCGTCCTTGAAGATATAGTTGCCGCCGCCCGCCATCACTCTTGCGGGGAATTGCGGCTGACTCCAGCAGATGTTGAGGGGCGCCGCCACGTGATAGAAGAGGTCGGTGGCGATCCCGCCGGAATAGTCCCAATACTTGCGGAAGCGAAAGTAACGGTCCGCGTCCCAGGGGCGCTGCGGAGCGGGGCCCAGCCACGTTTTCCAATCGATGTAGTCGTCTCCCTTGCCTTCGGGGCCGGCGTTCGGGTCGATGGGCCAGTTCCACTCACCTCGGTTCGAGTTGCGGTGATAGGAGCCCTGGCTCATGATCATCTGGCCGATCCGGCCGTCGGCGATGACCTGGCGCGCCTTGTGCCACTGGTCGGCGGTTGTCGTCTGCGAGCCGACCTGCAACACCCGTTTCTTCTCCTTCACTTTCTCCACCAGTTGCCGGGCCTGCTCAATCGTATGGGTCATCGGCTTTTCGAGATAAACATCCTTGCCGTGATCCATCGCTTCGAGCGCGATCTTCGCATGCCAGTGGTCGGGCGTGGCGATCACCACGGCGTCCACGTCGCTGCGGCCGAGGACCTCGTGATAGTCGAGGTAGCCGTCGCACTGATAGTTTTTCTTGCCCTCGCTGACGCGCTTCTGCCAGACATCGCACACGGCGACGATCTGGCATTTGCCCGTCTTCTGCCCGATCTTCCAGTACTGGCTCGAAAGGTCGCTGCCGCGCCCACCGATCCCGATATGGGCCACGTTGATGCGGTCATTCGGGCTGGGAACTCTTCCACTCGCGGCGAGTGCCTTGCCTGCCGGCGCCAGCACGGCGCCGACGCCGGCCACACCCTTCATGAACTCTCTGCGATTCAATGAATCCTTTATCCCTGCCATTTTCGTCTCCTTCCCGGCGCAACGGGCCGCCGGTAACGATGCCAAGCGGGCCATAGTTTACCCTATTCTCTCCAGGGGGATGAGTGCAATGTCGGGCCGCCTCCCCCCGAATCGTGACGAGTCCCGCCGCAGCGACCGCGGCCCCACGGGCACGTTGACGTTCGAGGGGACTTACTTTTTCGGGATGGCTGGGTTAGAGTAGCACCTATTCCTACCTAAGGAGAGTAGCCATGAAGGGTATTACAAGGCGTGATTTCCTCAAGCGCAGCCAGCGCGCGGCGCTGGCGACGGGCCTCGTCCCGACTCTCTCGGTCGGAGCATTCAAGCCCGGCGATACGATTGGTGTCGGTTTGATGGGCGCGGGCGGACGGGGCACGCAACTGGTGGAATGGTTTGCAGCCCGGCCCGACGTCGCCGTGATCTCCATTGCCGATCCAGACGTTTCGCGCGCGGAGACGTGCGCCTCCCGAGTCGAGAAGATCACCGGCCGGAAGCCGACGGTGATCCAGGACTTCCGCCGCATGCTCGACGATCGGAGCGTGGACGCCATCATCAACGCCACTCCCGACCATTGGCACGCTCTGGGGACGATCCTCGCCTGCCAGGCCGGGAAGGACGTTTACGTCGAGAAGCCCGCCGGCCACAACATTTGGGAAGGTCGCAAAGCGGTCGAAGCAGCGCGAAAATACGACCGCATCGTGCAAGCCGGTACGCAGAACCGGAGCGCCCAGTATTGCCAATTGGCCTTTGATTACATTCGTTCGAGTGACTTTGGAGACATCCACCTCATCCGGGTGCAGAACAGCAAGCTGCGCAATACCATCGGCCGGCTGCCCGACACGGCGGTGCCCTCCGGAATCGATTACGACATGTGGCTGGGGCCGGCGCCGATGCGCCCCTTCAACATGAATCATTTCCACTACAACTGGCACTGGTTCTGGGTTTACTCAGGCGGCGACATCATCAACGATGGCGTGCACCAAATCGACCTCGCGCGCTGGATGTCCGGGCAGAAATATCCCCGCTCGGTGAGCTCGACGGGAGGCATCTTCTTCTACAACGACGACCAGGAAACTCCCGACACGCACATCGTCAACTGGGATTTCGATAAGATGACCATCATCTTCGAACAGTCGCTCTGGTCGCCATACATGCGAAAGGTCACGACGGAGATCCGGGAAGGCGCAGGACTCCCGAACTGGCCATTCACCGGAACGCGCGTTGAAATCTACGGCACCAAGCAGTTTATGTTCCTCTCGCGCCACGGCGGCGGCTGGCAGGTCTTCGATGCGGATGGCAAGCCGGTGAAGGAAACGCGCGGCAAGTTCTCCCAGTCGAATACGGAACACATCGCCAACTTCCTGGACTGTGTTCGCACGCGCAACCGCCCCCGGGCGGACATCGAGGAGATTCACATTTCCACGGCTTGGTGCCATTACGCCAACATCGCCTACCGAACGGGCCGGAAGCTTCACATCGACGCCGCGACCGAGGGATTCATTAATGACCCTGAGGCGAGCGCGCTTCTCAAGCGGACCTATCGCACCCCGTGGGTCGTCCCCGAAAGAGTGTAAGCAGGCTTTTCTCTATCAGAGTCTGAGAAGGACAGGCACGCGCCTTTCCGAACGGCGGGAATCGTGGTGAGGTTTAACCCGCCAGGGAACCGCTCCCCGTTGGGAGCGATTCCCTGTTCGGCCTACGCGAGTTTGGAGCTTACTGGACGGAGACGGTGATGCTGATCGTATGAGTCAGGCTGCCGCTCGTCCCCGTAATCGTCAGCGTTAAGGAAGAGGTATCTCCGCCAGCGGCGGCGACATATCATGCCCGAGTTCTCGCAGTACCGTCACGTGGTGCGACTGGCCCTTCTGGGCCAGCGACCCCTGCGATGGGAAAAACCAAACCACCCCGGCCAGTGCTCCGGCAATGACAATCCCGCGCTTGTTCCTCATGTAGCCTCCCGTATAGCCCCGAAGAGATTCTCGATGCATTCTCCAGACTAGAAGCCGTCAGAATACGGCGGCTGAATCAAGAAATGCCCCTATGAAAAGACTTGCCGATTCTCTGCAAAATCGGTATTTGTGCCCTCGCGCACCCCGCGGCCCAACTTGCCTTTGCGAAGCCACTGCTTGGGATATCCTATTTAAGAATCAAAAGCTTACATTGGAACGACACGCGCCCACCCCAATGCCCGTTGACAGCATCCCAAGCTGCAAAATGCATCACTCTCGCATTCAATTTGCCAAACACCCAAACCTGATGAGGATGTCGCCAAAAGGGTTGCATTCCCCAAGAAACCGCGCGAGCAGAGTGCTTCAGTATCTTCCTCGGCGCGCTTGTGGTTCGCAAAGTGCGATCGCGCCGGTCTGCCGCTCTGCGGAAGCTGTGCTAGAATCGCGGCGGTTTTGACTCAGAGCAAACATGGCCACCTACCTGGTAACGGGCGGCGCAGGGTTCATCGGCTCGCACATCGTAGATGAGCTGGTGCGATGCGGTGAGTCCGTCCGGGTTCTCGACAACCTCAGCTCGGGCCGGGAGGAAAACCTGGCCGCTGTGCGCGGCCAGATCGAATGGCACAAAGCGGATATTCGCGATCTCGAGAGCATTCGCCCGGCGTTTCGCGCGGCGGAGTACGTCATCCACGAAGCCGCCCTTTCTTCCGTGCCCGGGTCCATTGCTGATCCCGTGGCCTTCAACGCGGTGAATGTCGGCGGCACACTGCAAGTTCTGGTGGCGGCGCGCGACGCCGGTGTCAAGCGCGTTGTCCTCGCATCCTCCGCCTCAGTGTACGGCGATAACACAGCATTGCCGCTCGCCGAGTCGGAGGCGCCGCGATTTCTTTCCCCTTACGCCTTCACGAAATACGCGGGGGAGCAGTATTGCCAGCTTTTCACCCGGCTCGATGGCCTGGAAACCGTCTGCCTCCGCTACTTCAACGTCTTCGGGCCGCGCCAGGACCCGGGCTCGCCCTACTCGGGCGTTCTCTCGATTTTCTTCGCTGCCTATCAGCGCGGCGAGGCCCCCACGGTCTTCGGCGATGGGGAACAGTCGCGCGATTTTGTTTACGTGGCAAATGTTGTCGAAGCTACGTTGCGCGCCTGCACCGCACCGGACGTGAGCGGCAGCCTCATCAACGTGGGGATGGGCGAGCAGCGCACTCTGAACGAAACCCTCCAGCTGCTCAACGCGATCTATGAACGGGAAGTGAAGCCCTGCTATGGGCCGCCCCGGCCCGGAGACATTCGCCACTCGCGGGCCGATATTTCTCGGGCGCGACGCCTTTTGGGGTATGAGCCCAAGATCAGCTTCGAGGCGGGACTACGCAAGAGCATCGATTGGCACCGAGGCTCGGCGAGGTGACCTGGGCGGCCCGCGGGCATTCGCGATCTTCAGCATCTGCGCGGCGTGGGATGGAACCGCCCGCGGATCTTTCTTTGGCTTGCCTCAGGGCTTGCAGAAGATGTGGCCGCTGCGGGCCACGGGGGCGTTGGCGGCGTTAATCTGGGTTCCCGATTCGATGTGCAGGATGCTGTCGTAACCGATGGCGAGGAGGAACTGAATGACTTCCCGGGCCCGCAGTTCTTTCTCCTCCTCGGTCGGCCCGTGCATTTCCAGATAGAGCAGAGGGTGTCGCGCCGCGAGCGTCTTGCTCATCCCTTCCAACGCCGGCAGTTCCATTCCTTCGATATCTATCTTTATGAAATCCGGTGGAGGGAGGCTGTTCTGCTCGATGTCCTCATCAAGCGTGGCAATGGGCACGTCAGTGGTCGCGGCCTCAAGAACAGAACCCGCGATCTGGGCGCTTACGTCCGGATCGCCGCTGGCGGCTCCCGGCATGCGGGGGTCGACGGTCAAGCGCAATGAGCCTTTATGATTGCCCACTGCTCGGTTCAGCACCACGACGTGCCGAAGCCCATTCAGCTCCACGTTCTCGATCACTCGACGGTAGTTGGCGGGAAGTGGCTCGTAGCTGATGACGGCTTTGGCCTGGCGAGCGAAGAAGAGCGTCATCACGCCCTGAAAAGCGCCGATGCCGTAGACGACCTTGCCCTCCAGATCCAGATTTCTCAGAAATTTCAGTTCCGCCTCGTTCTCAGGCGAGCGCGCCAGGAAACCGGGCAAGAACCCCAGGCCGCCTTTGCGCTTCATGCCCTTGATGATCCCGTGTCGGACGGTGTAAGTGAGGCTGCC
>JBEKUI010000173.1:0-10285 GCA_049515175.1 Terriglobia bacterium
GACATCTGCACGGCGGTTCGTGCGGTTTTCAGTACCGCGGAACGCGCGCGGTTCGTGGCGCGGTGGCTCTCAAGGTCGCGCAGGCGCTTCTCCGCCTCCTCCCGCGACTGAATCCGCGCCGAGCCGAAGAACACCACCGTGTTCTGCACTCCCGCGCGACGCAGCCGCGCCTGGGGTTCCAGATACTCCGCCACGATGCGCAGGGTGCGCGCGTCGCCGCTCTCCAGAAAGCGTTCGCTGCGGTAGGCCAGCGGCGGCGTCAGCGGCGGCGCAGGATGTTTCCTTTTCCCGTTTCCCATGCAACCCTCGGCTTTACCCTTAACAACCTCAAACAGAATATCAGAGGCGGGCATTCTTGGGGGTGGGAATCAGTGCTGGAGGAGCATCGCGGCGTTATCGATTTGGCTTGATGTGCGCCCAGCATCGGGGTTATGAGATTAGAGACGGCAATTGGATATCGTGACAGACGGAATGTCTAAAATGCTTTGCCACAGCGAAGCAAGGATCGAGGGAGGAAAGAATGGATCGTGAAATGACGCGACGCGATTTCATCCGCCGCAGCGCTACCGGAGTGGCGGGCGCGGGACTCTTATTGAACGGCCTGCCGGTGCCTCTGGAAGCTACGCCGCTGCCCAAGCCGGCAAGCGCCAGCGACCGCGTGGGCGTCGGCTTCATTGGCGCCGGAATCCGCGGCCACATTCTCATGGACGCGGCCAAGCAGACGGGCCAGGCCGATTTGCTGTGCGTATGCGACTGCTATCAGGGTCACCTCGATCGCGCCAAGGAGCGCACCGACGGCAAGATTGAAACGATTTTTGCTCAGTACAAGAAGCTGCTGGAGCGGAAGGACGTGGACGCCGTCGTTATCGCGACTCCCGACCACTGGCATCTGCAGATCGTGCTCGACGCACTCGCCGCGGGCAAGGACGTTTATATCGAGAAGCCCATGACGCACCGCATCGAAGACGGGCCAAAGATGATTGCGGCTGCGAAGCGACACAACCGCATCGTCCAGGTCGGCAGCCAATGGATCTCCTCCGCACAACACAAGAAGGCGAAGGAGATTGTGCAGTCCGGGAAGCTTGGTAAGGTCACCAAGATTACCGCCGCTTACAATCGCAACAGCTCAACGGGGGCGTGGAATTATCCCATCCCGCCCGATCTCAAAGTGGGCGAAAACATGAATTGGGAGGAGTGGCTCGGCCCAGCGAAGAAGCGCCCATTTAATCCCGAGTGCGTTTTCCGCTACCGCAAGTACTGGGACTTCTCCGGCGGCATCTCCACGGACCTCTTCGTCCACCTCATCAATTCGATTCACTTCATTATGGGAGTCGAGATGCCGAAAAGCGTCGTGGCGACGGGCGCGATTCTCGCCCGCAACGACGGCCGCGAGGTGCCCGACACGCTCGACGCGCTGTTCGAGTACGACGGCTTCCACGTCAATATGGCTTCGACCTTCAACAGCGCGAGCACGGCGGGGCAGGGAATTCAACTGCTCGGCACGGACGCTTCACTTAACCTGCTGTTGGGCACACCGGCGATGACGCTCGCGGTCGAAAGCCATCGCGAGGGTTATGGCTACTCAATCGACAGCTGGCCCAAGGCGCTGCAGGAACAGTTCATGAACGAGGGCGAGCACCGCGCGGAGTCGAAGCGCGAGGCGCCGAAGCCGGAAGACATTCAATCGCCCGACTCGATGGATGCCACGGCGCTCCACATGGCGGAATTCTTTGAATGCGTCCGCTCGCGCAAGCCGTGCACCGAGCCTCCCGAGGTCGGACATCACGCCGCCGCCGCCGGGCACATGGTGAACCTCTCGTATCGTTCCGGAAAGAAACTGCGCTGGGACGCCGCGAAGGGCGCCGCTAGATCCTAGTGCGGTCAGACTTCCTCTGTAGCAATCAACGTTCCTCCGGGGGTCACAAAGCCTTGTGTCCCTCATCTCGCCATCGGACCTTTTGGCTCTTGCTTCCGGTGGCGAACGGGTGAACAATCGCGCTGGAATCTTGACAGACCGCTAGACCCTTCAATTTGTCTCTCGCAGACGGTCACATCTATTCCTACCCTCAGATTATGCCGAGGATCATCTCGGCAGGAAGGACATCTCGATGAGCCATTCTAATGAATTGAAGCCTTCGTTACTGAATGTCACGCGACGCAGTTTCCTTGCCGGATGTGCGGGCTGCGCGGCCGCGGCCCATGCGCTGGGGGTGACGGCCGCAAGCGGTGCCGCACTGGCTGCGTCGTTGCCCGAAGTTAAGACGCGGCTGCGGCTGGTCTTTACGCACATCTCGCCGGAGAAAGAAACCTGGCCCTACAAAGGCTATGACTATGAAGCGCGCAAAAAGGAATTGGGGGCACGGCTAGCGCAAGCCTGCCCGAACGTCGAGTTCCTCACGGTCACGGCGCAGAATGCCGAGCAAGCCAGGAAAATTCTCGCCGACGGCCGCGACGTGGACGGCAGCGTCGTCTACATGGTGGGGATCTGGTCGGGCGCCGTGGAAGTGTTTGCGAACTCCGGCCGGCCCGTGCTGCTGGTAGACGACCCCTACGCCGGCACGGGCGAGTTCCTCATTCAGTACGCCGCCGCGCGCCGCAAGGGGCTGCCCGTTGCTGGTGTCTCGTCTTCGCGCTTCGAGGATCTGGTGGACGCGATCCGGTCGTTTGAGGCGATGAAGAAGATGCGGCAATCGACCATTCTCGATGTCGTCGAGAGCGACCCGGGCGAGGTGGCGAAGGCCATCGAAGCTCATTTTGGCACGAAGGTTCGCCGGACCAGCGGCGAGGAGCTGGGCGAAGCCTACCGCCAGGCTAATCGCGACCAGGCTCGCGAAATCGCCGACCACTGGGTGCGGGAGGCCCGTGTCGTCGTCGAGCCCTCGCGGGAAGAGATCGAGAAATCCGCCGTGATGTACGTCGCCATGCACGACCTGATGGAGAAGCACAAAGCCCAGGCCGTGGCGATCGACTGCCTGACGCTCTTTTACGGCGGCAAGCTCGCTGCCTATCCGTGTCTGGGATTCTTCCAGCTCAACAACGACGGCCGCGTCGGCGCCTGTGAAGGGGATCTCGAATCGACCGCGACGATGCTGCTCATGGGCTATCTGGTCGGCCGGCCGGGATATATCTCCGACCCGGTCATCGACACCTCACTCAACCGCATCATCTACGCGCACTGCGTCGCGCCCAGTAAGGTATTCGGGCCGGCTGGGAACACGAATCCCTACGATATCCGTAGCCACTCGGAGGACCGTAAGGGCGCTTCGGTACGCTCGTTGATGCCTCTTGGCGAGATCGTCACTACGCTCAAGTTCAACCCCGTGCGCAAAGAAGTGATCATCCACCAGGCAAAGACCGTCGAGAATATCGACGAGGACAAAGCCTGCCGCACGAAACTCGCCGCCGAAGTGCGCGACGTCGACAAACTGCTGGGCGAGTGGGACCGCTGGGGCTGGCACCGCGTCACCTTCTACGGGGACCACAAACGGACGGTCGAAACCACCAGCGCGCTTCTGGGCTTCAAGGTGACCTGGGAATCGTAGCGCCAGGTATTTGAGGCTGCGGGATCACTTCCGGGTTGGCACGGCGCGCTGTGTGCGTGCTGCATGGCAGTGGCGGCCTGAACCGCCCCTACTTCCCACGCCGCGCGAATGCTGATAATGTAAGGCGCGCATGAAGTTTGAATTCTTCGTGGCGCTGAGGTACCTGGCAGCCAAGCGGCGGCAGGCGGCGGTTTCGGTCATTACTCTGATCTCCGTGGTGGGAGTGATGGCGGGGGTGGCGGCGCTGGTCGTGGCGCTGGCCATCAACAACGGTTTCCGCCGCGAGATGGAGCAGCGCCTTCTCGGTGCAAGCGCCGACATCAACCTGCTGCGCACCTCGAACGACGGCATCAAGAATTACGAAGCGCTTACGGAGCGGCTGGCGCGCCTGACGCATGTGGTGGCCACCGCGCCGGGGCTCTACGAGCAAGTTTTGATCTCCAGCCACTCGCGTGCCCAGGGCGTGGTGATCAAGGGCGTGGACCCGGCGCGGGAAGTGAGGGTCGGCAATCTGCTCCGCCGCCTGACGGAGGGCTCGCTCGACGGACTGACTCAGAACTATCCCGATGCGGACCCGCTGATTGTCGGGAAGGAACTGGCGAAATCGCTCGGCGTCCTGGTGGGCGATACGGTAATGGTCACCAGCCCGCAGGGCTACCTGACGCCGCTGGAAGTGGTGCCCAAGTTCCGGCACTTCCGCGTCGTGGGCGTCTTCGACTCCGGCTTCTACGACTTTGACGCTTCCTGGGCCTTCACGAATCTGCACGCTGCGCAGCGTCTGTTCGACCTTGCCAACATCGCTTCCGTCATTCAGTTCAAAATCGACGACATCTATCAGGCCGAGAGAGTGGCGGAGGAGATTCGCAAGGCCGCAGGTGCAGGGTTTGAGACCTCGACCTGGATGGAGCAGAATCGTTCCCTCTTCAACGCCCTGCGCCTGGAGCGCCTGGTGACCGTGCTCACCATCGGGCTCATCGAAGTAGTGGCCGCACTCAACATCTTCATCACTCTTACCATGATGGTGATGGAAAAGCACCGCGACATCGCGGTGCTGATGTCGATGGGGGCGCGGCAGCGACAGGTGTGGGCGGTCTTTACCCTGCACGGCTTGCTGATCGCAGCCCTGGGGACGGCCGCGGGCCTCGGGCTGGGCTACGGCCTCTCCTGGGTGGGCGGCCACTACAAACTCATTCCCCTCGATGCACAGATCTACTCGCTCAGCTCCGTACCCTTCTACGCCCAGCCGCTCGACGGGGTGTGGATCGCGCTCGCCGCGCTTGCCATCAGCTTCATCTCCACGCTCTATCCCGCGCGGGCCGCGGCCCGGGTGAATCCGGTGGAGATATTGAGGTATGAGTGAACGGATCGAGCCATCGGGCCATCGGTCGATCGGATCATCTGTCCAGCGAAACATCGCATATATTGAACACAACTGGGGAAGGTTTGGTCTTGAGCGACCTGCATCAGCAATTGAGGGAAAGGACGAAGCAGTTTGCCATTCGAGTTGTGAAGATGGTTCAGAGACTTCCCAAGACGGACGAAGCCAGGACCATGGGCAGACAATTGCTCCGTTCCGGGACGTCAGTGGCCGCGAATTATCGAGCTGTGGGTCGTGCTCGGTCGAAGGCGGAATTCATTGCGAAAATGGGCGTCGTTGTGGAGGAGGCCGACGAGACCGTGTTCTGGCTTGAGCTACTGATTGACACCGGCATTGTGCGTAAGGACCAAACTCAGGAATTGCTTGGCGAGAGTAATGAGTTGCTCGCAATCTTTGCCGCTTCCCACAGAACTGCCAAATCACGCGGTGGAAAATTTGAAGAGGCAGCCTGACGCGATGCCTCGGTGGAACGATCCACCGATGATCCGATGACCCGATCACCCGATGATGAAATCATGTTAAAGGCCGAGAATCTCACGAAGGTTTACCGCTCTGGCGAGGAAGAGGTGACCGTTTTCGCGGGCCTCAATCTGGAGATTCGTCCCGGCCAACTGGTGGCGCTGATCGGCGAGTCGGGGGCGGGCAAGACGACGCTGCTCCACCTGCTCGGCGCCCTAGACACTCCGACGAGCGGTGAGGTATACTTCGAAGGGCAGGGATTGAGTGGGTTCGGCGACCGGGAGAGAGCTTCTTATCGCAACCGGTGCATTGGCTACATGTGGCAGATGCACTACCTGCTGCCCGAATTCAGCGCTCTTGAAAACGTCGTGTTGCCGCAGGTGATTGGAGGCAGGGAATTTGGGGCGGCGCGCGGACGGGCTCGGGAAATGCTGGCCGAGGTGGGACTGGCAGACCTGGGGCATCGCCGGGTGGGTGAACTCTCCGGTGGTGAACAGCAGCGCGTGGCCCTGGCGCGGGCGTTGGCGAATCAGCCGGCGCTTCTGCTGGCCGACGAACCGACCGGGAATCTGGACCGTCGGACCGCGATGCGCGTGATGGAATTGATCGAGAAGTTGCACCGGGCGCACGGTCTGACCTCGGTGCTGGCGACGCACAACCTGGAGCTGGCGCAACGGGCCCATCGGACGCTGCGTCTGAGCGACGGCAAACTGACTGAGACGGTAGTTCCCGAGGTTCACTAATCTCCGCACCGTAGCCGGAGCGAAACGGGCGGCGGTTCAAACTCAGACCTGAGGAGCTATGTTCGAGAGATATACCGAGAAGGCCCGCCGCGTCATCTTTTTCGCCCGCTACGAAGCCAGCCAGTTTGGGAGCCCTTACATCGAGACCGAGCACCTGCTCCTCGGCCTCCTCCGCGAGGACAAGGCGCTCACCAACCGCTTCCTGCGCTCCCACGCCTCCATCGAATCGATTCGCAAGCAGATCGAGGGGCGGACGACCATCCGCGAGAAGGTCTCGACTTCCGTGGACCTGCCCCTTTCGCCGGAGTGCAAGCGCGTGCTTGCCTACGCCGCCGAGGAGGCGGAGCGCCTGCAGCACAAGCACATCGGGACGGAGCACCTGCTGCTCGGGCTGCTGCGCGAGGACAAGAGCTTTGCGGCGGAAATTCTGCACGAGCGCGGGCTGCGCCTTTCCACGATCCGCGAGGAGCTTGGCCGGACGCAGAACGAGAAAACCACCGCGAGCCGCTCCAAGGAGACGTCGCTGCTGGCCGAATTCAGCCGCGACCTGACCCAGTCGGCGCTGGAGAACCAGCTCGATCCGCTCATCGGGCGGGAAGCGGAAGTCGAACGCGTCATCCAGATTCTCTGCCGCCGCACCAAGAACAATCCTGTACTGATTGGCGAGCCCGGAGTGGGCAAAACGGCGATCGTGGAAGGCTTGGCGCAGCGCATCGCCGACGGCGACGTGCCCTCCTTCCTCGCCGACAAGCGCATTCTGGCGCTCGACCTTTCGCTCATCGTAGCGGGCACGAAATACCGCGGCCAGTTCGAGGAGCGGCTGAAGACCATCATGAAGGAGCTGATGGAGGCGCAGAACGCCATCATCTTCATCGACGAGCTGCACACTCTGGTGGGCGCGGGCTCGGCCGAGGGTTCACTGGACGCGGCCAACATCCTGAAGCCGGCGCTCTCCCGCGGTGAAGTCCAGTGCATCGGCGCCACGACGCCGGGCGAGTACCGCAAGTCAGTGGAAAAGGACCGCTCGCTCGAGCGGCGCTTCCAGGCTGTCAAGGTTCCGCCTCCCAGCGAGAGTGAGGCCATCAAGGTTCTGTTCGGCATCAAGGACCGCTACGAGAAGTTTCACGCCGTGACTTATACCGACGACGCGCTGAACAACTCCGTCTATCTTTCCAATCGCTATATTGCAGATCGGTTCCTGCCCGATAAAGCTGTGGACCTGATCGATGAAGCGGGGGCGCGCGTCAAACTGCGGCAAAGCTCGTTGCCCGAGGAGATGGTGGACGTCCAGAAGCGCATCAAGTTCGTGGTTCACCGCATGGAAAACGCCATCGCCAACCACGAATTCGAAAAGGCGCGCTTCTACTCCGACGAGGAGCGCAAAGAGCGCGAGAACATGCGCTTGCTGCGCGAAAAATACAACATTGACGAAACGGCGATGGGAGTAGTCCACCGCGAGGACATTGAGGACGTGGTCGCCCGCTGGACGGGCATCCCGGTGACGGCCATCAAGGAAGAAGAGATGTCCAAGCTTCTGCGCATCGAGGAGGAGCTGCACAAGAGGATTATCAGTCAGGATACGGCTCTTTCGGCGCTGGCGCGCGCCATCCGCCGCTCGCGAGCGGGGTTGAAGGCTCCCGGCCGTCCAGTGGGATCGTTCCTCTTTCTGGGCCCGACGGGGGTGGGCAAGACGGAGATGGCACGTTCCCTCGCGGCTTTTCTTTTCGGCAGTGAGCGCGCGCTGATCCGCTTCGACATGTCCGAGTTCATGGAGAAGCACTCGGTGTCCAAGCTGATCGGGTCGCCGCCTGGATACGTGGGCTACGAGGAAGGCGGCCAGCTCACTGAGCGCGTGCGTCGCTCCCCCTATTCGATAATTCTGCTGGACGAAATCGAGAAGGCCCATCCCGACGTGTTCAATATCCTGCTCCAGGTGTTCGAGGATGGGCAGCTGACTGACGGCCTCGGCAATACGGTCGACTTCAAAAACGTTATTGTGATCATGACCTCCAACATCGGCGCGCGCCATCTCGAAAAGCGCAGCCAACTGGGCTTCCAAGCGGCTAGCGAAGCGGCGGCCGAAAAGAAAGTGGAAGACCTAGTGATGGCGGAGGTCAAACGACTCTTTAATCCCGAGTTTCTGAACCGCCTGGACGAGGTCATCGTCTTCAATGCGCTCAACGACGGCGACCTGCTGAAGATCATTGATTTGTTGGTGGGCGGCATCAATCAGAACCTGGCGCAGAAGAACATCACCATTACGCTCTCGCCGGAAGCGGGCCGATGGATACTGGAAAAGACGTGCGGCGACCGCTCCTACGGGGCGCGGCCCCTGCGCCGGGCATTGCAGAAGTACGTGGAAGATCCACTCTCGGAAGCCCTCATCCAGGGTGAAGTTCAGACGCCGGCGGTGCTGGAAGTGGTGGTGGAGAACGAGACGCTCTGCTATCGCTCGGTGAGTGATAAGCTAGTCGGGGCCACACCGCTGACGCAATAGACGGCCAGCTCGCGCGGCAGGAAAGGCCTCTGCCTTCCCCAGGAATCCTCCAGGCTCCTTCGCGGGGGGACGTGAAACCACCGGTGGGCGGGCCAACTTCTGGTGTACTCCTGGCATCCGAAGGTAATAGTTCATAGTCAGTTTGAGGGAGAGGACTGTTTCGTGCGGAAGAGCACGCCGGCACAAATATTGAGGAAGCAGTGGACGGCCCCGGCTGTCCTTGCGACCGTTCTTGTCCTGCTGGGACCACGGCCAGTCGCGGCGCAGCAGACTGGAGCACCACAGGGCACTCCGTCAACCCCATCCAATGCCCAGCCCACGGCTCAGCAAGCCGAAAAAAACAAACCGAAGCCTCCCGCCTCAAAGAAGGAAGAAACTACCCAAGAGCCCGGGAACCTCCAACTGGAGACGCCGGAAGCGGCCCCCGAGCCGGAAACCAAGCCCCCAACGCCCGGCGCTCCGGGACAGCCCACGCCGCTGATCAAGCCAGTCCCCATCGAAGAACAAAAGCAGGTTCTCATCGAAGACATCATCTTCCGTGGCAACCGCCGCATTCCGGCTGCGACGCTTCGCGCCCGGGTTTTTTCCCACAAGGGCGACGTTTACGACGAGAGCGCGCTGGAGCGCGATTTCATGGCCCTGTGGAATACCGGCTTTGTGGATGACATTCGCTGCGAGGTCATCGACGGAGAAAAGGGTAAGGTCGTGACCTTCTACGTCCGCGAGAAGAAGCTGGTGCGGAGCATCGATTACAAAGGGCTCAATACCGTCCAGCAGTCGGACGTCCTGGACGAGTTTAAGAAGCGGAAGGTGGGACTTTCGATCCAGTCGCAGTATGACCCGGTAATCATCAAGCGCGCCCAGGTGGTGCTGCAGGATCTGCTGGCCGCGCACGGCCGCCAGTTTGCCACCGTCCGTGCCCGGACGCGAAGCATTCCCCCCAACTCCCTCGCCTTGACTTTCGTGGTCGTCGAGGGTCCCAAGGTGAAGATCGGGGACATTCGCTTCGACGGCAATACGGTCTTTTCCGACAACCGACTGGTGCGATCGATGAAGTACTCGCGGCCGGCGGGTGCTCCACCCTGGTTTTATTGGTTCCACAAGACTTACGACAAGGACAAGATCCTGGCGGATTTGGAACTGAACGTGCGCACTCTCTACCAGGACAACGGATACTTTTACGTTGTCCTGAAGGAACCTGTCACCAAGATGACGGACACCAAGAACCGCTGGCCGTTCTTCTTCTTCGGCTGGGGGCGGGGCAAGCGGGTGGATGTCACAATTCCCGTCGAGGAAGGCGACCGGTACCGCCTGGGTCGACTGGTCATCCGAGGCAACAAGCTTTTCAAGCAGGCTCAGCTCGAGCCGGTCTTGCGGCTCAAGACCGGCGACATATTCGACCTGGGCAAAGTCCGCAAGAGCATCGAGAATTACCAGAAGCTGTACGGCGCCTACGGGTACATCAATTTCACCGCCACACCGGATATCGAGCCGGACACCAAAAAGAAGATCATCAACCTGGCGCTGGATTTTGAAGAAGAGAAGCAGTATTTCGTCCACCGCATCGAATTCTCCGGCAACACCAAGACCCGCGATAAGGTCGTCCGGCGCGACTTGTTGCTGGACGAGGGCAACATCTTCAGCTCTGAGCTGTGGGATTTGAGCG
>JBEKUI010000174.1:0-10213 GCA_049515175.1 Terriglobia bacterium
CCGGTGAAGTCCGGCAGACCAATCTTGGTGCCCGTCGGCAGGGAAGCGCTCGCAAGTGGGGAGAGGTAAATTACCGGGTTAACTGCGTTGGCCGCGCCCGACGCACGGTGAGTGGGAACGCTACTGTTGAAACCGTAAATGTTCTGGCTGCCGAAATTGTTCAAGATGGGCGGACCATAAGAGATTCCGTATCCGCCACGGAAGACCAGGTTCTTGCTGACCTGGTAGGCAAGGCCGAAACGCGGTCCCAACTCCTTGAAGTACCAATCCTGGAAGGAAGTGCGGTTGATGCACCCCGAGCAACTGCCCAGGAAGGACAGGGCGCCCAGAATGCCGTCCGCACCCGAGTTCGGCAGGGTGGGATCGAAGCCGGACTGACGGTTGAAGGCTTCCTTCTTGGGGAGCGGGATTTCCCAGCGAAGTCCGATGTTGATCGTGAGCTTTGATGTGGCCCGCCAGTCGTCCTGGGCAAAGAAGGAGAGCGACCCCGCACGGTACCCCGGTTCTGTGGCGTAGACTGACCTGTTCGCGCCGTCCGCGCCGCCCATTAGGAAGCTCGCGAAGGGGTGACCCGTTGACGACGTGAACCCGGGGAGATCGGTTTCTATGCTGTTGAAGCTGAAAGAGCCCGACAAGGCACCCGGCTCATGGGTGTTGTAACGGTAGCGGGTGAAGTCCGCGCCGAATTTCAAGCTGTGCTTGCCATGCGTAGTGCTGTAAGTGTCCTGGTAGACGTAGCTCTCCGAGGGGTCGATGTTTGCGCACCCCACACCGAGCGCCGACATGAACTGGATGCCGGTATTTTTGGTGCTGAAGCTAAAGCGCGGGAAGCAGGTGTTGGGAATGCCTGGAATACCCAATTGCGGAGTGTATTTGGCATTGTTCGTCAGGTTGTTGGCGTTGTTCGTGCGGTTGTAGGCCACCACCATGTTGTTGACCGAGTGGTCGTTGAGCGTCCAGGTGTACGAGAGGCGCGCCTGCGGACCGACCACTTCTTGATTCTTATAGGTGCTGATGGGCTGTCCGGGGAAAGGCGGGTAGGCGGAATTGCTGGTATTCCGTTTCCACAAGAACCGGCGGTAATAACCGAACATCCCGCTGAGTTTGTGGTTGGAGCCGATGGCGTGGTCAATTTTGAAGTTCAAGGCGTCCCGTCTCAGGACAGGCGTGGACGGGCCGATCTTGGGAGTATTCTGTTTGATCCCGCCGAGCAGCGGGTCGGCCATCAGCGGGAGCAAAACGGAGGTGGCCGTGCTGAATTGACTTCCGGGGATCACGTTGGTGGGGATCCACCCATTGTCCGCGGTGGCCCCAAAAGCGTCACGAATGACAGCGCTGCTGTCCGAATTGTTGACGAGGCCGGTCACTGAGTCCGTGGCTCCCGCGTCGACGGTCCGAGTCGTCGTAGGATCATAGATCTCATTTGCGAAAACCGGCCGGTCCAGCGCGTCGGTCCCTTTTTGAGCGCCAAGGAAGGCACTGAAGTCTCCCGCCCGCATGGCCTTGGTGGGGATAGTAGTGGTGCCGCTGTAGGAGAAGTTTGTGAGGCGGTCTCCCTCGTAGCTCGCGAAGAAAAAGGTTTTGTCCTTGCGAATGGGCCCGCCAATGGTGCCGCCGAAGTTGTTTTCTTTCTCATTGTTCTTCGGCGAGCCAGGAAATGCGTTGACCAGCAAGCCCGCGGCGTTGAATACGGGATTCTTGTTGTACTCGAAGGCGGTGCCGTGGAACTGATTGGTGCCGGATTTCATGGCGAAGTTAACGATGGCGCTGCTCGTGCCTCCGTATTCGGCCGAGTAGTTGGTCATCTGTACCTTGAACTCGCCAATGGCATCCGTTCCGGGGCTGTACTCGGACATGCTTCCACCGCTCATGTCGTAGCGGCCGATCGTGACACCGTCTATCATGATCTGGTGGCTGAATTGCTGGCCGCCGTTGATGGAGCCCTGATACGCGTCCCCCACGGCGCCCGGAAGGCTCCTAAAGATGAAGCTCTGCGGTTGCCGCCCGCCGTCGTCGAGAGGCATAGGCAGCGTCTGGAATTCTTGCGGGGTGATGCTGGCGCCCACTTCAGACGTGGAAGGTGTGAGCAGAGGAGCTTCGCTGGTGACGGTCACGGATTGCGTTGTGCTGCCGACCTGCAGCGTCAAGTCGATGGTGACGACTTGCGCTACCGGGACCGCAATATTCTCTGCGACGGCCGTCTTGAAGCCTTCCTTGCTGGCTTCGAGTCTGTACACTCCCGGAGGAACGGAAACGCGATAGTAGCCGGCGCTCGAACTGGCTGCTTTAGTTGTGCTGCCCGTCCTCGTTTCGAGAATCGTGATCGCAGCTTCGGGGACGACTGCGCCCGAGGGGTCAGTCACGACGCCGGTGAGCGCTCCCCGGTCGCCTTGGGCGATTGCAAAAACGGGTAGCAGCAACGTGATGGCTACCCAGAGCCACGTACGGAATTTGAGCATGAAGTCCTCCTAGATTATCAATCCAACTTGCGCCGACGCATGGAGGTATGAGACCGCAGGTTTGTCTTCCCGCTGCGAGCAGTAGCGTTAGTCGATGTCCTGCGGTGGCAGTTTCAACTCTCCTTAGTTTGGTAGTTCGTTCGCAAAGGTGGATGACCATTGCTTCCGAACTATTGCGATATATTCTGAATACATTTCTTATTGACCTCTGTCAAGAGACAAAAAGTAACTAAGCGACAATTTGCCCGAACTTCGAATTTCCGACTAGGGGCAGGAAATGCAGGCTTTAGGAAGAGAACGACCTGTCACGGAATTGGGGCAGGCTCACAGGCCCTGGCGCAACTCGTTGATGGCTTCGCGGACTTCGGGCAGGAGATGGCCGTAATTCTCGCGCGGCGCCTTTTCCAGAAACATCTGGAAATAGTGGAGGGCGTGGGCGCGGTCGCCGGCCTTCTGATACAGAAGGCCAAGGTTGAGCAGAGGCTCGACCTCTTCCGGCCCGTACTCAATGGCCTTCTCAAAGCTGACGCGTGCCGCGTCACCATCGCCACGCTGGATCGCCACCAAGCCGAGGCCGTTATAAGCGGCGGAGTGGCGATCATCCTGGACGAGAATGGCCCGGAACGCCCGGTCAGCGTCAGCGACGCGATTCAACTGCAAGTAGGCGATTCCCAGGTTGCGGAAGTTGTCGAGGTCGGTGGGATTCACCCGCCCGGCCTCCTCCATGGCCCTCACGGCGTTGGGCAGGTCATGAACTCGCAGGTAGGCCTTGCCGAGGCGGGCGAGAATCTGGTCGGTGGCCACATGAATTTCCACGGCACCCTGGTAGGTCTCAATGGCGCGGCGCCAGTCGCGCAGTTTCTCATAGGCTGTGGCAAGGTAGAGCCGCACCAGCGGGTTGGCGGGGTCGGTGCGCACGGCGCCCTCCATGGCGCGCGCCGCTGCCGGAAATGATTTCGCTTTCATGGCCCGGTCGTACACCTGCATGGCGCGAAGCGTCGTCACGCGGTCCTTGGGATCGGGGCCCGACATGTTGAGGACAATTTCACGCGGCGTGCCGGCGCTCACGTAGCCCAGCGATTCCAATTCCTGCCGGGTTTCCTTGTTCACCGGAGCGTAGGTCAGCGTCTGGTCGCGCGCCGCGGGTCCGATGACTTCCCAGATTTTCTTCTGCAACTGGTCGGCTTCCGCGGGGTGGCGGGCGATGACGTTCTCCTTCTCCCCGGGGTCACGCTCCAGGTCGTAAAGCTCGGGCTGGGGCGCGAGAATGAACTTCCAGCGGTCGGTCCGCATGCCGCGCAGTTCCGACCAATTCATGTAGGTTTTGGGATAGAGCGTTTCGCAGTACGAATAGTTCGATGCTTTGCCGGGCAGGGGCTGACCGCGCTCGATCAGCGGCCAAAGGCTCACGCCTTGCGCGGCAGGATTGGGCGCGAGGTGAAGGAACTCAGCGACCGTCGGCAGGAGGTCGATCGAGCGCACCTGCGGTGTAATGACTTTGCCCGCCGGAATCCCCGGACCCGCCATCAACAGGGGAACGTGCAGAGTGTCATCGTAAATGAAAATCCCGTGCGTTCCTTCGCCGTGGTCGTTCAGGCCCTCACCGTGGTCGCCCACGGCGATCACCAGGGTGCGCTCGCGCAAGTTCTGCTGGTCCAGATAATCGAGGAGCCGCCCGACCTGCTCGTCGGTGTAGGCGATTTCTCCGGAATAGGGATCGTCCCTGTAGGCGCTCTTGTAGGGTTCCAAGGGGTCATAGGGCTCGTGGGGATCGTAATAGTGTACCCAGAGAAAGAAGCGCTCCCTGCCGTGTTGCTTCAACCACTCGAGCGCGTGGTCGGTAGTGACGGAGGCGCGGCGCTCCGGAAAAATGCCGGGGAGTTTGCCCTCATCGTCCCGCGACGTCATCTGGTCGTCGTAAGCGTCAAACCCTTGCTGGATTCCGTACTGACGGCCGACGGCCTTCGAGCCCACGAATGCGGCGGTGAGAAAGCCGGAGTTCCGCGCCATGGTGGCCAGCGTCAGATGCTTGGGGTCGAGCGTGAACCCGCCCATGTCTCGCAACTGGTGGACTTCCGGATAAGTGCCGGTGAACATGCAGGCGTGGGAAGGAAGAGTGAGCGGAACCTGCGACGCGGCATGTGCAAAGCGCACGCCGCGCGCGGCCAACCCATCGAGATGCGGCGTTTTGGCCCCGGGCTTTGTTCCTGGGACGGCTTCCGGGGCATAGCAACTGAGATGGTCGGCGCGCGTCGTGTCCAGCGTGATGAACAGTACGCTGGCGTCGCGCGCCTGTGGCGGAGCCACCGGGCGGCTGCACGCACTCCATGCCAGCAGCACCGCCAGCCCCGACACCACCAGCAGGCGACGGCATCCGGGTTCGCTCGCCCATCTCCCGCCCACAGGATTCAGCATTCCGCTGTCATTTTAGCGCAGTTCTCTGCCAGTTGGTCTCAGTCGTGCCAAGAGCAAACACCTCAATGGGCCATCGGAGAAAATGGCCTGACAGATCCGACCGACGGCGGCCGTCAGCAACAGGTGCCATTTCGCCGGATAAAATCTACTAGTTGACTCAAAGGGAATCCCGCAGTAACGTCCGGGGAAACGAGGGACCCAATGAATTGTCCCCACCCACGATCTCCTAGGGTGGTGAGAGAAAGGAAGGTCTGAATCATGCGTAATGCAGATTTGACTCGACGAGAGTTCCTGGAGAGAACTTCGGCAGGTTTGGCGGTGGCCGGCGTTGCGCCGTCGCGCGCTCCCGCCGCCTCTGGAAACCCCAACGCCCTGGCCTTGAAGGGCGGAACCCCCGTGCGCACGGCGCCCTTCCCCAAGTGGCCTCAGACCAACGAGCTGGACGAAGCCAACATCCTCAAAGCGTTGCGGAATCATCGCTGGTGCACTTACGACGCCGAGTTCATACCCAAGTTCGAGAAGGCTTGGGCAGCGGAGCTGGGCGTGCGCGGCTGCGTGATGACGCCTTGCGGAACCAATGCTCTTCACACCGCGGTGGAGGTCCTAGGCGTCAGTCCCGGCGATGAGGTCCTGGTCGCCCCGTTCACCTACATTGCCACCATCGACGCCATCCTGTTGAACTATGCCTTACCCGTGTTTGTGGACAGTGACCTCAGAACATTTCAAATGGATCCCGATGACATTGAGCATCGGATCACGGAGCACACGCGAGCCATACTGCCTGTCCATATTATGGGAGCCCCCGCGAATATGGACCGGATTCTGGCCATCGCGCAGAAACATAACTTGCCGGTCATTGAAGACGCCTGCCAGGGACATGTGGGGGAATGGCGAGGCAAACGACTGGGGACCGTGGGCACAGTAGGCTGCTTCAGCTTTCAGGAATCCAAAGTGCTTCCGGGCGGCGAAGCCGGCGCCGTGGTCAGCGACAATGAGGAACTGATCCGCAAGGCTTATATGTTCCGCGATTTCGGGCGCGACCCGAAGAACGACAATAGTTTTTTGGTTCGGGGGACGAAGTATCGTATTTCCGATTTCGCTGCCGCGGTCCTGATGGCCCAGATCACGCGTTTCAAGGATGTCTGCGCGGTTCGCGAAAAGAACGCCGCCTACCTGAGTGAGCAGCTCAAGCAAGTGCCGGGCATTTACCCGCAGGAACATTATCCGGAGTCAACCCGCCAAGCCCACTACTGTTTTGGCCTGCGGTATGACAAGGCGCACTTCAACGGGCTCTCCTACAAGCACGTGACCCGCGCCCTGGCGGCCGAGGGCATTCCGGTGAATGGCAACTACACGCCGCCACTCAATCGCGAGCCTTACCTCGAACACACGCTCAATTCGCGCGGCTTCCAAAGCATCTTCTCCAAGGAACGGTTGAATAGGTATCGCGAGCAAAACCACTGCCCGCACAATGACGAGCTTTGCGAGACGATGCTGTTCATGTACCACGGGGTGCTGATGGGAACGCGAGGCGACACGGAAGACATCGTGCAGGCGTTTGCAAAGGTTCAAAAGAACGCGTCGTCCATTGAAGTTGCCTAGGGGCGACGGTTGAAGTTGTTCCTCGTCTCTATCGAGATCGCTGGAATGAAATTTCCTTTGGATTGGATAAGGATAGGCATGAATCGGTTCGGGCCAGATGCCTGATCCGGGCGGCGCCGGAGTTCAACGAGCGGGCTACCACCGCGTGCCTTCTTCCCACAAAACCCTCATGAAACTGGCAACCCTCGCCCTGCTGTGTACGCTTTTTCTCAGTCCTTCAACTCTGCCTGCTCAACAGGCCACGCAAGATCCGTTTCTCCGGTGGATGGACCAGATCGCGCAGCGACATTTGCAGCGTCGGGAGAACGCCATCGCTGAGATTCACACCGTTGCCGAAGCGGAGCGCCGGAAAAAAGTGGTCCGCGAAACGCTCGTGGAGATCCTCGGCGGTTTGCCAGACTATGACGGGCCGCTGAATCCCAGAGTCACAGGCCGGATTCAGAATGAGTCCTACACCATCGAAAAGGTGATGTTTGAGAGTCTGCCGGGTTTCTTCGTCACGGCCAATCTCTACCGGCCCAACCAGCCTGGTCGTTATCCCGGCGTTCTTCTCCAGTCCGGGCACACGCAGGAGGGCAAGGCCGAACCGCAGAGGCTGGCGGCCAATCTGGCTTTGAAAGGTTTTGTGTCACTGGCTTTCGACCCTGTAGGGCAAGGTGAAAGAGAGCAGACCTTCAACCGCGACCTGGGTGGACCCTCGGCAGGCTGGTCGGTCAACGAGCACCTCCACGCGGGAGCCCAAAGCATTCTGGTGGGCGAGAGCGTGGCGCGCTACTTCATCTGGGATGCAAAACGGGCGCTCGACTACCTGGTCAGCCGGCCGGAAGTGGACGCCGCGCGGATTGGAGCCGCCGGTTGTTCGGGCGGTGGAGCGCTGACAACCTTCATTGGAGCACTCGACCCGCGCATCAAAGCGGTTGTCCCCGCCTGCTTTCCCAATTCCTATCGGCTGTTGTTTGCCGGCCCGGACCCCGATTCCGAAATGAGCTGGCCGAATTTCCTGGCGAGCGGTCTGGACACGGCTGATTTCGTGGAATTGTCCGCCCCTGTGCCCTGGCTCATTCAGGCCACCAAAGATGACTACTTCACGCCTCCTGGGGCCAAGCTCGTCTATGAGGAAGCCCGCCGCTGGTACAAGCTCTACGGCGCGGAGGACAAGGTAAGCTTCTTCGTCGGACCAGGCCCCCACGGCACGCCCCTGGTAAGTCGAGAGGCCGTCTATGAGTGGCTGATCCGCTGGCTGAAGGACGGCCAGGGCGATGTTCACGAGCAGCCGGTGACTCTCTATGCCAACCACGAACTCTTGGTGACACCCAGCGGTCGGGTCGAAGATGAGCCGGGGAGTCGGAAGCTCTATCAACTCATCCTGGATGATTTTCACGCCAAGAAACAACCGAGAACTGTCCCTGAGCTGCTCGCCGAGCTCCGCAGTCTGGGGATCCCTTCGCCAGGCTCTCCACCGCAAGTCAGCGTCTTGAGCGAGACGAACCTCCAGGATGCCCGCCGCCTGCGCATCAGGTTCGAGAGTGAGCCGGGCGTTGAAATTGAGGGACAACTCTACATCCCAGCTTCTCCCGCGGGGCGCAAGCCGGCTGTGTTGCTGGTGGCGGATAAGACCAGCAATCCATGGATTCCTTCGACAGCTTCGATAGCGGAAAGGATGACCAGGGCAGGACGCGTTGTCCTCGAACTCGAGCCGCGCGACTCTCCCTCGGGTAATGACAACCGGCCATTCCTCGGGGATTGGCTCTCCAACTCACGGGCCAACCAGATCGGCCTCAATCTGTCGGCCATGCGAGCGCACGACGTCTTGCGGGGCGTCGACGTCTTGGTCACCCGCAGCGATGTCGATCCGGGCTCGATTCGCGCTACCGCCCGGAGTGTGAAGGGAATTTGGGTTTTGCTGGCAGCCGCCGTCGACAACAGAATCGGCAAGATCTGGCTGGACCGAACCCCCTACAGTCTGCGCGCTGCTCTTGAGAATACAATCAACACTGACATCTTCGACGCGGTGATTCCTGGCTTTGCTCTTCATTGGGACCTGGAAGATCTTGTCAAGGCCATGGGAGACCGGCGCGTCCTATGGACTGACCCGACGAATTGGATGCACAGGCCTGTGGCTCTCGGCCCTCCATTTCGATATCGCTACGTCCTCGGCGACACGACGGATCTCAGCGACGCGGAGGATAACGCCTATATCGAAGAACTGATCAAATGACCGTCCTTTCGAAAGTGGCGCGGGCCGCTCGCGCGTTAACGGGACGGTGCGTTTCAGATAAATGAAGGCCTTCGCGCCACGGGTAATTCACGGAGATCCAGTCTAGAAGCAGGGCTACTTTTGAACCTTGGACATGCTTTTTATCTTGCGGGCAATTGGTGTGTGCGGCTTTCATCGCGCATGAAGGAGAGATTCAATGTGGTTTCAGGCAGCGCTTCAAGAGCATAAGCAGGATCGCTCCGATTGCACGCGGACGACGAGCGAAAAACCTCCCGCTCGGTCAGGCCTTTCCTCAGGCAATGGCGGAATAGGTAGAAAAGCCGCGGCGATTCTGATTTCGGTGGTTTTCGTCGCTCTGGCTCCGTGGCCCGCCGCAATCGGCGCCGTGAGGGTGAAAAGCACCTCGGACCAGGCGCCCCGCAAAGTGATCGTCGGCACGGTAATGCAAAGCTTCTGGGGAGAATATCCGGGCTTGCAGAAACGCCTGGAGCAACTGGAGGAGATCGTAGACCGGATGGCCGAACAGTCCAAGAAGAAATATGGCCGCGGCCTGGACCTCGCGATCCTGCCGGAAGTGGCAGTGACTGGTGAAGTCTCCGGCGACATCGTAACCAGTTCCGTTGCCTTCGAGGGACCGGTGAGGGAAGCGTTTGCCCGGACAGCCCAGAAGCACCGTTGCTACATTGTGGTGCCCCTGTACCTGCTGGAGAATGGGGAGAGGAAAATATGCTCCAATGTGGCCATTCTGGTTGGCCGCAAGGGCGAAGTCGTGGGCACCTACCGCAAGCTGCACTTGGCAGTCCCGGCGGGTAGCGACTCCATGGAAGGAGGCATGACCCCGGGCAAGGAAGTGCCGGTCTTTGACTGCGATTTCGGCAAACTGGGAATGCAGATCTGCTTTGATATGGAGTTCGACTCCGGCTGGGAACAACTGGCGCGACAAGGCGCCGAAATCGTGGCGTGGCCGACGCAGTCGCCGCAGACGGCACACCCTGCGTTTCGAGCCATGCAGCATCGGTACTACATCGTGTCCAGCACCTGGCGAAATAACGCCTCCCTCTTCGAACCCACGGGCAAGATAACTGCGCAGATAAAACCGCCCGACCAAGTCCTCGCGCAGGAGATCGACCTCAGTTACGCGATTCTCCCTTGGAGCTCGAAACTGCAGAACGGGGATGCGCTGAGAAAAAAGTACGGTGACAAAGTGGGTTTCCGCTACTACGAAGATGAGGACTGCGGAATCTTCTGGTCCAACGACGCCGGGACGACGATCGGCCAGATGGTTCGGTCCATCGGCGTGACCGAGTCTGAAGACGAACTGCAGCGCATCGGGGAGCTTTTCCGTAAGGCCGGCGTGCCCGCTGACTGAGAGCTGCAAGGACAGCACTTCGGGTAGCGCGCCTCCTGGCCTCTCTTTGCCAGACTACACTCCGCGAGAATCAAGCCCTCGGCGAGCCTCGGCATCGAATCCTGAATCCCCCGGTGGGTAGGACAGGGCGGGGCGCTGTGGGACAGGCGA
>JBEKUI010000175.1:0-10079 GCA_049515175.1 Terriglobia bacterium
ATCGTGGCGCCGTGTCGTCGGGGAACGCTTCCAGGATTTGCTGAGCGGTCCAAGCCGCCGTCGGATGCTCCGTCACGTTGAAATGCACGACGCGCCGGCGCTGATGCGCCAGCACTACAAAAACGAATAACACTCGAAAACTGACCGTGGGTACCGTGAAGAAGTCAACCGAGACCAAACCCTGAACATGGTTATTCAAGAAAGCCTTCCAAGTCTGGGAAGGTGGCTTCCTGTACCTGGGCATCCGTCGGGATACCGTGCGCTCGGAAATCTCCATTCCCAACTTGAGCAGTTCCCCATGAATGCGAGGCGCACCCCCATACGGGTTCGCGGTCGCCATCCGCTGGATTAAAGCCCTGACCTCCGAACTCGCTTGCGGCCGACCTCCACTTTTCCGCTTCGAAATTCTGGCCCAATAAACCCTGAAGCCTTTCCGCTGCCAGCCGACGACCGTGTCACCGTTAACCATGTGCAAGGCCTGTCGCCAAGGGGCCCAGATTCGGGAAAGCACCACCCAAAACAATCGGTCGCCCTTCTTCAGTCTGGGAACTCCATTCCTTCTCTTCAGCACTCCCAGCTGCTGTCACAAAGCCCGATTCTCCAGGGCCAAGTCACGGCGTTCTCTAAGAGTCGCAATTATGAAAATGGCCAGCCATCGCAGTGTCTCGATCATGGGTTGGAGTGTGGAGGTAACGACCTGAATAATCAACGGATTTCGAGCCGATGGAGTTTTGGCGATGGACACCGTACTGACTGGCAGCACGCCGGGCGTCGACTGCCGCAAAGCGAGCGTGGGGCGCCTAGCTTGTTCGAGAACTTATGAAGTGCTAGGATTCCCCCGCGCAAACCAGCGAAGTCCCCTCGCCTCGGCAAACGGTAGTAGCCGACCGATGCCCTGAACCGGTTAAAGGCAGGTTGTGGCCAATACCGAATTGAGTTTCCATGGGAGGTGAGTATGCCCCACTTGAAGCTTGCTCGACGGATGTTCCTCCTCTTGTTGACTCTCATCGTTTCTTCAACCTGGTTACTCGTCGCGAGAGAGAAGAAGGAAGGTTTCAGGGTTAGCGGTTTTGTTGGAACTTCGTCCACCGCGGCGGCCAGTGGCGTCAATGTGGTGTTGATCGACAAAGCCACGGGAAGTCCTGTCGATAGCGTCTCCACCGGCATCTTCGGCAAATACACCTTCAAGAATGTGGCGCCGGGGACATACATCATCAAAGCGGAAAAGGTCATGCGCGAAGTCACCGTCGTCCAAAAGGATATTCGAATGGACATCGATTTGAGCGCCCCTGGCAGAATGATGGACTACATGAAGAGTGCGATGCAGCAACAGCACAAGGCGGGCGCTCCATCCGCCGGTCCCTCTGACCCCGCCCTGATGCAAGCGATGGCGGGAGAATACTATTCGTACACGGGCTCGACAGAAAGGAAACTGATGCTCTGCTCGAACGGGACCTTTTTCGATTCGCGGGAATCGAGTTATTCGGGGAGCTTCGGAACTAATCAGGGAGGCTGGGGCGCTGCCAGCCAGGACGCCGGCAGCGGCAGTTACGCCATCCAGGGCAACCAGCAAAGTGGAACCATCACGTTCAGCTACAAGGGCGGCAAGAGAGCCCAGACGCGATACCAGTCCACGGGCGAGCGCGGTTGCTATAAGTTCGATGGGACCCCCTTCTGTTACAGTGGCGCGCCACGCTGCCAGTAGGACAGGAGCGGCGCGGAGTTTCTCAGCAGCTGTTTGACTTCATAGGAAGACGACCGCCGCCTAGTGGGCGACCAAGTCTCGCGCCAGTGTGGTTCCCCATTCGGAAGTCATGACCGCAACGCCCCGCACCTTGTTCTCGATCCTCTTGCGCACCGAGGCCGCGGTTCGCATAGGGTCGTAGTTGGTATTGCAGAGCAGCAGGTGGATAGCATGATCGAATGTCTTCATCCCGGCATATCTGCGAGACAGGCGCGGGTGGTTCTCCTTGATTTTGACGGCACCCTGTCGTTGATTCGCACCGGTTGGGTGGACGTGATGGTACCCATGATGGTGGAGATTCTCGCCGGACTGAAAACCGGGGAAAGTGAAGAGGAGCTACGTGCCCTCGTGGAGGATTACGTCGCGCGTCTTACGGGCGAGCAGACCATCTACCAGTTCATCGAGCTCGCCCGCCAAGTGGAACGGCGAGGGGGCAAGCCACTGGACCCGCTGGCTTACAAGCAGATGTATCACCAACGGTTGATGCACAAGATCGAGTGGCGTCGTGAGGAGCTGCGTCAAGGAAATGCCTCCCCCGAGAAATACCTGGTTCCGGGTGCCCGCCCATTGCTGGAAGCCCTGCGCGGGCGCGGGCTACGCCTCTTTTGTGCCAGCGGGACAGACCAAGCCTACACGCAAGAGGAAGCTCAGCTTCTCGACATTGCCCGCTATTTCGACGGCGGCGTGTATGGAGCGCTTGACGATTATCGAAGTTTTTCCAAAGAGATTCTCATCCAGCGTATTCTTACGTCGGCCGAGTGTCGCAGTGACGGGCTGCTGGGATTCGGCGACGGTTATGTAGAAATCAAAAACGTCAAGGACGCGGGGGGGGTAGCCGTAGGCGTGGCCACCGACGAGCCCGAATGCCGAAAAGTGAACGAGTGGAAGCGGCAGCGGCTGGTAAGTGTGGGTGCGGATTTCATCACCGCGAATTTCCTGTGCCACGAGCAGCTTTTGCACATCCTATTCCCAGAGTGAGTTCGAAACATGAAATCCAAGTATGAAATCTTCGATCGGTCGCGCCTGTCGATCAAACTACTGGCGGAACGAGTCCACGACATGCATCTCGCCGACGTCCTGCGACTCGAAGACCCGACGCCCGCCTTCTCTCATCCTCAGTTTCCCGAGCTGGCCCGGCGGATCGTCGCCGCGAAACGCCGCGGGGCGGCGCGCCTGCTGATGATGGGCGCGCACGTGATCAAGGCGGGAATGAACCGGCACATCCACTTCCTGATCTTCGCGCACAACGTGGAAGCCCTGGAAGGCAGCGTCCTGCTGAGCTTCGGGTCAGCCATCATGGGGCCGGAAGTTCATTTGAAGGCCTTGGCCATGGCCCGCAATGTGGCCCACCAGGAAGGGCGCTCCACTCGGGATTTCACGACGGCGGTTTTCGATCTCGTGCCCATTCAAGGCGACATTCATCACGAGCTGCCCGAAATCGATCCCGGCCACTATTTCCGCCCGCACAAGACGATTCTAGTGCGCACGGTCGCGGAAGGTGGCACGAGTTTCTATTTCTGTGGCGACCATCGAGCGACTGTCCCCGCTCTGCGGCGCGCCCTTCTGGAGACCCCATGACCACGCAGCAAATACTGGCCGCCTTTCCAAAACTCACGGCGCTGGTGGTTGGCGACATTTGCCTGGACCGCTGGTGTACCTACGATCCCACAACCTCCGAGCCCTCCCGCGAAACGGGCATTCCCCGATGCGGCGTGGTCATGACGGAGGTCACTCCGGGTGGTGGCGGAACAGTGGCCAACAACCTAGCGGCCCTCGGAACGGGGCGGGTGGCGGTGCTGGGTGTCCGCGGCGACGACGGGTTCGGCTTTGAGCTGGAACGCGCCTTGGCCGAGCGCGGCGTAACGGCGGAAACGATGGTCAAGGTTCGCGACTGGCAGACGTTCACCTACACCAAGCTCCTGAATAGCCAGACCGGTGCCGAGGACCAGCCGCGCGTGGACTTCATTTCCATTCGGCCGCTGGCCCCGGAGGCAGAGCGGCAGGTTCTCCAAAACCTGCGCTCTGTTATCTCAGACTACGACGTGATCCTGGTGGCGGACCAAGCAGAGACGAATGCCGGAGGAGTCGTTACTCCTGCGGTACGAAATCTGCTTATTGAGCTGGCTGCGACACATCCCGAGAAAATCTTTCTGGTGGATTCCCGCAAGCGAATCGACTTGTTCCGCCACATGATCATCAAGCCCAATCGCCAGGAGGCCGAGGCTGCCTGCCACAAGCTCTTCGGGGACACGGACTATCAACGCTTGCGAGAACATGTCGAAAGCAACGTGATAATGGTCACGCACGGACCGAAGGGTGTCATGGTGGTGGAGGAAGGCAAAGAAACTTGGATTCCGGCGCGGACCATCGAGAAGCCCTTAGATATCTGCGGCGCTGGCGACAGCTTCTCGGCGGGGGCAGCATTGACGCTGGCGGTCACCGGCGATCCGCTGACGGCCGCGCGCTTCGGTAACATGGTCGCTTCCATCACCATTATGAAGAAAGGGACCGGCACCGCCTCGCCCGGGGAGGTCCTGGCCAGCGATGAGCAGTGAGTCTCCGAAATTGCCAGAACTGGCAAGGATGTCCAAGATGAACAGCCGGAAGACAGTTGTCACTCTCTTCGTCCTGCTTTGGGCTCTTCCTTCAGGAGGTTTCGCCGTGGGGAACTACATCGTTAAGAAAAAGGTTGTGGAAGGCCACCCCACCTATCATCTGGTAGACGTCAAACGCAAAATGGATCTGGGCGTCGTCCCGGACATCGGCAACCTGGTCTACAAGTTCAAAATCAACGACAAAGACGTCTTGGTCCCGGCGGATTCCTTCAAGGCTTATCTCGAAGCAAAAGCGCTGGGCCGAGGGATTCCCTTCATGGGGCCTTTTGCGAACCGCATAGATCGCGAGTTCTATTACTTCCAGGGAAAGAAGTACCTCCTCAACGAGTCCCTGGGGAATTTCCTTCGCGCCCGGCAGAGCAACTACCCCATCCATGGGCTTCTGGCCTTCGATCGTCGTTGGGAAATCGTCAAAGCCGGAAGTTCAGACGCCACCGGTGCCTTCATCACTTCACGGTTGGAGTTCTACAAGTATCCCGACCTGATGGCTCAGTTCCCGTTCGCTCATGTGTGGCAAATCACCTACCGGTTAAAGGAGGGGAAGCTGGAATGTACAACCGAAGTCACCAACGAGGGCAGGTCCGCCATGCCCGTCCATTTCGGCTACCACCCCTACTTCCGCCCGGATGGGCCCCGTGAGACCTGGACGCTGGCCATCCCGGCTGACGCCCACTGGATTGTCACCGACGCACTCGTTCCCACGGGCAAGACTGAGCCCACCGAAAAGTACGTGCCGGGGGCGACCAAAGGACTAATCCTCGGAAAGACCTTCATTGATGGTGGCTTTTCCGTAATCCACCGGGACGCGAAAGGCCTGGGCCATTTCTGGGCTAAAGGCAAGATGCAGAAGATCGAAGTCGTATTTGGCAAGGGATATGACTACGCCATCGTGTATGCCCCCCTCGACAACACGATGGTCTGCATCGAGCCGCAGACCGGCCCGACCAATGCCTTCAATCTCGAGCACGAGGGAAAGTTCAAAGACCTGACGGTTCTCGAATCCGGGAAAAGATACCAAGCTACCTATTGGATTGTCCCCACTGGTTTCCAAAAAGACGGTTCGAAAAATCTCGCTGAGCGCGTGACCAAAGAGCCAGCCCCGCCAGGTCACCGTCTTGGGCAGAATGAGAAGGCTGCGAAAGAGATTCGCGAGTTTGAGAGTCTTCAGGAAGATCAGGACGAATCGGTTCCCGGCGTGAGGGCCCAGGAAGCAAGACCCAGCGCGATCGAAGGTGCCTCAGACCTGAAATCTCCGGCCCTGCGATAAAAAGTCAGGACCAGGTCCCACGGATTTCGCGCAGTCACGCGTTTGCTGTTTTCCCTTCTGTCTGACGGAGACGATTATGCGGATAACAAGGTTGCCAATTGTCGCCTTTTTGGTTGTGACCACCGCCGGTTTTTGCCAGAGCCATTCGGCTCCCCTGCAGGATTGGACCCACCGCGTACGGATCGGAGGCTACGGGCTGAGCCACGACCGCGCGGAGGACATCGTCCGCGACGCCATGGAGACTCACGTCTTGGGCATCGAAACGGACAACGACATTACGGGCCGGTACGAGAGCTTCCTTGAACCCCAGGAGAAACTGGAGGCCATCCAGGCGGTTGCTGAGAAGGCCCATGCTGTCGGCAACTTCGCCTTCGTCTACATCGCCGGACTGGAGTGCATCACCGCCCAGGCGGATAAAACCTCGCATACGTTCTTCAAAGAGCATCCCGACTGGGTGCAGAGAAAGATAAGCGGTGAGGCGGCCGTCTTCAGCGGCGGCGCGGCTTTCTGGATTCGTGCAGGGGACGAGGACGTTTGGATCAGTCCCTACGCTGCGGAATGGCGGGAGATCTACATGGAACGCGTTCGCCAAATCGCGAAGGCGGGAATCGATGGCATCTATGTGGATATCCCCTACTGGATGACGCACTTTGAAGGCTGGGAGGACAGTTGGGCGAGCTTTGATGACTACACGGTAGAGGCGTTCAGGGCCAAGACCGGGCTGAACGCCAGAACCGAGATCCGATTGGGCGACTTCACTGATCCGGGATTCCTCCGTTGGATCGATTTTCGCATCCAAACGCTGACGGACTTCATGAAGGAAGTGGATGCAAACGCCCAAGCCGTCAATCCCAAGTGTAAGACCATTGCCGAGATATATCCGGGGATAGAAGAGGCAGCAGTGCGCGTCGGCACGGATGTCTACCAGCTTTACGGTGTCGTCGATGCCATCGCGCACGAGTACGAGTGGGGGTCGGGGAACGCCATGGCAGCCTCGAAGACGCCGCTCGATTGGCTTCACTACATGATTGGCATGATCACGTTTCGCGCCTTCGCGAACGGCAAAGCCTCGTGGATGCTGAGCTATTCATGGGACGGAGAGAGGAACATTGATCCCCGCGATGCTATGAAGAATCTCTTCATAGCCCAACTCATCGCCGGTACCAACTCCTGGGATGCGAAAGGTCATGTCATGTCTCATTCCAATGACCTCGAGACCCGCACGGGTGTTTTCCAGTGGATCGCGCAACACGAGAAGACGTTCTACAGCCCGCGCCTGCCGATCAACCCCGTGGGCGTCTACTTCTCGCCTCAGACGCGGAACTATTTTCCCAAAGAGTTCATCGAGTCCTACCTCGGAACGATGGCGCTGGTGATTCATTCCCATCGGGAGCTTCAAGTGGTCACGCCGCGGAGCTTGGCCGCATTTACAGGCAACTTGCTCATCCTTCCTGATGTCCGGTGTTTAAGCCAAGGAGAACTGGATTCCTTGAAATCCTTTGCGCAGACCGGCAAGAAGCTCGTGATCACCGCCGAGACGGCACGGTATGACGAGCGTCGCGACCCACGGACCCCCAACCCCCTCCACACTTGGCTGGGAATCCGAGAGGCGGCCCGAAAGTCAGTGGGAGCGGGGAAGCAAGGGTTTGTTTACTTCCCCGACTGTCCGGGAAAGCAATACTTCCGGCAACTCGCCAAGGAGTTTGATCTTGCCGCCAGCGTGGGAAGCGCGACAGGGACGGAGTTCGAGAAGCTGCGGGAAGCCTTTATGCGGGACGTGATCAGCGGATCGTCCTTCGAAAAG
This sequence comes from Terriglobia bacterium, assembly GCA_049515175.1. GTDB lineage: Bacteria > Acidobacteriota > Terriglobia > UBA7540 > UBA7540 > JACQNR01. The sequence continues at coordinate 7,431 of JBEKUI010000175.1, forward strand.
ACTGTTCGAATTGAGGCGTCCCCATTCGTTGTGACGCAGATCGCAAGAGTCGATGGGAAACCCCACGTATTCCTCGCAAACTTCAAGGGATTGAGGAGCCAAAAGAACTCATATCAAATCCCGGAAAAGGGCATCCGGATTCACTTCCCAGCAGGCGTCGGCGCGCGAGTGTTTGCTTTGCCGTACCTGGGTGAAGCCAAAGAACTGGCAGCCGAACCAACAGGTGGAGGGGTGGATGTGACGATTCCCGCCATCGAAAAGGGCATGGTAGTCTGGTGCGAATAGTCCGCTTGGGAGGTGTAGACTCTCACTTCCGCTGGTACAAGATCTCGGGCGTTCAGACTTACGCAGCCGGATGGTGACAGATCGCGGACGGGTCCGGGGCTTGGTTGCCGATTGCCACTACGGTTGGAATCTGGGACGACTGACGGCAGTGGAATGAGGACTGAACCGAGCATCGGATCCAGGAATACCGCCTTTGGTTTTGACCAGTTCTATCGAACGTGCGTTGATGATTCTTAACTGAAACACGATTCCTTAAACCGCGGAGGGAACACAAAACATGCGCATAAGCTGGCTTTTGATCCTTTGCGTTTTTGTAAGCTTAGTGACCGTGGGAGCGCAGACCACTCCCGAAGGGTTGAAACCCATCCTGGAGCAGGAACTCCAACCCACGGCCGTGACCGCATACCAGTTGAGTCGCTTCCTGATGGCGCGTATCCCACAGCTACCAACACCTGTGTCTGCCAGCCAATGGACGAGTGAAGAGAAGCGCCTGCGGGATCACCTCTTGAATGACGTGGTTTTTCACGGTTGGCCTCGAGAATGGTTGAGCGCCGCGCCAAAGTTTGAGGAGGTCAACGTCATCGAAACAGGCAAGGGCTACCGCATGCACATGTTGCGGTACGAGATCGTGCCCGGTTTTGACTCAACCGCAATCCTCTATGAGCCGGTCAATGGGATTGGAAGAGTCCCCGCAATCCTGAATGTGAATGGACATGACCCCCAGGGAAAGGCAGCGGAGTATAAGCAGAAACGGTGCATCAATTTCGCCAAGCGCGGGATACTAGCCCTGAGTCTCGAATGGCCCGGTTTCGGAGAACTGTCTCAACCCGAAAACGCGCATGACTATGGCGCACACCTCGACCTCGTAGGAGCGAACTCCGCCGGGTTTTTCTATCTTGCCATACGCAGGGGGCTGGATTACCTCGCCAGCCTGCCGCAAGTTGACAGCGCTCGTCTGGGAGTCACCGGGCTGTCAGGTGGAGGCTGGCAGACCATCTTCCTGAGCGCCCTCGATCCGCGGGTTGCGGTAATGGTGGAAGTCGCCGGGTTTGGCTCCCTGCAGTCCAACATTACGCACCCTGTGGACACCAACGAGACTGAAGAGAATCCTGCCGATCTCTGCGCCGGCGAGGATTACACCTATCTGGTCGCCATGCGAGCCCCCCGACCGACACTTCTTGTTCACAACGCGGAGGACGACTGCTGCTTTCGAGCCGCCCTCGTAAAGCCGTATATTTACGACGACATCAAACCTTTCTTCCGGGTTTTCGACAAAGAGAACGACCTTGCCTGGCACGAAAATGAGGACCCCGGAACTCACAACTATCAACTGAACAATCGCCAGACCGCCTACCGATTCTTTACGGAACACTTTAATATGCCCGTTGCTGAGGATGAAATCCCGAGCGATCGAGAAATCAAGAGCAGCGACAACCTCACAATAGGGGTTCCGAAGGAAAACCTGACGATTCTAGGGTTGGCCAGGAAAATGGCGAGCGAAATTCACCGGGATTCCATCCCTAGCCCGTCCAACGCCAAAAAGGCGTGGGCCTCCGAAAAGCGGGGCGAGCTCCAGTCTGTCCTACGCTACAAACCTCTGAAGGTGTCCATCGCCTGGAGATTATGGAACACCAGGCAGAAAGGGCTAGAGACACTCTCGTATCGATTCGATTTTGACAATGGGCTGAGTGCGACCGGTGTGTGGCTCAAGGCAATTGCCGCTCCTTCGAATGCTCCAGCGACGATTGTTCTAGAAGATGGCGGGAGAAAGGACGCGGCCAATGTCATCTCAGACCTTATCAACCGCGGTGAGCAGGTCCTCGCTCTCGACCCGATGTTCATGGGTGAAATGATCCCCCAAAAGCCGGATCCCACTGACTATGAATTGCTCGTCGCGACGGTAGGCGCCCGTCCCCTAGGTATTGAAGTTGAACAATTGTTGGGCGTAGCGAACTGGCTGACGCAAGCTTCTGGGCAGCGGGAGATTCGTCTGGAGACAACAGGTATTCGCAGCGAGGTCGTCGGGTTGGCAGCCGCAGCACTCGATCCGAACCTGTTTTCCGCAATCGCCACCCGCCGTGCGATGCGGAGCCTGGGTCACCTCCTAGATACCCCGGTTGCTTTCCGGTCAGCGCCGGAACTCTTTTGTCTGGATCTCTATAGGGATTTTGACATCGACCGCTTGGCAGCACTTGCCGAACGGACGAAGGTTGAATTTCACAGCTATGCAGGCGAACGATGAACAAGGTGCGACAGTGCGGGCCCGGTCACGCTGTATGTCCTCAAAATCGAGCTGACTTTCAGAATCAGCGACTTGCGGGCAGTCGCCTCCGGTTGAATCAGTCGTGTAGACTGTTTCGATGA
>JBEKUI010000176.1:0-10052 GCA_049515175.1 Terriglobia bacterium
TGGACATATTGTCACACCTAAAATCGGACCGGATGGCAATACATCTGCATAGCCATATATGCGGAGAGCAAAATGCCCCAGATTGCTAGGCTGTTCCGAGCTCTTGCCGATCCCAACCGGCTCCGAATTGTGAACATTTTGTCGGACCGGAGCCTTTGTGTCTGCGATCTCCAAGCCGCGCTGGGTTTGAGCCAGCCTTTCATCTCGCGCCATTTGGCGTACTTGCGGCGCGCCGGCATCGTGCATGCCCAGCGGGAAGGCACGTGGATGATCTACTCGCTTTCCCTCAGCAAGCCGGCGGGAGAGGCCGTCCGATCCCTGCTGCGACTAGCGGGGCAGGATTCTGTCACTCTCCAGTCGGATGTACGGAGGTTGTCGAGCCACCAGCCGAAAGCAGAGCTAGTTATTGAAAGCCTGAACACCGAACCTGACGAATTCGCGTCACGCGCCGCCTGATGGCGCGGCCTTCGCACCCTGTCCTGAAGGAGTATTGACGATGCGCCATCCCGCCATTCCTCGAGAGAAGCTTCCCTGGCACCCCAGGATCAACTACGCGCGGTGCTTGAAAGACCTCGACTGCATGAACTTCTGCCAGCATGGAGTGTTCGAGTGGGACCCGGTGAGTCGAAGGCCTTTCGTAGCGCATCCTAATAACTGTGTGCCGGGTTGCAGCGCTTGTGCCGAGCATTGCAGGATGAAAGCCATCACGCTGCCGAGCGAAGAGGAGATTTGTACCGCTTTACGCCGCTTGCGCCGGCAACTCGCGCCTCCCATCGGCGGCACCTGACTCGCCCGCGGCGGGCGGCAGGACTGCGGCCCGGATTGGTAATTCATAACGGCGCACGGCTGTGTACCCGGCAAGCGGGAGGTTAGATGGAACCCAAAAGAGCGTTCAAGTCGTTTCGATTCGAGAGCCAGCTTCGATGGACGTCGGGCCGTCGCGCCATCCTCTCTGCGGCAGGCAAGCCGGAAATCGAGGCTTCCAGCCCTCCAGAATTCAAAGGCGAGGCTGGCTTCTGGACGCCCGAAGACTTGTTTATCTCGTCCGTCAACGTCTGCACGATGCTGACGTTCGTGGCCTTTGCCCAGAACAAGAGACTGGAATTCCTCAGTTACGAGAGCCATGTCGAGGGGCTCATTGAGAACGTCGAGGGCAAATACCGCTACACGGAAATCACCATCCAGCCGAGAATCGAAGTAAAGTCGCAAGAGGACGCGGACCGCGCCCGAACCATCCTCGATGACGCGCACAAAGCCTGCTTTGTTTCCAATTCCATCACGAGCTCGGTCAAGATGGTTCCCGAAATCTGCGTGGTTGCTCCAGCCGCATGAAGCAGAGGCGCACGTCTCCGCGCTTTTGGTTCCCCGCTCGTCGCCGATGGTTCTGACATGAATTCCCGCGAACGCTTCATGACGGCTTTGGAACGGAAGCAGCCAGACCGCGTCCCCATCGTCGAGTGGTCGATCAGCACCAAAATCTCCAAAGCCCTCTGCCCGCAGGCGCGCGATCAGGCCGACTTCGAAGAAACTATGGACTTCGATGGCGTCAGCGCCGTCTTCCAGTTCGATACGGTCCGCCAGTTCACCGACGGCAGCTACATGGACGAATGGGGAGTAATCTTCAAGCCCAGCGCGGAGATGATCGATCACCCGCTTCGCGGACCGATCCAGAGCAAGAACGATCTGAAGCACTACGAGCCTCCCGACCCGGACGCGCCCCAGCGGCTGGGAAAGTTGCCGGAACTCGTGGCGCGATTCAAGGGCAAGAGGGCCATTGTATTCCGCCACCGTGCGGCGTTCATGTGGTCGGTTTTCCTGCGTGGTTTTGAGAACCTATTGATGGACTTCCTTCTCGACCCTGAGTTCTCCCACGAACTGATGGAGAAGGTCCTGAAAATGAGCCTACGGGTGGCACGCAATGCCATTCGCGCCGGCGCTGACGCCATCGTCATCGCCGACGATTACGCCGGCAACAAGGGCCCGTTTTTCTCGCCCGCCATTGCCCGCGAATTTGTCATTCCGCGGCTCCAACGCATGGTGGATGCCATCCACGAGGAGGGCGGCAAGGCCATCAAACATAGTGATGGCAACCTTTGGCCGATCCTCGACCCGATCGTCGACACCGGCATCGACGCGCTCAATCCCATCGAACCCCTGGCGGGCATGGAGATCGGCGAAGTCAAGAAGAAGTACGGCGCCCGTGTCTGTTTGATCGGCAACATCGATTGCGGTCACCTTCTTCCCCACGGGACGACGGAGGAGGTTGAGGCCGCGGTGAAGGATTGCATCACCCGGGCTGCGCCGGGGGGCGGTTTTATCCTATCCTCTTCCAATTCCATACACTCTTCGGTCAATCCTCAGAACTACCGGACCATGATCGAGGCCGCGCGGAAGTACGGCCGTTACCCACATCTCGCCATGTCCGCATGAATCTCGCGCCGATCTTTGGTCAATGAATGGGGTCGCTCCGGCTTTGCGACTTCGTGCAAGGATGGTAGGATTCCACTCCTTCAACGGATGGGGAGGCACGGTGTTGCGAGTCCAGGTTCGTCGGCTAAAAAGCTGGGAAGAATTCCGCGAGTGCGAGCGAATCCAGCAAGAGGTCTGGGGAACTGTCGCGGCGAGCAGTGAACTGCTGAGCGTCACCCAGAAATGCGGCGGGGTCGTGCTGGGCGCCTATTGGGGCAAGAAAATGGCCGGGTTCCTCTACGCCTTCCTCGGTCGCTTCGAAAAGCGCACCGTCCACTGGTCGCACATGATGGCCGTGCGCCAGCGCTGCCGCGACCTGGGGCTGGGATTCCGGATGAAGGTCGCACACCGACGGCTGGCGCTGGCCCAGGGAATCAAATCGATCTGCTGGACCTATGATCCCCTGCAAAGCCGCAACGCCGCGCTCAATGTCGCTCGCCTGGGCGTTCAGATTACGAAGTACATCTCGGATTGTTACGGGCACTTTCCCAGCGCCATCGAGAAGGGTCTCGCCAGCGACCGCTTCGTCGTGAACTGGGCGATCGCCTCGCAGCGCGTAGCGGAGCGGCTGCGGCAGGGTCCTCCGCAGATGGACGTGTCCGGTCTGCCGCGCGCAAATGAAACAGCGTCGACTGCCGGCGGCTTTCTTGGAAACAGGAAACTTCACCTGATAATTCGCAGCCGGCAGCTCATCGTCGAAATTCCCCCCAACACGGACGCGATGCGCGCCGCAGATATTGAGCTCGCCCGGCGCTGGAGACAGGACACGCGCCGTATTTTCCAGGCGTATTTCCGTGCAGGCTATCAGGTGGAAGACTTCGTCGCGCCCAGTGTAGCGACCCCCGGCCGGTGCTTCTACGTGCTGCGGAGGTAGAATATGCAGGTTCTCCTCAATGGCCGTCCTGGACGGCTTGAAAAAGGCCCGCGCTCGTCATACAATCCATCTTCTCAATTGAGAGCATGAGCATTGAAATACGCCTTTCGCGCGACGGCTCGATCGCGTGCAGGATTGAAGAGTTGATTCGCGTTGCTTCCACGAGCATTGACGCGGCGCTCTACCGGTTCAATAACCCGCGGCTGGCAGAGGCTCTGGCCACCGCAGCGCGCCGGGGTGTGAGGATCCGCGTCGTGCTTGACCGGAACAAGCACGAGGAGACGCCCTCGACCGGGAAGCTGCTTGCCCACGGCTCGCTCTCCCTGCGAATCCTTTATGGGCGCCAGGGCGCCGATACGAAGATGCATCACAAATTTGCCGTCTTCGACGGACAAACAGCAATCACGGGAAGCTACAACTGGACGCTCGAATCCGAGGAACAGAATTTCGAGAACCTGATCGTCCTTCGCGACCAGGAAAGCATTGCGTTGTATCAGCGGGAGTTCGCAACGCTTTGGGCGGAAGCCGCTCCTGTGGAGTAGATATCTCCTTTCCTGGCGCCAACCGAAACGGCGGATGTGATTCATGACCCCAAAAGAAGAGAGCAACTCAGGGCAAGTTCAGACGACCGGCTATGAGCTCTACATCATGCGCCACGGGATCGCAGCGGAACGCGGTACGGCGGGCTTTGCCGAGGATGCGAAGCGGCCGCTGACGCCCGAGGGCAAGAAGAAGACGCGCGAGTGTGTCGCGGGCCTGGTGCGGATGGGATGCGCGCTGGACTGGATTGTGACCAGTCCGCTCGTGCGCGCCGCCGAAACCGCAGCCATTGTCGCCGACGAAGTGGGCTCGCGCGTTCCGGTGGATATCTGCGACGCCCTGCGTCCGGGCGGTGCGCCCGAAGCGCTGATCACATTTCTGGCCAAGCGCTCAGACCGCCGCCGCGTCCTGGTGGTGGGCCACGAACCCGATCTGAGCGAGCTCGCGGCGCGCCTGGTCGGCGCCGGACGCCATGCCAACCTCTCGTTCAAGAAGGCCGGCTGCTGTTTGATTAGCTTCCTTGCGTTCCCTCCCAAATCCCCCGGCCAACTCGTCTGGTGGCTCACCCCCAAGCTGATGCGCAAACTGGGGTAGCCGGAATTGCCGATTGAGGATTTCAAACTGCCCTGCCAGGATTTGACCCGCCGGTGGAGGGCGTTGTAACTCCCCGCCACTCGGAGTACACTTTCCCCCGTCAAGCCCGACAAGGCAGAACCTCATCCCGGAGGCAGGACTCGCCCCGGCTCTCCGCCCGAAGTTCTCCTGAGGTATCTCCCATGGTAGAAGCCATCAAGACCGCCGAAGCGCCCCCCGAAGAGTCTCCCGCCGCCGAGACCACACCTCCTTCCGACGACGTGCGGACGGCGCCGGCGGCCGCGACACCTTCGGAATCCGAGCCGGGCGATCCATGGAAGAAAGTGCGCAAGCTGGCACTCAAGCAGCTTGACCGCTTCATGTCGCTCGAACCCAAGGTGCTGCGCGGGGACAATCCTGACGCCATCCACGATCTGCGCGTGGCCAGCCGGCGGTTGCAGCAAGTCCTCGACCTGCTCTATCCCCCGCCAGGCCCGGCGGAAGTTCGCAAACTGCGGCGGCGCCTCCGGCGCGCCCGGCGCGCGCTGGGCGAAGTCCGCAACTGCGACGTCGAACTGGCGCAAGTCAACCGCATTCTTGCCAGACGGCGCGCCACGCGGCGCGAAGCCTGGCAAGCCGTCCACAACCACCTGCTCGAGCGGCGCTCCGGGAATTTCGGAAAAGCGGTGCGCAAACTGGGCCGCCTGAACCTCGCCGTCTTCTACGTCCGCCTGAAAGAAGCCCTGGCATCCAACGGCAAACACCGGTCTCCCCGCGCCGCTCGCCATCCCGAGGAGCCGGGGCCCCAGCACCCCGAACTCTTCGAGAAACGCGTCGCTGCATCGCTCGGGCGCATCTGGAGCGCCTTTGAGGTGCGGGTCGCGGAATCGCGTCTCGACCACCGCGCCAGTGTCATTCATGGCGCCCGCATCGCTGCCAAGCGCCTCCGCTACTTGATGGAGGTGATCCACGAATTCGATGCTCCCGGAAGCAACTCAACCCTTGCCTGGCTGCGCGGCCTGCAGGAACACCTCGGCAACTGGCACGACCTCGAAGTCCTCGAGCAGACGATGATCGAGATGGTGGCACGGCCCGCCTTCCTACGCGATCACCTCGAGCTGGCGGTGGAAATCGAGAAGGTCATCACCAGGAACCGAAAAGGCAAGCAGGTGTTCCAGCAGAGGTACTTCGCCATGACCCAGGATGGTGGGTACGAGCAGGTCAAGAATAGGATCCGGGAAATTCTATCATCCACACCACCGGAAACTGATGACTGAAACCTGTGACTGACTTCGCCGGGCCTTTCGAAATTTCAGTCCCCGCCCGCGGCAGCTTTGGCAGGCGGCATCTCGATGACGTTGGATACGGGCGCCTCGGCGGTTTCTTTGGATCTCGGGATTGCAAAAAGCGGTTCGCGCGGCTCGCCACTCAGCACGCGCGCGATGCCGGCCTTCAATTGCTCAAACACCGTCCGCGAGCCGGCGGAAGCATCCACGAAATCGAACCCGTACTCCTCGCCCAGAACCTCAAACTGGCTGAGCAGCGCACCCTGGTACTTCCTGAAACTCTCGTACATGTCTTCGCTGGGGTGAAGGTCCATGCCGGACTCCCAGTAATCAAACCCGCGGCCGAAGACCACGCGCGGAATCAGGTCGTCCACGCCGATGCGGAGATAGAACACCGCGTCGGGCTTGAGGGCGAAGTTGTAGGCGCTCCGCACCCACTCGGAATCGATGCCCCGCACCATGGCCCGCGCCATCAAAGAGAAAATGTAGCGGTCGGTGAGCACGACGAAACCGGCGCGCAGCGCGGGCACGATCTGGTTCTCCAGGCGGTCGGCAAAATCGGTGGCGTAGAAGAGGCTCAGAGTAATTCGCCCCAGCGTGTGCCCCTCTTTGGCCTGTTTGATTCCCCGCCCCGCGAGCGAGGAGCGCGAGACGCCCGTCTCCAGCACCGCCCGGCCCTGCTGTTCGAGCCAGGGCTTGATGAGGTTGATCTGGGTCGTACGGCCAACGCCGTCCGTGCCCTCGATGACGATCAGCTTGCCCGTCAGGTCCGCCAGTTTCATCCCCGGCAGAACCACTCCGTAGGTCTCTCTCACGGCGCTACCCTCAGGCGCTTGGCCTGCGCCAGTTTGGCCTTCGCCACCTGCCGCATAGTGCTTTGCTGCTCCTCGATGGGCTGGGTGGCGTCGACCACGGTGAGGTCGAATTCCGGTACCATCTTCTCGTACTCCTCCAGGATACGTCCCTGGAAGATGCGGAAACTCTCCTCTTCATCCTCGCTCAGCCCCAGATCCATGCCCGCCTCGTAGAACTTCAGGCCCGCCCGCCCATCCAGGATGCGATGCATGGCCACCTCGAGCGGCACGCTGAAGTAGAACGCGGTCGTGGGCTTGACCGCGAAGCCGTAAAGCTCCCGAACCCACTTGGGGTCCATGCCGCGTACCACGTCGCGGGCGAAGGCGGTGTAAATATAACGGTCGCAAAGCACCACCGCGCCGGCCTTGAGCAGCGGAATGATGTTGTGCTCCATGCGGTCGGCGAAGTCCGTGGCGTGAATCAGGGAGAAGGTCGCGGGCGTGAGCATTTCCCGCTTCTTCCCCCGCTTGGTGGTTTCTTTCACCAGGGGGGAGGAGTTCCACTCGCTGAAAACCGTGCCGTAGCCCTCCGCCTGCAACCATTGGTGGAGGAGCATCAACTGCGTCGATTTTCCGGAGCCGTCGATTCCTTCGACAATGAAAAGCTTGCCGGGGAAGCGATGCTCGCCATACCGCTTCATAAGGGAGTCTCCCAAGGCGCGTCTTGGGATGGGTGTTAAGAATTCAGTCTATCACACCCCCTGACGGGGAAGAAGAGAAGGCAGGGCGAAAGGTTCGGGGTCTCGGTACCTCGACCATACTCTAGCTAACTTTTGAGAATCATTCTATCTCTCAGGTTTTACAGGGATTAACTTCGAGGTCTGCCATCAGAGGCAACCACTCCACGCCTGGCTTGCTCCGGCTAGAGGGGCATTCTCGCGGCGTTCGCTCTCGCTCAGTGGAAATTCTCCAACAACATGATATCGTTGTCGATAGAATCCGCCCGCCGGAAAATAATCCACTGGCCGTCATGGGAAACATCGAAGCCCGGTGACCCACCAGAGAGTGGCCCCTTCTCCAACGTAGGAAGGCGCCTCAATTGATGCCCGGAGAAATCACCACAACTTACGGTTGGCCCTTCCTTGGCCGCTTCGTCCATGAAGCAAAGGCCTTGTTCCCACTGCGCCCAGTTACCAAAGCTCGTCACGTGGTCAGCGACGCGAGTCTCCTCGCCACCGCCTATGGGCATCTTCCAAACGGCACTGGTCCGCCAGTAATAAAGCGACGCGCCATCGAGCGATTCCTGGGCGTTCCATCCGCCGTGCTGGCTCACTTGGACGGCTTCGCCGCCTTGGGCGGGGACTTTCCAGATTTGCTCGCTGCCGCTGCGAGTTGACGTGAAAAAGACCCACCGCCCGTCTCTCGACCAGCTCGGGACATAGCTGGCGCTGGACCCACTGGTGAGACGGTGTGGTTCGCCGCCTTGCGCGCTGATGACGTAAATATCGGGCTGCCCTTTGGCCCGGGAATCGAAAGCGATCCATTGTCCGTCGGGAGACCAGCGGGGGGTTCCCGTGTCAGCGCCTCCAAAGGAGGTCAACTGGACAGGATTCGAGCCATCACTCTCTGACACGTAGATTTCCATACTCCCCGTGCGATCGGAGGCAAATGCAATGTGTTCGGTGTCGGGCGAGTATTGGGGTGAGACATCTTCCCTTGTGGAGGAAATCAGTTTCAGCGGCGCCGCAGCTTTCACCGTCGACGCAGGTCCGGGGATGCGCCAGATGTTCGTGTCCACTTTCTCGTGGATGTAGGCCAGCCGATTGCCCTTCCTGGAGACCGCAGACATCGAGGCATCTTCCCCAGCGCCCGAGACCAGCTCCGGTGGGCTGCCGGAGGCCGCGACCCGCCACAGCCGATAAATTCCCCCGGCGCGGTCGGAGGAGAAGATGATGTCGCGTCCGTCGGGCGTCCAGGCAAGGCGCCTCAGAAATAGCCGGTCAAAGGTCAGGCGCTTTGCCTCGCCGCCTTCTGCTGGCATCACGAAAACGTCGGTTGCCAGGAACTCCGGCCCCGCCGCGAACGCCAGCATCCGCCCGTCCGGCGAGAAAGCGGGACCGGCGAGCCACTCGCCGGCATGGAACGAGAGTGGACGTTTCTCGCCGCTCTCGACTGAGATGAGCAAAATGCTTAAGGGGTCCTGTGGCGACGCTCGATCCACGACCGCGAGAGACTTGCCATCCGGCGACCAGTCCAGGCCTCCAAATTCGTAGGCCGATGCCAGTTTCCTCTCCGCTCCGCCCAGAGAGGGAACCAGATAATAGCCGCCGCCTTGGGGGGAATCACGATAGAAGGCGATGTAGCGGCCGTCGGGTGACCAGGCGGGGTTCGAGTCGGCGCCGGGGCTCTTCGTCAGTTGCAATGGAGTTCCGGCTCCGATGAGTTTGACGTAGATACTCGAATGCTCTTCGTTTCCACCGTTCCACGAGAATGCGATGGTGTTGCCGTCAGGAGAAAACGCCGGGTCCGACTTGATCCCCGGCAGACTGGTGAAAGGTGATAGTTGGGTTGGACCTTCGGAAACCCGCTGCGGATGCCGGAACCAGAGAATGCCACCCAGCAACAGAATTGCTACAGCCATCGCCGCCATCGCCAGCGGCCACCATCGACGTTTCGAGACTGCAGACCCTTCGCTTGCGCTCAGGGTGACACTTTCGGCCCGGGCCTGCTGAGCGGAGGAAAGCATCTCCGCGCTGTCTCCCGCGGCCAGGGAGCGGCCCGAAGTCGTATCGCGGTTTAGGCGCTTCAGGTCGGCGCGCAACTCGGAGGCGTGCTGATAGCGCAGGTCGCGGTCTTTTTCCAGCGCCTTGTTGATAATTCGTTCCAGTTCGGGGGGACACTCGGGATTCAGCCGCACCGGAGGCGCAGGCGCTCGGTTCAGAATGGCCTCAAAGATGACGCCCGAGCTATCCCCGCGAAAGGGCAGCATCCCCGTCGCCATTTCGTACAGCACCACGCCAAAGGAGAACAGATCACTGCGTGCATCCAGCGCCTTGGCCCGCACCTGCTCCGGCGACATGTAGGCCACTGTGCCGATGGCTGTCCCCGGGCTGGTCAGATGCGGCTCGTGTACGGTGGCGGCGGTTAGAGTATTCAAACTCGCATCCGGACCGGAAGGGCCGCCCGCCACGGTGGACTTGGCCAGGCCGAAGTCCAGCACTTTGGCGTGTCCCCCTTTGGTTACAAAGATGTTCGCCGGTTTAATGTCCCGATGGACGATGCCCTGGCTGTGCGCGGCATCGAGGGCATCAGTGACCTCGATGGCGATCTCGAGCAGTTGTTCCAACTCAATGGGCCGGCCCTGAATCTGGTGCTTGAGCGTCACGCCGTCCAGGTACTCCATGGCGATAAACGCCTGGCCTTCGTATTCGCCGATATCGTGAATCGTGCAGATATTGGGATGATTCAGGGCTGAGGCAGACTGCGCTTCGCGCTGGAAACGCGCCAATGCCTGGG
>JBEKUI010000177.1:0-10001 GCA_049515175.1 Terriglobia bacterium
CCCCTACGTCCACCGGCGCGATGAATCGATACCCCCGCCGCGCCAGCGTCTCAACGAAACGCGGATTATCGGCGGAATCGTCCAGCGCCTCGCGAATCTTGTTGATGGCTTTGTTGAGGCCGTGCTCGAAGTCCACAAACGTGTCCGTAGACCACAGCGCCTTCTCCAGCTCCTCGCGGGTCACGATCTCACCCGGCCGCTCGAGCAGCATCGCCAAGACTTTGAAGGGTTGCTCCTGAAGCTTGATCTTCGCACCGTCGCGGCGCAACTCTCCCGCGCGAAGATTTACTTCGTAGATTCCGAACCGAACCAGGTGTGGAAGGGTGGTCGGATCAGGCATGGCAAAGCCACCCCGCTGGGAGCCGAGTTTACCACCGCCCTATCAACCCATCAAACAAGTTACCGCAAGGGGGGAGTGCAGACTGGTCCGTGACGCCTGCGTCTTTTCACGGAGCTCGACGATTTCGAGCCGTCCGCCGGCTGACGGGCACCCCAGCCGGGGCTTTCTACCCCCGGGGGTGTGCATCGTAGTCCATGTTTCCGGCTCGGAGAGGAATTGATTTGACAGCGTAGCGGGTGGAGGCGACACTAACGGCAGCAAGGCAAGTCGAAGGCTTGAGGTCGAATCCAGTCATGCTCCTTGAACAGAAGGTATCGCGGCGGCCGCTCGAGCAGGAGTTGATCTCGCGCGGGGTGCGCATGACGCAGCAGCGGCGCCTGCTGGTGGAGATCATTCAGGGGGCCGAAGGGCATCTCGACGCGCTCGACCTCTGGGAGCGGGCGCGCAAGCGCGACGCGACGCTCAACAAGGTGACGGTTTACCGGACCCTGACGCTGCTCAAGAAACACGGCTTGGTCGATGAGCTCGACCTGCTCCACCTGCAGGGCGGGCGCCACTTCTACGAAGCGCGAACCACCCGCGACCACATCCATCTCGCCTGCCTGAAATGCGGGCGCATCCAGGAATTCGAAAGCTCCCTCTTCGAAAAATTGAAAGGCCAGATCGAGCGCGAACGGCGCTTCCGTATCGCCGTGGTGCGGGTGGAAGCGGGCGGATACTGCGACAAGTGCCAGGAAAAGTAGGATTCAGGATTCGGGATTCTGGATTCGGGAGTCAGAAGTCAGGAGTCAGGAGTCAGGAGTCAGGAGCTTTCCCCTCACGGTCAACCTTTGGTGTGATGTCTCGGAAGGGCGCGGGAAATTTCCAAAGCAGCGACGATCTGACGCATCGCGCCGAGGGCCTCGCGTACCGTCAGCAATCCAGCACCGTTCTCCACGGAACAGGAGTGGAATTCTGACTCCTGATTTCTGACTTCTGACTCCTTCCCTTCACGCGTACTGTCCCCCGCTGAAGACCACGGGCGGTCGGTCGGCTTCCAGGTTCTGGTGGCGGAGGCGGCCACTGAGAATCTGGAAAATGGCAAAGGCGATCTGCGGACGTTCCAGGATCAGTTCGCGGAAACTCTCGCGGTCGATCTTGAGGACGGTGGTGGCTTCTGCGGCGCGCACCGAGGCGGAGCGCGGGTGGTCGTCGAGAATGGCCATCTCGCCGAAGCACTCCTTCTCTCCGAGGTAGGCGAGCGAGTGGTCAGAGTCATTGACTCGCCGGAAGACCTCGACCTTACCTTCCAACACAAGATAGAGATGATGGGGCACGGCGTTCTCCTCGAAGATCATTTCGCCGGGCTGGTAGGTGTGTTCGAGGGAAATGTCCGCGAGCGCGGCGAGTTCTTCGCCTTCCACCGCGGCGAAGAGGGGGGCGGATTTCAGAAAGACAGCTTTCTCGATGGAGAGCAGCATGGCATCACTCCCGGTGTTGGGCGGATGAACGGCGCCGCCCTTGGTGGCGCGGGCGCGCAGTTTGCGGGCCGCCTCGCGCGAGATGGGATCTTCGGCAGAGGCTGCGGCGGCGAGGGGCGGCCAGTTCTCGCCGAAGGCGCGCCACCCGGCGTAGAGCGCGGTCTCGCGCACGAGCGGAGCGCCGTCGGCACGCAGCGATTCGAGCAGGGTTTCTCTTTCCGCGTGATTGTGGTAGCCCAGGTAGTTCGCGGTGCAGGCACGCAGCCAGGGCTTGGAGTGCCGGGCCAGGGCTTCGATGAGGGGCGCGGCGTTCGGCGCCTGGGCCTGAGGCCCGGGAGGCGGTTCGAGCAGCGCCAGCACCTCGCGCCCGATGGCCTTGGGCGCGAGGTTGTCCAGAGCCTCCAGCGCGTCGGCGCGCAGCCGGGCCTCCTTGGATTGCAGCTTCTGGTAGATGGCCAGCATGCGCGCGCGCCCCGCGACGATTCCCAGCATGTGAAAGACGCGCTCCTGGATGTTCGTGCGGTCTTCGGCGAGGGCCAGGGAAAGCAGGCGGAGCGCCTCGGTCTGGGGTTGGGCGAGGAGCGCGTGCGTGCAATCGACGCTACGGCGAAAAGCGCCCAGCTCGGCGTGCGCGTACTCGAAGAGCGCCAGGCGGACGCGCTCGGGCAGGGGGCCGTCGCGCGCCAAGCGTTCGAACGATTTCAGCACCTTCCAGCGGACCCGCCACTCCGGGTCGTGAAGCAACTCGAGGAGGGGGTCGATGACGCGTTCGTCTTTGAGCCGGCCGAGGACGTCGGCGAGCTCGCTGCGGATTTCGGCGCGCTGGGCATGGGTGGCGGTGTGGGTCAGCCCTGCAATGCACTCGCTGCCGCAGCGCCGGAGGATGGCGGCGAGACTGCGACGGGCATCGTGCCGCAACTCGGGCCGGCCGGCCAGAGCCTCGATCAATTCCGGAATGACGCGCGGCGAGCCTACCCGGCCGAGAGCTTGCGCGGCGGCACAACGAATTTCGAGGTCAGGGTCGGCGAGCAAATCGACGAGAAGGTCGAGAGAGTCGTCAAGCGGAATGCGTCCGAGCGCGTAGGTAGCGGTGGCACGCGCCCGCGCGTCGCCGCCCGCCAAGTCGCGCAGCATAGGCATCGACGCTCCGGCGGAGTCGACTCCCTCCAGGGTCGCAATGGCGAGCACGGCGTTAATGCGGGCGCGCGTTGAGTCGCCCTGAAGCAGCGGGCGCAGCTTTTCCACCAGGGCGGGGTCCTGCGACGCCGCCAGCGCCTCGACCGCGTTGGCGCGCACTCGCGCGTCGGGGTCTTCCAGCAGGGGCAGAAGTTCCGCGTTGTGCGACGCGCCGGCCCGTCGTCCGAGCGCGCTCACGGCGGTGGCGCGCACACGGGGGTCGGGGTGGGCGAGCAATTCCACCAGCATCTCGTCGGCCTGGGCCGACTCGAAGCCGGCCAGGAACTGCACGCCGGAAACCAGGCGGTCCGGCGGAGCGTTGCGCAGTGTAGCGGCGAGCATCGCCACGCTCGACGGATCCTGCATCTTGCGCAGCGCGTTGGCGGCCGCCTGGCGCATTGCCGGGCTGCCGGCTTCAAGGTTTCGCAGCAGCGCGCCGATGTAGCCGCGTTTGCTGGTGAGGGCGACGGCCAGCCAGATGAAGCTCACCGCGATGGCCACCCAGGCGAGTTGTTGGCCGGTGGGTATCTCTCTCCCCGACGCGAGATGAAGGGGGTGCAAGTAATTGTTGCCCACCAGCACCAGGGCGCCGGCGGCGGCGAGCGAGAGGGGGCGAATGTAGCCTTCGATGAAGCCGCGGACGCGGGCGCGGCGCTCCGGTGGAACCGGGTTGTAGAGCAATTGGTAGGATGAGTCGGAGAAGGTGTAAAGCATCGAGGCGTCGCCCAGCTTGGTGGTGAGGACGGAGGGGTAGCCGAATTGAAGACTCATCCACGCGGTGCCGGCGACCAGGAAGCCCGGATGGAAATTGATCGTCGTTCCCACTCCTAGCCGGCCAATGACCGCCCGCGTCATAAACAGTTGGATGGCCAGGCAAAGGAATCCCTGGATGCCCACGAAGATGCCCAGGAAGGTCGCTAGGTCGTTGGGATTGGGGTAGCGGGCACGCATCGTTTTGTTGAAGCAAAAATCGACGACCGCGTAAACCGTCCACATCAGCAGGATATAACCCGCCATGGAGCGCAGCAGCGGTTCCTTCCCCACCTCCTGAAAACCGTCGCGGATCTTCTGCCACTCGGAAGGTTTGGCCGCTGGGGGAAGCCAGGCGGCGCCCCGGGGGGCCTCTTCCTTGGCCGCCCCGTAACGGTAGTACACGAACGCCCCGAGGACCCCAGCCGCGATGATGAGTCCGGCCCAAACCAGCAAGAGGTTTTCGGTTCCGAGCCCGCGCACCAGTTGCTTGCTGAACAAACCTACTCCCACCATACCCAGCAGCGCGCCCACAGCGAGGAAAGGGAATATCCGTTTGGACTGACGGGTGTCGAACAATTCGCCCACAAACGTCCAGAAGGCCATCAGAGAGAAATACCAGATGGCCTGGGCGACGATGTAAAGGATGGGGTAGAACCACCGCGGGTGCTCCAGCAGGACCACCCGGCTGGCGAGCAGGCTGGCCGTGAAGAGCAGACACAGGCCTGCCAGGAAGCGTTTGCGCTCCAGCCGGTCCACCAGCGTGGTATAGGCGAGTGAACAGACGATGAGTGACACGGCATTGGCGAAGTACATGTACGGCAGGTATTGCACTCCGAAGTAAACCAGGAAGAGGGAATCGCGAGAGTTGCGGCCGAACATGATCCCGGCGACGACCAGCAGATTGATGGCGAAGCAGAGCCCCACCACCGCCCCTTCGCCGGGGTAGACGGGTGCGATGCGCGTCAGCCAGATTTTCAGTCGCGACGGTCCCTCAGATGCCAATGGGTGTGCCCCTTCAGACCGGCGGAGCACCCCTCCCCCCGCCGGGATCGCTCCTCGGAAGCGTTACGCGCCCTTCCCGAGACTACTCGTCGTGAATCGCCGCTTTCACCATGGCCAGAATCTCCGGCGGGATGCTCGACGCGTGGATACCGTGGTCAGTCTCGGCGTGCTCGGCGGCGAGGCGAAGCACTTGATCTTCCGTGGCTGCGCGGATCTCCTTCGAGCAGTTCATTCCCAGATCTTGGCACCGCAGCACTTTGGCCATTCCAACCTCCTCGGGGGTCAAGCGGCAGCATTCTACCATCGCCGGGCTGTCAATGCCTCGCGGGGTCATGTAATTAAGTTGACAAAGCCCGAGGTGCAAGTATGATAGCGCCTATGCCTGACCCTCCCCCGCAGAGGAGACGCTTTCCCCGCTATCAGGCTGACTTTCCGGCCACACTCTACCTGGAGTCCGGCGTCATGCAGGTACGCGTGAAGAATCTCAGCCGGGGAGGATTTTTCGTCTCTCCTCCGCTCCTGGGACTGCAATCTCCTCAGGTCAAGGTTTCTTTCCAGCTCGAAGAGGGCGAGCCTCCCATCAATTGTAAGGGCGAAGTCCTGTACACGATCGCCGACCGTGGCAGCGGCATTGTCTTCACCGAAATCTCCGGGCACAACCTGGACCGCATCACCGCCTCCTTTGAGCGCCAGGGCGCCGCTGAAAACACTTAGCACCTGGGCGGCTCCGGACTTCTCTTTCATCGCGCCCCTGAAATCGGTGATAATACGCGGGACCCTCGCCGCGCGATGCGGGGGCGTTTCGTAGTTCCGCCTGCCATGCTGCAGCGACTTCGTTCCCGATTCGGCACTTCGGCGGTCCTGGGCGAGACCCAGCGGATTGAGCGCACGCTCGCTGTGGCGCGCGCCTTCCTGGCGGTCAGCGCCTTGATCGCTACCTGGCTGGACCCCACGCAGCAGGGTGGCTACGCCGCCGTGGCCTACGCCTTGCTGGTCATGTACGTGGTCCACAGCCTCCTCATCCTGGTGCTGGTGCGAGTCCGCCAGAAATCTTCCTCCTCCTTTCGCTTCATCGTGCACGCTGTGGACGTCTTCTGGCCGGCGCTCCTCTCCTTTTTCAGCTCCGGGGTGAACAGCCCCTTTTTCGTCTTCAGCATCTTCGCCTTGTTGACCGCGGCGTATCGGTGGGGATTCCTGGAAACGCTGGCGACGGCCTGCGCAGCGATCGT
Source organism: Terriglobia bacterium (assembly GCA_049515175.1). Lineage (GTDB taxonomy): Bacteria > Acidobacteriota > Terriglobia > UBA7540 > UBA7540 > JACQNR01. The sequence goes on from JBEKUI010000177.1 coordinate 5,961, forward strand.
TCTCTTCTTCGCGCAAGCGATCTGGGTTGCGTCCCCGCGCGGGACGATGCAGGTCTTCTTCCAGGGCAGCTTCGCGTTGAACAACTTCGTCGTTCGGAGTCTCTACCTGCTGATCGCAGGCTATCTCCTCGGCTACCTGGGAGAAGAAGAGAAGCGGCTACGGACGGAGATCTCGGCCATCGCTCGCGTCATCGCGCGCGTGCAGGCGGAAGTGGGACTGCACGGAGCGTTGCGCGCGGTGTTTGACGAAGTCCTGAGAATCTTCGCGGCGCGGCGGGCTGCCCTGGCGCTGCGCGAAGCCAGCTCCGGCCGTGCTTTCCTGTGGGAGGCGATGCGCGAGTCCCGTTCTGAGGAGATCACGCTGAAGTCCACGGAACTCGAGGAGGCGCAAGTTTCAACTTATCTCTTCGACCCCCCGGGGCACACCTGGTACGCGGGGCGCCGCAGCCCTTCGCGGCTCAGCCGGCGCTTCGAACTCTATGTGGTTTCGGCCAAGGGCCAGCGCATCTACGAGGCGGCGTGGAAGCCCCCGGAATGGTTTCAGAGCCTGCCGGTCTTCCGGGCCATGCTGGGTGTCACGTTGAGTTTCGGGCCCGATTGGTCAGGACAGGCGCTGGTCCTGGACCCGGAGCCTTCGTCTCCTCCTGAGCAAGAGGTTCCGTTTCTTCAAGCCTTCGCGCGACAGGTCACTCCCACCATCTACAGCGTCTTTCTGATGCGCCGCCTGCGCTCGAGGGTGGGGGCGGTGGAGCGGGCGCGCGTGGCGCGCGAATTGCACGATGGCGTCATCCAATCGCTTATCGGACTGGAGATGAAAGTCGATGTGTTGCGCCGCCAAACCGAGGGCAAAAGCGATCTCGTCGCGGAAGAGCTGAATCGCGTGCAGAACCTGCTGCACCAGGAAGTGCTGAACCTGCGCGAGTTGATGCAGCAGATGCGCCCGGTGGATGTCGCCCCGCAGCGCTTCCTGGATTACCTGGCGACCACCGTGGACAAGTTCGGGCGCGATGTCGGCGTGACCGCCCACTTCGTTTCGCCCTTGGAGGAGGTGGCGATTGCCCCACGCGTCTGCACGGAGGTGGCCCGCATCCTGCAGGAAGCGCTGGTCAATATCCGCAAGCACAGCCACGCGCGCAACGTGCTGGTGCGCTTCGACACCCAGGACGGCAACTGGCGCCTGCTCATCGACGATGATGGGCGCGGCTTCGATTTCGAGGGCCGCCTTCACCTCGCCGAGCTCGACGCCCAGCACAAAGGCCCGCTGGTGATTAAGGAACGAGTCCGCACCATCGGAGGCGAATTAGTAGTAGAATCCGGGCGGGGACGCGGCGCCCGTTTGGAAATCCTCTTTCCCCGGAAGACTTATGGATAAAAACCACTCGACCGTGCAAATCCTCATCGCCGACGACCACCCGATTTTTCGCGACGGCCTGAAGCGCCTGCTGGAACTGGAACGCGATTTCCGCGTGGTGGGCGAGGCGTCGGACGGCGCGCAGGCGGTGGAGCTCGTGCGCAAGCTCAAGCCCGATGTCCTGCTCCTCGACTTGGCGATGCCGAATCTGCCGGGACTGGAAACGCTGGCCGAACTGGCTCGGGGCGAGGATCCCGTACGCACGATCATGCTCACCGCCGCCATCGAGCGGACCCAGATCGTCGAGGCGTTGCAACTGGGGGCGCGCGGCATCGTCCTCAAGGATTCCGCCACGCAACTGCTCATGAAGGCGGTGCGCAGCGTGATGGCCGGGCAATACTGGCTGGGCCGCGAGAGCGTCTCCGACCTGGTGGCCGCGCTACGCGAACTGATGCCTCGGGGCGGGGAAGCGGCTCCGCAGAAGCGCTATGGCATTACTCCCCGCGAGCTGGAAGTCATCTCGGCGATCGTCGCCGGATATACCAACAAGGACATTGCGCAAAAGTTTTCCATTAGTGAGCAGACGGTCAAACACCATCTCACCAATATTTTCGACAAGCTGGGCGTTTCCAACCGCTTGGAGTTGGCGCTCTTTGCCGTCAATCACCGCCTCGGCGACAACCCCTGATTTCTCCCCGCCGGGTTTCTGTCGCGCCCCTCGGCCAAGGTGCAATTCTTTTCCGCCACCTTCGTGCCATCCCTCCTAGCCCAGCGTGCCATTGTCTGGTATTCGCCACGCGATAACATCGACGCTGTAATAGCGTGCCCGAACGGTAGTTACTGCTCGCACAACGCGGGTGGCGGCCAGCCCGATGAGTAAGCGGTGGATGGATCTCGTAACGGATGGAACCCGGCGTCCGCAGCGCTTTGCCATGTCGTTGCCGGTCCGGTTCCGCACTCGTGACGAGGCGTTATGGCAAGAGGGCCAGTCGGAGAATATCAGTCGCAGCGGAATCCTGTTCCGCGCTTCACAGCCGCTGGAAGTGGATTCGGTCATCGAAATGATGTTCGATCTGCCGGTGGAAATGGGAGGAGAGCTCGGCGCGCATGTGGTTTGCATCGCGCACATCACCCGCATCCTTCCCGGAGCCACACCGGAGGAGCCGCCGCTCCTGGCGGCGCGCATCCACGAATATCGCTTCGTGCGCGGCGCGGCGGATGACGCCGAAGGGTAACACGGTATGAAAGGGACGGGATGGCACTTGATACGCTTGCTGAAAGTTTTATCTTCAAGTCATCGGTATCTTAAGAATGGGTAGTCATTCCTCGCTCTGATATTTCACGGCGGGCGCGGCCCCCAAGCCGCCCCAACGCGAGCAAGTCACTGCCCGCACGGTGACCCGACGCGCACATTTGGAGGGTGTAGTCCATGAAGCGCATAACGCGTTATGCGGTCGTATTATCTCTGTCACTCGTGTCCCTGGGCTTGCTGGGATTCCTTGTGCGCGGCTCGATGTTGCCGGCGCCTTCGAGTGGCACTTGGGCGCCAACGCCCGGAGTGTTGGCAGAAGCGCGCAGTGGCGCCGCCGCGGCGATGCTTTCCGACGGCCGCGTGCTGGTCACGGGCGGTGATGGAGCGGCCGGTGCGGCGCTCTCGAGCGCCGAAGTCTTCAGCCTCGACGGCGCGTTCACGCCTGTTGCGCCGATGTCCTTCGCACGCTCGAAGCATGTCGCCGTCGCCCTGAAAGACGGCCGCGTGCTGGTAGCGGGCGGCGTGGGCATTGACGGCAGCGCCTCCAACTCCGCCGAAATCTACGATCCATCTTCCAATGTGTGGCAGGCCGCGGGCGCGATGCTCGAAGCGCGCTCCGGCGCAACCGCCACGCTGCTCTCCGACGGCCGAGTGCTCGTCGCCGGCGGCGCGAGCGGCAGCGTCGTGAGCCCAACGCTGGAAGTTTTCGATCCCGTCTCCGACAGTTTCGTTCCCGGCGGTGTGATGTCCTCGCCGCGCCAGGACCATGCGGCAGCGCGACTGGCCGATGACCGAATTCTATTGATAGGTGGTTCGACTGGAGATGCGGTTCTAGGAAGCTCCGAACTCTGGGACTCCGCCAGTGGACAAATTGTCGCTGGCCCCGCGATGTCCGTTCCCCGTCAAGGACTTAGCGCCACCACCCTGATTGACGGCACGGTCCTGCTCGCCGGCGGCAACGACGGCACCAACGACCTGGCAGTCACGGAAATTTTCGACCCAGCGGCCGGCACGGTCGTTGCGGGAGCGAGTCTGCTTTCGAGTGCGCGCCGCGATCATCTCGCCGTACTGCTACCGCACAACGCCAGCGTCCTTATGGTAGGCGGAACGGCGTTGGGCGTACCCGTCGCGGGCGCCGAGCTCTACATTCCTTGGAGTGGCGGCTCGAACCCCACCGGTTCCCCCGCCGCCGCGCGCGCGCTGGCGGTAGCCTCGCCCACGGGGACGGACGGCCTGCTCCTCCTCGCGGGCGGCAAGGACGCCGCCGGCGCCACGCTCAATTCCGGCGAAGTCTATGGCTTCGCCACCGTCAAGACCGATAAGGACGACTACGTCCCGGGCGACCAGGTCCTCATCTCCGGCGCGGGCTGGGAGCCCAATGACACCGTCAATCTGACGCTGCCGCTCAGGTTGCCGGTGGTGCAGATGGTAGCCGCGC
>JBEKUI010000178.1:0-9976 GCA_049515175.1 Terriglobia bacterium
GTCGCGGCGGCGGGCGGCGCTGCGACCTGGATGTATTGGCGGGCGCGGGTCTGCCTGCCGCAATTGGACGGGGCACTGAACGTCGCAGGTCTGGCGGCGCCGGTGGAGGTGCGGCGCGACGCTCGCGGCGTGCCCCACCTTCGCGCCCGGTCGCAGGAGGATCTTCTGTTTGCGCAGGGCTACATCGCTGCGCAGGATCGCCTCTGGCAGATGGACCTCAGCCGCCGCTTGGCCGCCGGAGAACTGGCGGAGATTTTCGGCGAGCGCGCCCTGCAACTGGACATTGAGAATCGCGCGCTGGGCCTCCGCCACGTGGCCGAACGCGCGGTGGGAGAGGTCGACGAGGACTCCCGCCGGATGCTCTCCGCCTACGCGCGCGGCGTCAATGCGTTCATCGCCACCCATCTCGACTGCCTGCCGGTGGAATTCGCCATCCTCCGCTACCAGCCGCGCCCCTGGCGGGAAGCCGATTCGATTGGCGTCGCCCTGAACATGGCGAAAATCCTCAGCACGAGCTGGCAGGATGACGTCGAGCGCGAGCGCATTCGCGCCAGGCTCTCTCCGGAACTCTATGCCGATGTATTTCCCGACCACTCGCCGCTCGACCGGCCGGTGCCCGACATCGCTGCCGTGAAGGCGCCGCGCGCCGTTCGATCTCCTGCGGTAGAGTCGAGGTCTCTGGAACAGCTCAGCCCGGTTCTGGCGGCCCTGACTGCGGCGCCGGAAACTCCCCCGTCTGGCCTGGGGAGCAACAACTGGGTGGTGAGCGGACGGCTGACCAAATCCGGGAAACCCCTGCTCGCCAACGATCCGCACCTCCACCATTCGGTGCCCAGCGTTTGGTACATGGTTCACCTTCAGGCGCCGGGCGTGAATGTTTCCGGCGTCAGCTTCCCCGGCCTGCCCGGCGTCATCATTGGGCACAACGAAAGAATCGCCTGGGGCGTGACCAACACCGGGCCCGACGTGCAGGATGTTTACGTGGAACACTTCGACCCCGGCCATCCCGGCCAGTATCTTCACAACGGTCAGTGGGTTGATGCTGCGCTGTGCGAGGAAATCATCAAAGTGCGTGGGAAAGAAGACGTGCGCCTGCGCACGAAAGTCACGCGCCACGGCCCGGTCATCTCCGAAGAAGCGGGTCTCGCCCTGGCGCTGCGCTGGACGGCACTCGAGCCTCGCTCCTTCGGCTTCCCATTCTGGAATATCGACCGGGCGAAGGACTGGAATGAATTTGTTTCCGCCCTGCGCAGCTTCTCCTGCCCCATGCAGAATTTCGTTTTTGCCGACGTGGAGGGGAACATTGGCTACTACGCCGCCGCCTGGGTGCCCCTTCGCCGCCAGGGTGATGGAACGGTTCCGGTGGACGGCTCAACCGACGATTACGACTGGAACGGTTACATTCCCTTCGAAGACTTGCCACACTCGTTCAACCCCGCGAGCGGCATCATCGCCACGGCCAACAGTCGGATCGTTCCCGACAGCTATCCTTACCCTATCAGCCATCTCTGGGACCCGCCCTATCGCACGGCGCGCATCTACCAGCTTCTGGAATCCGGCAGTCCATTTTCTGTGGCCGACATGCTGCGCATTCAGACGGACATCCGCACTCTTTACGGAGCATGGCTGAGCCGAGAGTTGCTGGCGGCGGCCGCGCAGTCGCCGGCCGAGGATCCGAATGCGAAACTCGCGCTCGAAATCCTCAAGAGTTGGGATGGCGAGGCGCGCGCCGAATCGCCCGCCCCGCTGATCTGCGAAATGGCGAACCGCGCTCTCCTCGAGCGGATCCTGAAGCCCAAGCTGGGCGAAGATCTGGCGGGTTACTCCTGGCCGATGGCCTCGGTCTTTGTGCAGAACATCATCATCAACCGGTGGGAGCGCTGGCTGCCTCCCGGCGACCGGGATTTCAACGTGACGCTGGTGAAGAGTCTGGAAGAAGGTCTGCGGAGGATTGCCGAGCGAACAGGTAGTGCCAACCCCAATGCCTGGCGCTGGGGAGACGCCATCGCCGTAAGGTTCGAGCACCCGCTCGGGTCACTGCCGCTGCTCGGCCGACTGCTCAACGTCGGGCCGTTTCCGCAGGGGGGAACATCGCTCACGGTGAAGCCCGGCATGGCCACGGATGGAGCTTCCCAGCGAACCGTGGTGGACCTCGGCGACCTCGATAATTCGGTCGAGAATATTACGTTGGGCGAGTCCGGCCAGGTCTTCAGTCTGTATTATCGCGACCAGTTCCAGGCCTGGTACGAAGGCCGCAGCTTCCCCATGCTTTTCAGTGAAGCCGCCGTCGACCGCGGGACCGTGCACACTCTCACGCTGCAGCCCGGGGAACGATGAAGACGCTGGCCACCTCCTGTTGCAACATGACACAGTGTCTCGCCGGACCATGGGGGCGGCCGATACGACTCATGAACAACTCCAAATCCTTTCGGCGGTCTCTCTTGTGCGCGGCCCTTGCGTTCTTTTCCTGGGGCGCAAGCGCGCTCGCTGCAGCGCCGCTCGAACTTCAGTATCACCTCAGTGTCTCGAAGCCGGCGACGCATTTCGCCGAAATTGAGATCACTGCCGGCAGGGTCGCGGAGCCCGAGCTCGATTTCGTCCTGCCCGCCTGGGCGCCGGGCCGTTATGCCATCTACGAATTCGCCAAGAACGTTCAGGAATTTGAGGCGCGCGGCGCGCAAGGTCAGAAGCTCGGCTGCACGAAATTGGACAAGCAAACTTGGCGCGTCGACGCGCGTGACTCCGCAGGGACGGTCAAGGTCCGCTACCGGGTCTTTGGCAATGACCTGACGGGCTCGTTTTCGCAAATCGACGCGGCCCACGCCAGCCTCAACGGGGCCTCACTGTTCATGTACGTGGCCGGGCACAAGGCGGACCCGATTGCCTTGGCGGTGGAGGGGCCGCAGGAGTGGAAAGTATTCAGCGACTTCTCGGAGGTTCCGAGCGAGCGCACTTTCCGCGCCGCCAACTACGATCGGCTCATCGACACGCCCCTCGAGTTGTGTTCCGCCTGCGCGGCAGGGCAGTTCACCGAGCGGGGCCGGAACTTCCGCGTCGTGGTGCACAGCTTCGGCGAGCACGACAACGATCTTTCGAAGCTGACGGCAAGCCTGCAAGAGATCGTGCGCTCGGAACTGGCGATGATGCCGGAGCCGGACTTTCGTCACTACACGTTCCTCTTCCACTTCGCTCCCGAAATTCCGCTCGGCGATGGCATGGAGCATCTCAACTCCACTTCCGTCATCGTCCGCCGTGCGCTCGCGGGCGGCGGCCTCGACGAGGCGCTAGAACTTGCCGCGCACGAATTTTTCCACGTCTGGAACGTCAAAAGGCTGCGCCCGGCGGGGTTGGGGCCCTTCGACTACACGCGCGAGCAATACACGAAATCCCTCTGGTTCGCGGAAGGGGTCACCACCTACTACTCCTTCGTTCATCTCTATCGCGCCGGCCTCTGGACGCGGGAAGAATTTCTGCGGCGCCTGGCGGAGGAAATCCGCGGTCTGGAATACGAGCCCGGGCAGAAGCTGATGTCGGCGGAGAGTTCCAGTTTCCATGCCTGGTTCTACGACCGCTCGCCCCAAATGCAGGAGACCAACTTCGCCAACTCCACCATCTCCTATTACAACAAGGGTGCGGTGCTGGGGCTGCTCCTCGACCTCGAACTCCGCGCGCGCACCGGTGGGCGGAAGTCGCTCGACGACCTGATGGCCGCGATGTACCAGAAGTTTTACGAAGCGCCAGCGGAGACCTACTACCTCCCCGGCCGCGGCTACGACGAAGATGACATCCTGAAAATGCTCAATGAGGTTTCGGGCAGCGACTTCACGGAGTTCTTCGATCGCTGCATCCGCGGAACCGAGCCGTTGCCTTACCAGGCGGTGCTTGCCGCGGCGGGACTCGAACTGAGCATTGCCACATCGCCGGTCGCCCCGCCCAGTCTCGGCGTGCTGACAGATTCCATTGACGAGGGCGTGAAGATCGTGGCCGTGCGCCCCGGGAGCGCTGCGGAACGGGCCGGGCTAAGCCGGGACGATATCCTGACCGCGGTCGACACCCTTTCTCTCTTCGAGGCCTCGCTGCGCGAGCGGCTGCAAATGTATCCGCCCGGCACGGAAGTTCCTTTAACCGTGCAACGCCACGGACGCGAAAGCCGCGTCGTGGTGACTCTCGACCCGCCCTTTCCGGACCAGTACTCGATTCGGCCCGCTCCCCAGGCGACTGCCGAGCAGGCGGCGTTGCGCGAAGGCTGGCTGCGAAAAACCCCGTAAATACGCGCACGGCGGCTAACCGGCGGCTGCGAAGCCGTGTTAGACTGGAAAAACCAGGTCATGCGGGAATACTTTCTGGAAAAGCTGGAGAAGCGCGTCATCGTTTGTGACGGGGCGATGGGCACGGTGCTCTATTCCCGGGGCATCGGGCTGCATCGCTGCTTCGATGAGCTGAATCTCTCTCTGCCCCAACTCGTCAAAGAAGTGCATCTCGGCTACCTGAAAGCCGGCGCGGACCTGATCGAGACCAACACCTTTGGGGCCACCCGCCCGCGGCTGGAAAAGTTCAACCTGGGCGGCAAGGTGCCGGAGATCAACCTCGCGGGGGCTCGCCTGGCGCGCGAAATCGCGGGAGACGATCTCCACGTGGCGGGCTCCGTGGGGCCGCTGGGTCTGCGCCTGGAGCCGCTCGGGGCCACTTCGCTCGCTGAAGCGCGCGAATACTTTCGCGAGCAGATTGCCGCTCTCGTGGAAGGCGGCGTCGACCTCATCATCGTTGAGACGATGAGTGATTTGAACGAAGCGCGGCAGGCGCTCCTCGCTGCGCGCGAGGTTTCGAAGTTGCCCCTGGTCATTCAGATGACCATCCAGGACGACGGCTCGACACCCACCGGGACGCTGCCCGAGGACTTCACACGCCAACTGGATGCCTGGGGCGCCGACGCCATCGGCATCAATTGCAGTGTGGGTCCCGCGGCGGTCCTCGACGCTTTGGAGCGCATGGCGGCGGTGACCCAAAAGAAGCTCTCCGCCCAGCCCAACGCCGGCCTGCCGCGCACCATCGAGGGGCGCAATATTTATCTCAGCTCGCCGGAATACATGGCCAGCTACGCCCGACGCTTCATTGACGCCGGGGCGCGGCTGATCGGCGGCTGTTGCGGCACGACGCCCGAACATATTCGCGCCATCAAGGTTGCCGTGCGTTCGCTCGGCCCGCAGCAGGCGCGTGCCGCGGTGACGGTCGCCGCCCGGCCGGTGCGCACGCCGGAGCCAGTCGCCGTCGAGAAGCGTTCCGGGCTCGCCGCCAAGCTCATTCGCGGCGAGTTCCCCGTGCTCGCCGAAATCATTCCCCCCAAGGGCGCCGACCCGACCAAGGAAATCGAAGGGGCGCAGTACCTGCGCGCCCACGGGATCGATGCCGTAAACATTCCGGACGGCACCGGCGCCACGGCGCGCATGAGTTCGCTCACCCTCGCCGCCCTCTTGCAGGAGCGCGCGGGGATCGAAGTCCTGCTCCACTACAGCTCGCGCGACCGCAGCGTTCTCGCCATGCAATCGGATTTTCTGGGCGCCCACGCCCTGGGGTTGCGCAACATCCTGGCCTTGACGCGCGACACGGCGCAGTATTCGACCATCCTCGAATCCGGCATTTTTGAGGTTGACGCCATCGGCGTAGCGAATATATTGAACAACTTGAATCGCGGCCTGGACGTGGGCGGGAATCCCCTGGGGACGCAGACGGGATTCCTGATCGGCGTTTCGCTCAACCCCTGCGCGGTGGAGCCGGAGGAGGAATTGCGGAGGTTCCGCTACAAGCTGGAGGCGGGTGCCAACTTTGCGCTGACCCAGCCGGTATTCGACGCCGGGCGGCTGGCGGATTTTCTCGGCCGCCTGAAGGACGCCGGGTTGGCCCGCATCCCGGTGATCGCCAGCATCTGGCCCCTCACGAGCTACCGCAACGCGGAGTTCATGAACAACGAGGTTCCGGGGGTTTTTGTTTCGCCCGCCATCATGGAACGCATGCGCAAGGCCGACACGGGCGAGCCGGCGCGAGCCGAAGGGCTTAGAATTGCCCAGGAGACGTTGCTCGAACTTCGCGGCCTGGTGCAGGGGGTTCAAATCGCCGCGCCCTTCGGCCGATACGCCATGGCGGTGGACGTGGCGCAGGCGCTCGGTCCGAAAGTCAAAGGATGAAGGGGGAAAGATGAAGGAACGCGGACACTCATCTCGCTTTTCGCCCTGGGCAGGTGAACTATGACGCAACCAGCTAAACCGGTAAAGACCGAAAGCTTTGAGAAGAATGTCGAGCGGCTGGACGCGATCGTGCGCCAACTCGAGGACGCGGAGCTGCCGCTCGAAAGAGCTCTGCAGCTTTACGAAGAGGGTATGAAGCTTTCCGAGGTTTGCCACAAGCAGCTCGAGGAAGCCGAGGGGAGAATCGAAATTCTGATGAAGAAGGCAGGCGGCAAGGTCGCGGCCGAACCCTTCGCCTCCGAGGAGCCGGAGACGCCGTGAGCACTGCGTCCCCCATCGCGCTCGCCCAGTTCCTCGAGGAACAGCGGCTGCTTGTGGACCGCGAGCTGGAGCGGATCCTGCCCGCGGCGGGCGAGTATCCGCCCTCGATCCACCAGGCGATGCGGCATTCGGTGTTTGCCGGTGGCAAGCGGCTGCGGCCGATTCTCTGCCTGGAGGGCGGGCGGTTATTCCGTGGCGACGAAAGAAGCTTGCTGCGTCTAGGTTGTGCGTTGGAGCTGATTCACACGTATTCGCTGATCCACGACGACCTCCCGGCGCTCGACAACGACGACCTGCGGCGAGGCAAGCCGACCTGCCACAAAGCGTTTGGCGAGGCGACGGCGATTCTGGCCGGCGACGCCCTGCTGACGCTGGCGTTTGAGACCATCACGGGCGGCGGCTCTCCGGCCGAGCGGCGGCTGCGCATCGTGCATGAACTGGCCCACGCGATCGGGACACGGGGCGGGATGGTCGGCGGGCAGGTCATTGACCTGGAAGCCGCCGGTCACACGGCGACCGCTGCCATGGTGGAGTACATCCACTCCGCCAAGACAGGGGCGTTTATTCGCGCCGCGGTCCGCTCCGGCGCACTCGACGCCGGCGCCGGAGAAGAAGCTTTCTCGCGTGTCAGCGTCTACGGCGAGAAGATCGGCCTGGCGTTTCAAATCGCCGACGACATTCTCGACATCACCGGCTCGAAAGAGGAGCTGGGCAAGTCGGTCGGCAAGGACGACCAGCAGCAGAAAGCGACCTATCCGGCCCTTCACGGCCTGGAGGAATCGCGACGGATCGCCGCCCGGCTCGTCGCCGAGGCCTGCGAGGCCGTCGCGTGCTACGGTGAACGCAGCCTGCGCCTTCGCGAGATCGCTCACTTTCTGATCGAAAGGACCCATTGATGGATTACCTCTACCTGCCGAACATCGAGTCGCCGGCGGATTTGAAAAAGATTCCCCGCGAGGAACTGCCCCGGGTGGCGGAAGAGCTGCGCGACTATCTCGTCACGGTGGTGGCGAAAATCGGCGGGCATCTGGCTTCCAGTCTGGGCGCGACCGAGCTGACCCTCGCTTTGCATTACGTCTTTGACACGCCGCGCGACAAGATCGTGTGGGACGTTGGCCATCAGGCGTACGTCCACAAGATTCTCACCGGCCGGCGCGACCGCTTCCCGACGATCCGCCAGTATGGCGGCCTCTCTGGATTTCCGGTGCGCGATGAAAGCCCTTACGACACGTTCAACGTCGCGCATGCGGGCACGGCGATTTCCGGGGCGCTGGGCATGGCCGTGGCCCGCGACATCAAAGGCGAGGACTTTCACGTCGTGGCGGTGGTGGGCGATGCCGGCCTGACGGTGGGCATGGAACTTGAGGCCATCAACAATCTCGGGGCGTTGCAGAAGAAAATGCTGGTCATCATCAACGACAATACGATGTCGATTTCACCCAACGTCGGCGCTCTCGCCGGCTACCTGAACCGCATCATCCACGGCCAGGCCTATCACCGGTTGAAGGAAGAAGTTGAGAAGTTGATGCTCTCCCTTCCGCACGTCGGCCGCCGGCTGCTGCGCCTCTCTAGGGACATCGTCGAGTCGGCCAAAACGCTGCTCATCCCGGGCCTGGTGTTTGAAGAACTCGGCTTCGATTATGTGGGACCCATCAACGGCCACAACCTCGACGAGCTCCTCGACGTCCTGACCCGGCTCAAGGACAGCCCCAAGCCGACGGTGGTGCACGTCGTCACGCAGAAGGGCAAAGGTTATCCCCACGCCGAGGAACTGCCCGTGAAATATCACGGCGTGACACAGTTCGACGTTTCCACCGGCGCCTTCCACAAAGTGCCGGCGCAGGCGCCCTCCTTCACCTCCGTCTTCGGCAAGACGATGTGCGAGCTGGCGGAGAAGGACCCGCGCGTCGTGGCGATCACCGCCGCGATGAGCGAGGGTACCGGGCTGGACGAATTCGCCAAGCGCTTCCCCAGCCGGTTTTTTGATGTCGGGATCGCCGAGCAGCACGCCGTCACCTTCGGCGTCGGCCTGGCGTGCGAAGGAATGCGGCCGGTGGTCGCCATCTATTCCACGTTCCTGCAGCGCGCCTTCGATCAGGTCTATCACGACGCCTGCCTGATGCGCGCGTCCGTCACCTTCGCGCTCGACCGGGGTGGGATCGTCGGCGCCGACGGCCCAACGCATCACGGCCTCTATGACCTGGTGTATTTGACGGCGCTGCCGGGTATCGTCGTCATGGCGCCCAAGGACGAAAACGAACTGCGCCACATGCTCTACACGGCGCTGCACGTTGAGGGCCCCGCCGCCGTGCGCTACCCGCGCGCCAACGGCGTGGGAGTGGCGCTGGACGCAGAGTTCCAGAACCTCGAAATCGGCAAGGCGGAAATTCTGCGCGAGGGGCGGGACTTCGCCATTCTCGCCCTCGGCAGCATGGTCTATCCCTGCCTGGAGGCGGCGGAAAAACTCGAACCCATGGGCCTGAGCGCCACGGTCATCAACGCGCGCTTCGCCAAGCCCCTCGACGATGAGCTGATCTGCTGTCTGGCGGCGGGAAAGCAGTTCCTGGTGACGGCGGAAGAAGGAACCGAGGCAGGCGGCTTCGGCGCGCAGGTCGCCGCGCTACTCCACGACCGCAAGATCACGGCCAGCATTCTGCGCATCGCTGTGCCCGACCGCATCATCCCCCACGGCGCGCCCAGCCTGCTGCACGCCAAGTACGGCCTCGACCCGGACGGGATTGTGGAGCGCATCAAAGCCTACGCCCACGAATGCCCGGTGCGCGCAGAACTCAAGTTCCGGTCGCTCCTTCATCCCTAGGGGCGATGGGGATATCTTCCCTACTTCTTTCGTGTGTAAGTGAACACGTACGGCGAATCTTTGCCGTTCTCGCGGTAGGTCCAGCGCGCCGTGAAGTGATCGTCGTCCTGGAAAGTGATTACCAGGTCGCGCATGTACCCCGTCGAGGGCGATGCCAGGTTCGTGATGTCCAGGAAATTGAACTTGATTTCCCGGATCTCGCCCGACCCGCCGCTGGCGCGCATGCGCGGCTGATTCTTCGCGTCACAGTAGTGAGTGGCAATAACGCTGTCCCCATCGGGGTGATAGAGCGTCAACATTTCCATGGGCTCGCCGGGCATGTCCGTTTCGACGAGCACCGACCCGCTGGAAGTCAGCCGGTAACTGACGCGCGAGATTTGGCCATCTTCCATCTTTCCTTCCCAATTACCGACCAGGGTCTTCAGCTTCTCAAACGCGGGGGAATAGGTGTCCGCCGCGTGGTTCGGGATGGCCCACATGAGTATCGCGGCGCACACCGCTGCAAGGGTTCGTAGGTTTTTCATTTTCCTGCCTCCCTGATCCCTGAGTGGAGCGATTATAGTTGAAGACGACTGTCCCCCCAAGCCTTCGAGGTCCCCGCGCTCCGCCGTCGCGCCCCTACAACGTCCAGTCGGGGCGATAGGTGTCCGCGACG
>JBEKUI010000179.1:0-9960 GCA_049515175.1 Terriglobia bacterium
TTTGCTGGCCGCCGGACGATCCTGTCATTGGTTACTGATCTTTTTCCATCGCTGGTGGAAGCTCTCCCGCGCCAGGGCCGGCATATCGCGCCCGTCAGTCCAGTTGGATGCCGGATAAGCAGGGATTTTTCGAATCCAACCTTGGCGCGAAAGAAGCCCCTGGCCCCAACGAGCAAATCGAGAGCCCCACGCGTAAACCCATGGCCGCTTCATTGCCCACGCCCAGAGGCGCATGCTCGTGCGCTCGGCGAGCGGCGAGCCCTTGGGCTGTTGCGCCGGAAACTTTTCCTGCGCCTCGGCGCGCAAATGGAGGAGCAAATCCGGAATATTAATCTTCACCGGGCAAACGTCGCGGCAAGCGGCGCAAAGTGACGAGGCAAAGGGCAACTCGCGCGCATTCTCCAGTCCCGCCAGTTGCGGCGTGATCAGCGCGCCGATCGGGCCGCTGTATACCCCACCATAGGCGTGCCCGCCGATCTTGCGATAAACCGGGCAAGTATTCAGGCAGGCGCCGCAGCGGATGCAGTAAAGCGCTTCGCGCATCTTGGGGTCGGCGAGCATGGCGATCCGGCCGTTATCCACCAGCACCACGTGGAGCTCCTCCGGCCCGTCCTCGCCCGGGTGCCGTGGGCCGGTGAGCAGGGAAGTGTAAACGGTCAGTTTCTGGCCCGTCCCCGAGCGGCCCAGCAGGCGCAGGAAGACCGCCAAGTCAGCGAATCGCGGGATGAGCTTCTCGATTCCCACTAGCGCCACATGCACGCGCGGGGTGGTGGTCGAAAAGCGAATGTTCCCTTCGTTTTCGATGAGCACCACAGTGCCCGTCTCCGCCACGGCGAAATTGGCGCCGCTCAGGCCCATGGGAGCGCTGGCGAATTTCTCCCGCAGGGCTTTGCGTGCGATGGCGGTCAGTTCCTCCGGAACGTCAGTGGGCGCGGAGTGCAGGCGGGCGGTGAAGAGGTCGGAGACGTCGTAGCGGGTCTTGTGGATGGCTGGGGCGACGATATGGGCCGGCCGGTCACCGGAGAGTTGAACGATGAACTCGCCCAGGTCGGTCTCAAAAGGTTGGATCCCAGCCGCTTCGAGCGCGTGGTTCAGTTCAATTTCCTCGCTGACCATGGTCTTGGCCTTGACGATTTCGCGCGCGCCGGCCTGTTGGGCGATGGCGATGATGGTGCGGCAGGCCTCTTCCGCCGTCGCCGCCCAATGCACTTTTCCCCCGCGGCGCTCGACACGGTCAGCAAATTGCCCGAGGTAGAAGTCGAGGTGCTCGATCACCTCGCGCTTGAGGGCGTGGGCGCGTTCGCGCAGCACCTGAAAGCCGGGCACTTCACTGACTGCTTGCAGGCGATGCGAGTAGAGCCGCAACGTCGACGAGCGATAGGCCTCCTGAAGATGCGCATCCTGGAGCGCCTGCCGGGAGCTCTCGTGGATTTGACTGCTTTGGACTCCGGTTTCGCTCATGTCCATTGACGCCACGGGCGCTAACTCCATTCTCTGCGCCGCGGTATGAGGTCGCCATGAATGCAACCACATTATTCTGTTTGTCGCAACAGGAATGATGAGCTCGCGCCCCTGTGCGGCGGGCTTCGAAGCACCGTGCACCTTGAAGGATTTCGGCCGGTGACTTATCATCTTGGGAATCCCTGAAGATGCCTGAGTCGAGGGAGTTCCTTGGCGTGAGGGGCGCACCGAATCGAAGTGAGTGATCCTAATCACAGCGCAATATTCCTGCAGGTGGACCGGCGGCTGATCTCGCTGCAGCCCTTTCGCGCCGTCGCCTTCATCACCTGGAACTCACAGAGCTTTACGGGCCGCTGGACGCGCCCGCTGGCACTGGCCTTTGCCGCGATTCTGCTTCCGGTGGTTACCCTGTTCAGCCCCAAATTTGCCTTGCGGATCCTCCACGCGTTCCTGCGCGGCGTCAGCCGGGACCGGCTCGACCTCCTAGGTGAGGAGTTTTTCCAGTACGTTTTGAAGCCGCGGCTGAACCCGGCGGAAGCGGAGAAGCTTGCAGGGCAGGTGCGCGCCAAGCCGCAGGTCGTGCTGTTCAGTGACAGCCTGGAGCACATCGTTCGGCCTTTGGCTCAGCAATTGGGGATTACGCGCCTGGTCGCCAACCGGTTGGAGTTCCGCGATGGCATCGCAACCGGACGTCTGCTCGAGCCGGTGATTCCGCCGGCCGGGGTCTGGAGACGGCTCGCCAGTTTCTTTTCTGCGGGGAAGCTGCGGCTTCTCACGACGGAAGAACTCGCCAACCGGCTGCACCTCCCAGCAGATTCCACGGCATTGGATCGAGCGACGGCGCCGGCGGAGCGGACTGTCGAGCCGCCCGCGCATGCGGTGGTGCGGTTCGACAACTCGCGCGCGCCCGCGCCGTTGTCGGTGCGGAAGGCACTGGCCGGAAAACAAATTCTTCTCATCGGTGCGACGGGTTTCATCGGCAAGGTCTGGCTCGCCAACGCCCTCTCCGACCTGCCCGATATCGGCAAGATCTATTTGCTGATTCGCCGCCAGCGTTCCACGACCGCTCTGCGGCGCTTTGAAAAGATCGTCGAAGAGTCGCCGATATTTGAATCCTTCCACGAGAAGCTGGGGGCCGGACTCGCGGCCTTTATCGGCGCGCGGGTCGAAGTGCTCGACGGCGACATCACGCGGCCCGGTCTTGGTCTGGACGAAGAGACCCAGGCGCGCCTGGCCGGTGAACTCGATCTGATTATCAACAGCGCAGGGCTGACGGACTTCAATCCCGACTTGCGCGACGCGCTCGCCATCAATGTGGACGGCGTCGGTCATTTGCTCGAATTCCAGCGGCGCTGCGCGCGCGCCGCGCTGCTACATCTCTCGACGTCCTTTGTGGTGGGCTTCCGGGACGGCCGGATCGACGAAGAATTGCGGCCGAACTACACGCCGAAATCCATTCCCGATTTTGATGCCGACGAGGAGCGGCAGCGGCTCCACGCGTTGACCAGGGAGGTTGAGCGCCTAGCGGAATGCCCCGAAGTGACGGAGGAACTGCGCCAGCAGGTGCGCAAGAAGGGCGCGCGATTGCCCGAGTCCGCCGTCGAGAGCCACGTCCGCAAGTACCGGCTGCGCTGGACGCGCAACCAGGTGACCGAGAAGGGTATGCAGCGAGCCCAGGAACTGGGCTGGCCGAACACCTATTGTTTTACGAAGAGTTTGGGTGAGTCGCTGATCGCAAAATTCGGCGCGAATCTTCCCATCGCCATCGTCCGTCCGTCAATCACCGAGACCTCGACGCATCAGCCCTTTCGCGGCTGGAACGAGGGAGTGAACACTTCCGCCCCGCTTTCCTACCTGCTGGGCACCTACTTTCGCCAGTTGCCCTCCAACGCCCGCAAGTTCCTGGATCTGATTCCCGTGGATCTGGTGACGCGCGGCATGGTGCTGATCGCTGCGGCGCTCGTCGAGCGGCGGCATGCGCCGCTCTATCATCTGGCGACCTCGGGCTGCAACCCGTGCGATATGCGGCGGTCGATCGAACTCACCTGCCTCGCGCATCGCAAGTTCTATCGCGCCCAGATTGGATTCGAGCCATCGCTGCGCGCGCGCTTCGATACGATTCCTGTATCCAAGGACCGCTACCGGCGCTTCTCCGCGCCCGGGCAGCGGGTGATGGTGCGGGCGCTGCGGCGCCTGACCTCACCGATTCCGGTCGCCTATTCGTCGCTGGTCCGCATGGAGCGCGACCTGGAGCGGCTGGAGAAACTCATCGAGCTCTACGAACCTTTCATCCTCCACAACGAGCACGCCTTTGAGGCGGGGAATATTGAAATCCTTTCGGCTGCGCTACCAGCCACGGAAAAAGCGGCCTTCGGTTACGACGCCCACTTCATCGACTGGTGGGACTACTGGATCAATCTGCACGTGCCGGCCCTGAGGAAGTGGACCTACCCGCTCATCGAAGGCCGGCCGCTGGAAGAGCGCCCGCGCCGTGAGTTCCGCCTGGAATTGCCTGCTGCGGAAACGCCGAGGAGCTGACAGAGCCCAGCCTGGCCGGGAAACACCGCAATCCGAGGAGACCATGCCGCTCAATCGTCGTCGCCTTCTCGCATCCGCCGGCTTGGTATAATCCCTGCATTCCGAGCAAGTTCATCTCCAGCGACGGGCGAACCTTCTGGATGTTTGTCGCAGGCGATTTCTCCAGCGGCGGACGATTCTACGGACCGAACATGATCCCCGTGACGCTCGAAGTGGAAGGCTGAGGCCTTCGTCGAAGAGTCCTCAAGCAGTCCAATGTCTCGTTCGGAGCCCTTCCAAGCCAGTATTCATGCGCCCAGTACCTCGGTACTGGTACCCGCGCGTCATTGTGGGGAGGCGCGAGGAAGCGCAGAATCCCTCTCGAAAGTTGACCGTGGAGGGATCGAAAAGCGTCGAACCTGCGGGAAGGAAGACTCCGATGATCGAGACCCCTGATGTCCAGGAAGCAGTTGTTGCACCGTGCGTCAAGTGCGGTTGGATCAAGTTCAATCCGGATTGTCCGGAGTGTCGCGAGATTCAAGAGCAATGTCTGTTGCTGGGAGCGGGGATCGAAGGTTTCGATCTGTAAGCGGATCTTTTGACGCGCGGGAGTTGCTTCGGATATTGAGCCTATTCGGGGCAACCGGACGGGTTAACCAGGGAAGCGCGGCGGCGCCAATAACCAAAACGTCGCGCTTCCATTTCCAGTCGCCAGGTTATATTCTGTAAGCCTCAAAGACGTTCCTTATGGAACGTCTTTTTTTTGGGCTTCTCGCCTGCTATCTTAACGGGAAACTCGGCACGCACCTTCTGGCGGTTTCGGCCAGTGGGGAGGAGGCGGGCCGTCGTCTCGTAAACTGAGCCCGAGGTACTATGAACCCAGCGACCCTGAGAAAACTCGTAATTGCTTACCTCATGGCGGTGCCAGTGCTCGTCGTGGCGGATTCGCTCCATTTCATGGCAGTGCAGGGAGTGGTCATTAGCCATCGCCGAGTGTCGGCGGCCGGCGAGATCGTGCGCGAAACCGAGGCCCTGTCTGCGGCGCTCCAACAGGCTCGAACCACCGTGGGCGGATTTGAGGCTGACCGGCCGGGCGCGACGCTGGCTTCCTATCAAGAAGCCGTGGGCAAGATGAAGAAGTCGATACAACACCTGGTGAGTCTGGTGCATGATGACGCGGCAGAGCAGGCTCGGGTCGAAAAGCTCGAGCCCGCGGTGAACAAGACGCTGGAGGTTTTGCAGCAGGCGGTTGACCTCCACTCGAAAGAAGGCTCCAAACCGGAGAAACAGATCGAATACGACGGGCAGGTCGAAAAGCAGGTTGAGGTGATTCAACCGCTCCTTGCGGAAATGAAGAAGTACGAATCGGACCATCTCCCGGGCTTCTACGCGACGGCCTATGCCGCCGTCAAGAAGGTGGAAATGCTGACGCCGTTCGCGGCCTTACTGAGCATCTGGATGGTGCTGGTGGCGGCGCTGCTCCTTTACCGGGACTCCACCCGCCGCACCTCGAGGGGCGTGGAGCGGCGCATCCACACGCGCATCTTCGAGACATTGCCCTTCGGCATCTGCCTGGTGGATGAGCACGGGCTGATCAACCTGACCAATCCCGCGCAGGACAGTTTGTTCAGTTATCCCCAGGGCGGACTGATGGGCCGGCACCTCTCCATTCTCCACAACGCGCCGCGCGAGGACGGCGAAGCGCGGGTCGACCAGGCCATGGAGGAATTGAACCAGCACGGCCAGTGGCGGGGTGAGTTTTCTGCGCGCACCAAGGACGGGAAGAATTTCAATTGCTTGTGCCAGGCGGTAAAGCTGGACCTCTCCGGGAAGCCGCACCACGTGTTCCTGCTGGCCAGCCAGAATCCGCCGCCGGCCGAATAAGCGCCGGGCTTCCTTTCGCGATCGCGATGTTCATCGGGCATTTCGCAGTCGGGCTAGCGGCGAAGAAGGCTTCTCCGAAGACTTCGCTGGGCACTCTTTTCCTCGCCAGCCAGTTTCTCGATCTTCTCTGGCCGGTCCTGCTGATCCTGGGCATCGAACACGTCCGCATTGCTCCCGGCAACACTGCCGTCACGCCGCTGGATTTCTACGATTACCCCATCAGCCACAGCCTGGCGACGGTGCTGGGCTGGTCCGTCGCCCTGGGGGGAATCTACCTCGGGATTCGGCGAAACCTCCGCGGCGCTGTGGTGGTGGGAGCATGCGTTCTGAGCCATTGGCTCCTCGATGCGGTGGTGCACAGGCCGGACCTGCCGCTCTTTCCGGGTGGGTCGGTGTTGATCGGGCTGGGGCTCTGGCGGTCAGTGGGCGCGACCGTTGCGGTCGAGGCGGGAATGTTTGCTTTGGGGGTTTGGATTTACCTGCGCTCGACGGCGGCACGTGACCGAACCGGCCGATTCGCATTGGCCGGGTTGATTGGGTTTCTCGCCGTGGGCTATCTCGCCAGTATCCTCGCACCTCCGCCCCCAAGCGTTCAGGCATTGCAGTGGGGAAGCCTAACCCTGTGGGGCCTGGTGCCCTGGGGCTATTGGATCGACCGTCACCGACAGGTGCTTTCGGGCGGCCACGGTCCGAGCCAATGATCGCGGGACACGCCGAAAACCCCGCGATTTGAAATTCCCTCCTCGTAAAAAACCACTCATGGTTCGCGCGTTCTTCACGATAGAATACCGCGCTAGCGTATGGCCACCTTCATCACGGGTTCCACAGGATATCTGGGGGCGCATGTCGCGGCGAATCTGCTGACGGGGTGCGCCGATCCGCTGAACCTCCTGGTGCGCGCGAAGGACTCGCGCGAAGCCGAGGTCCGCCTGTGGAACGCCCTCCAGCTTCATCTCGATTTTGAACGGTTTTACCCCTTCCTAAAGACGCGCATCACAGTTTTCCGGGGCGACCTGACGGAGCCTCGATTTGGGCTCGGCGAGGAGGACTACCGCCGTCTGGTGCGCTCCACCGACTCGATCATTCATTGTGCGGCGTCGCTCAATCGCCGTTCGGAGAAGACGTGCCTCAACGTGAATCTGCGCGGGTCGCTGGAAGTCATCAACCTGGCGCGCCGCGCTCAGGCGGATCACGGCCTGCGGCGCTTCAGTCACGTCAGCACCGTGGCCGTGGCCGGCCAGCGGCAGGATGAGGTTGTGCAGGAAGACGCGGCGATCGATTGGAATCGCACCGATTACGATCCCTATGCGCGCACCAAGAAATTCAGCGAGCACATGCTGCGTGAGTTGCTGCCGGATATTTCCTACACCATCTTTCGGCCCAGCATCATTCTCGGCGACAGCCGGCACGGCGAGACGACGCAATTTGATATGGTCCGGGCGTTTGTGTTTCTCGCGCAGCTTCCCATCCTGCCGTTTCGGCCGGAGGACCGGCTCGACATCGTGAATGTCGACTTCGTTGCCAATGCGATTGTGGCGCTGCACCAGAAAGAGAAGCCGGCTTATGACGTGTACCATCTGTCGTCGGGCAAGGCCTCGCAGACTTTTCATGAGCTGACGGGCGTGCTGGCCGCGGCGCGCCGTGCTATGCCGCCGCTCTTTGTGCCCGGACTGGAAGGCCCTTTGCGCGCCGTCGTCAACTGGCTGGCCGGCTGGCGTGGGAGTGCCGTTGGACACGTCGTGTCGTTGATGAAAGTGTTTTTGCCATACCTCACTTACAATACGGTGTTCGACAACACGCGGGTGGTCTCGGAAACGGGCCAGGCGCCGGAGCCGTTTTCGAAATACTGCTACCCGTTGTTCAAGTTCAGCCGTGAGCACCATTTTGTTTATCCCTACAGGCCCTGGCCGGAGGATTAGTTACAGTGGCACAGAAACACAGAGGAATTTGGCCAGTGAGTCAGTGCGGGATTAGACTGTTGTCCTTTGCGTCGGTGGTGGTCTTTGATGATGATTCAGCGTCCCGATGAACCAATGATTCACTTTCTCTGCGCCTCCGTGTCTCTGTGGCTGCCTCGGAGTCTCGCGCCATGATGGACCTGGTTCTGGAAGCCTGGGTCGGCGGCTCGATTGAATTGGCGAAGCTGAAGTGGATTCTGGGCGGCGGCAAGCCCTGGCAGCCCGGAGAGAAACTCAAGCTGCTCTTCGCCGGTTACAACGGCACGCGCAACACGGGTGCGGACGTCCGCGTCGAGGAGATGCTGCGCCAGCTCCGTCACCTTCTTGGGGCCGACCGGGTTGAGTTCAGCGTGATGTCCCAGAACTTCGCGCGCACGCGGGGCTATTTCGCTGGAACACGTCAGGTCAGGCTGCCGGATGTCTTCCCACCGTTCCTCGGGCGCGAAATCCCTCGCCACGACGGCGTCGTGGCGTGCGAAGGCTCGATGTTCAAGAGCAAGTTCGCCAACGCGCTGACCACCATGATGATTGGCTCACTGGGGATCGCGGCGGCAATGAACAAGCTCTCGGTGGGCTATGGCGCCGAGGCCGGCAACATGGACCCGATGCTGCAAAGCATGGTGCGACGGTTCTGCCGGGACTCGCTTATCATCACGCGCAATGAAGAGTCGATGGACGTGCTCCGCAAGCTCGGCGTCTCGACGGAGCTGGGGACTGATACCGCCTGGACGTTCGAGCCGCTGGGGCCGGAATTCGGTCAGAGGATTCTGCGCGAGGCGGGCTGGGACGGCTCGACGCCGGTCCTGGTCGTTTGCCCCATCAATCCCTTCTGGTGGCCTGTCAAGGCATCGGTGTTCAAACTTGCGGCACGAACCCTGGCCGGCGCCTACCAAGATACGCAGTACCGCACGGTCTATTTTCACACCTGGGGAGCGAAGGAGGCCGCCGCCTACGAACATTACCTCGGCTCGATGGCGCGCGCCGTCGGCGCTTTCCGCCAGCGGCACGCGGTGAAAGTGGTTCTGGTGGCGATGGAACGTCTGGACACGAAGGCCTGCCGCCAGCTCGCCGAGCGGCTGGGCGGAGTGCCGGTGCTCACCTCCGACGATTACGACATGTATCAACTGGTGAGCATTCTCCGTGCCTGTCACTACATGGTCTCCTCGCGCTATCACGGCATCGTGACGGCGATGCCGGCGCTGGTGCCTTCCGCTGGAGTGACCATGGACGAGCGCATTCGCAACCTGATGCGCGAGCGCGGCCACCAGCATCTTCTCCTGGAAGTGGACGAACCCGAGCTGGAGACGAAGCTGCTGGAGATCCTGGAGACTTTGCGCCGCGATGCGGACGCGCTGCGCGAGGGGATCGGGCGCACCGTAACCCGTAATCTGAAATTGATGGCGCGCATGGGAGTCTTCTTCGAGCGCCATTTGCAGCGACGCTATCCGGAGTTCCCTGTGCGCAGCGGTGTGTATTCCTGGGAGGACTACCTGCCGCCCCTCAGCCCCACGCTGCGCAGTCTGCTGGAGACGTACGAGATGGCCCCAGAGACACAGAGGAAGTAGTTGACTGTCCTGATGAACCAGTGACTCACTTCCTTTGTGCCTCTGTGGCCGCGATCATGAACTTTCTCGAAAACATCATCGAGCGCTTGAAGCTGTCTCCCTCGCGGGTTGCCCTGCAGGAGACGCGCGACGGGCAGATCGTTTCCGTCACAGGGGAAGAGCTCGGGAGGCTGGTCGCGCAGGCGCGCGGATTCCTCCGCCGGGCCGGGCTGAAGCGAGGCGACCGCTGCGCGCTGCTGGCGCCCAATAGTATCCGCTGGACCGCCGCGGATCTCGCCGTCATGGCCGAAGGCGGTATTGCGGTGCCGCTCTATTCGCGCCAAGCCCCCAGTGAACTCGTTGGCATGATGAAGGATTGCTCGCCGGCGCTCGTTGTCTGCGGCGATGAAACTCTGCGCGCGAGTGTGCTCGCGAATTGGAATGACGCGCCCCGCGCGGTTCTGTTGGACGACGTCTTTGCTGCCGAGAGCGAGAATGCAGTGAATGATCCGCCCGCGTCGCTCGCCGATCGCGACGCCGTCACGATCATTTACACTTCCGGAACCTCGGGTGAGCCGAAGGGAGTAATTCTCAAC
>JBEKUI010000180.1:0-9945 GCA_049515175.1 Terriglobia bacterium
ATCGATCAGCCCGATCTTGGACGTGTAGAAGCCTTCCGCGGCAATGTGCTTGACGCGCGCAAAAAAATTCCCTCGAGGCGTCCGAGGAGATTGCTCTTCGCTCGCCATCTCCTGGATGAGTTCCTCCTGCTGGGCGCCGCTGAGATTCCGGAAGGCGCTGCGGTGGCGTTCTTCGCTCCACTCGTCGAGCGCCCGCAGGCCATCCGTCCAGGCCTGCTGCTCCTCCGCCGGGGCGTGGGACACGACGAAGTCAATGTAATCTGCCACTCCAGCAGTCTTCGCTCCTGGGGAAACTGGGTCATCGGGAATAATCGGGTCCACTAGGGCGGACACAGTGACTTTCTGCTCCGCGGAAAAATACGACGGTGGCAGGGCTTGCGAAACGACTTGCGCGGAACTTAGAGCGCCCGAGTTCGCCCCGAATGCAAGTGAGGCGAGCCAGGCGGAGGTCGTTGCTCCCGCAAGCTCCAGAAGTCGCCCCAGTGCATCCCGGCGGGTCAACCTCGGAGGTTCGCTGTCCGACACAATGGGCCGGCCCTCACTCCGACAATGCGACATACTGTCCTTCTTCTCCATCTGCATCCGAGTCCAGAGCCCAAAATCGTCTGACCCACCTCCGCTGTGACGCAATCCGAGGCAGTCTTTTCTTCTATCCGCTGCCCGTTCGATTCCTGACAGGCAACAATTCTTCTCGACTGTTCTGCCCAATCCTTAACGTCGCACCGAGGGACATTTATACCACAGGTTCGTGCCATGCCTGCTTTGTCTGGGCACAAACTCCTGCTTGACACCCTGTCGCTTCTGGCGTAAATATTCGGACGGTTCCGGGAAGCAATCTTCACCCTGCAATTCGTCCGCGTCGGGTCACGGTAAGTTTACCGCTGTGCTCAACCGCTCCAAGCGAGGAGACCTCGAATCTGGCTCGTCGCTTGGGGATGCATTTGTTGCATGAGGAGGTTCAGATGAACGAGCGAATGAGGCGTATTGCACCAGCCATGTTAATTGCCACTCTGCTCTGGTTAGCGCCGGCCTTGCGCGCGGATGTGACCGGGGCCGTTCTAGGGTCGGTCACCGACCCCAGCGGTGCAGCGGTTCCCGGAGCGAAGGTGACCTTGCACAACCCCGACACGGGGTTCAACCGCACGGCGACAACCGATACGGCAGGTTCCTTCGAGTTCATGGCAGTCCCGGTGGGCGATAACTACACCGTCGAAGTCGAGGCACAAGGATTTCAGAAGTCCTCGCAGTCCAAATTGAAACTGCTGGTCAACCAGCGCTATCGTGCGGATTTTCAGTTAGTCGTGGGTGCCATCTCGCAGTCGGTCAACGTTTCGGCGGAAGCGGCTCAGGTGGAAACCACCAGCACACAACTCGGCGACGTGATCGAAGACAAGAAGATGACTACGTTGCCGCTTAACGGGCGCAGTTACATCGACCTGCTCGGATTACAAGCGGGCGTGGTGCCCATCGGGTCCAGCGCAGCAGTGACCGACCGGCCCGTTTCCGGTATCGGCAACGCCGGGAACATATCCGTGAACGGCCAGCGAGAGGCCGCGAATTCATTCTTGATCAACGGCGGCGACGTAGAAGAGGGGCGAAACAACGGAGCCTCCATCGTGCCCGTGCTCGACTCGATCCAGGAATTCCGCTTGATTACCAACTCCTTTGACGCTGAATACGGCCGATTTTCCGGGGCCATTGTAAACGCCATCACCAAAAGCGGTACCAATACGTTCCACGGCACGGCTTTTGAATTCCTGCGCAACGATAAACTCGACTCCCGCGGTTTCTTTGACTACAACCAGGCTGATCCCGTCACGGGGCAGGAGTTGGCGGGGACGGCACGCGGAGCCCTAAAACGCAACCAGTTTGGGGGCGTCGGGGGCGGGCCGATCCTCAAAAACCGCCTTTTCTTCTTCAGCGATTACCAGGGCACTCGACAAGTGCGTGGCGTTTCCAGCGGCCAGGTTCTGGTACCTTCGCTGGCGGAGCGAACCGGTGATTTCTCGGATGCTGACATAACAGGATTCCCCGCACTCACCGGGATCGTGCGAGGCGACAATATCCCAGGCAACCACACGATGGATGAGGTCCTGAGCCAACGGTTGCCTTACACCGTGACGTCGGGCGAGCCGTACTGGGTCGACGGCTGCAACACGCTAGCTGACGCCCAGGCCGGGATGTGCGTGTTTCCCGGCCAGGTGATTCCTCAGTCGGCGTGGTCGCCGGTCCCAGTGAAAACCCTGAAATTCATCCCCAACCCTATTGCGTCCATCAACGGCGCGCCCTTTTTCTCCACCACCGCCGAGAAAGAGACCGTGCGCGACGATAAGTGGGCCCAGCGCATCGACTTCAACAACCAACTCACGGGCAACTGGGCGTTCTATTACCACTTTGACGACGCGAAGGTTTTGCGTCCCTTCCCCGCCGTAGCGAACGTACCGGGCTTTCCGGCGGTGACGCCTTCGCGCGCCCAGCAGTTCAATGTCAGCAACACGCGCAACTTTGGCGCCACGGCGGTAAATGAAGCGCGCTTCAACTTCACGCGTTCCTCCCTCACTTTAAATAAGCCCACCGGAGGATTGGGCAAGGTCACCGATTTCGGTTACGTTTCGGGCGGGCTGGGCATCATTCCCGTTGATCCCGCGGCCGAGGGCGTGGCCCTGACATGCCTTTACGGCGCCTACGGTGATTGCTTCGGTTTACCCGACGGAACGACCGGCCAGTTCAACAACACCTTTCAGGCTACCGAGAACTTTTCGAAAATTGTGGGTAAACACACGCTGAAGTTCGGCGGCGAGTTCCGCTACTTCCAGATCAACGAACGGAACACTTACACGTCCAACGGTTATTTCGAGTTCTATGGGAACGAAACCGGGAACGATTTCGCCGATTATCTGATCGGCGCGCCTGACCTTTTCAACCAATCGAGCCGGCAGTTCCTGGATTCCCGCACTAGGTACGGTGGGATTTACGGCCAGGATACCTTTAAGATCAAACCGAACCTTACCCTCAACTACGGACTGCGCTGGGAAGTCAGCCAGCCCTTCTATGACACGCAGGGCAAGACTCAAGCATTTGTCCCAGGCCTGCAATCCAAGGTTTATCCGGATGCGCCCACCGGCTGGGTCTTCCCGGGTGACCCGGGAATTCCCAAGACGCTGTCACCGACGCACTACAATAACTTCGGGCCGCGCCTGGGCTTCGCCTACTCGCCAAGCTTCAGTGACGGCGTACTGGGCAAGATATTCGGCGGGCCGGGCAAAACCAGCATCCGTGGGGCTGCCGGGATCTATTACACCGCTATCGAAGACCTGACGCTCTTCATCGAGGTGGGCGACGCTCCGTTCGGGCTTTTCTACGTAAGCCCCACCGAGGTTTACATGGAGGAACCCTATAAGGACCGCCGGCATGGCAACGACCCGGGACAACGGTTCCCATTCTCGATTCCTCGCCCCGGAGCCACGGGCATCTGGCCCGAGTTCTTGCCCATTGCCAGCTCACCGGGATTTAAGACCGACAACGTACTGCCCTACGCGGAACATTTCAATTTCACCCTCCAACGTGAAATCAGCAATTCCATGATCCTGACGATGGCGTATGTCGGAACGCGCGGACATCACCTGATTGCCCAGACTTCTTCCAACCCAGGTAACGCGTCCCGTTGTCTTCAAATCCGTCAACTCCTCGGGCCGGATCAGGGTTGTGGTCCTAACGGCGAAGACCAAGTCTACGACCTCAATGGCGACGGGGTGTACGAGCTCGGCGTGGACGCTTTTGGAACCCGGCCCTATTCCATCACCTCGGGTCGTTACGCGACGCAGGGCCTGCTCGACTTCCTCAACAACACCTATGAAACGACCATCGCCAACTCGAATTACAACTCCCTGCAAATCAGCCTGGAAAAAAGGCTGGGAGCCCTGCGGTTGCTCGGTGCCTATACTTGGTCGAAATCACTCGACAACGCCTCGGGCTTCAACGACTACGTCAACCCTTACAACCCCCGGGTTAGCAAGTCGCTATCCGCTTTTGACATGACGCACAACTTCGTGGTCAGCTACAGCTACGACTTGCCCTTCCAAAAACTGGCGAAGTCCGGCAGCGGGCCGCTGCATAAGTTCCTTGATGGCTGGCAGATCGCAGGCATCACGCGCTTCACTACGGGCTTGCCAATCACGTTAAGTGCCAGCGGTGACCGATCGCTTTGTGGATGTGGCGGCGTGGACCGACCCAATTACGACGGCCAGCCTATCAGTTTCTCCGACCCGCGGAGTTCCGCCGACCACGCGTATTTCTCCACCGGCGGATTCTCCACGGCGGAATTGGGTGTAGTCGGTAACGCCAATCGACGTTTCTTCCATGGCCCGGGTTTGAACAACTGGGATTTTGGCCTCCATAAGCTGACGCGCATGACCGAGAGGACGTCGATCGAGTTCCGAGCGGAGTTCTTCAACGTTTTCAACCACGCGCAGTTTGGCAATCCCTCCGGGACCGTTACTTCCAGTAGATTTGGTCAGGTGGGCAGCGTGCAGTCGGATCCCCGGATCGGGCAGCTGGCGCTTAAAATCTCCTTTTAGATACCCCGCAGTTCGGTCGGCTCGAGGCGGTGCAGGATGTTCGGCCTGCACCGCTTGGGTTTGCCATAGGGATTCGTCTGTATTCAACGTAGCTGTTGTCCCTACCAAAAACTCCGTTCAGATTGGAATCATTGATCTTATCGCGCTCGGCTGCTAACCTTCCTAACCCATGTGCCGCATAATTGTTTCGCTCCTGATCAGCATTCGCTTTTGGTTTGGAACCTGAGCCGCTCTACAAGTCGAAGTCTTTGCGCTGCGCCACCAGTTGACTGTGCTCAAGAGAACTCAGCGGGGCCGTCCTCATTTGGATTCGGCGGATCGTTTGCTTTGGGCAGGGCATTGCGCTGGCGCGACAGGGCGATCGCGCTGCGGCGATACGGGAATTTCGTGCCGCCGTCGAACTTCGGCCCGACTACGCGGAGGTACAATACAATCTCGGCATCGCACTGGATGAAGCGGGCGAACTTGACCAGGCTATCGAGACTCTGCGGACGGCCGCGCGCCTGCGGCCTGCCTCTGCCCCCATTTACCTTGGGCTCGGTGTGGTCTTATTGCGGAAGTTCAATCTGGAAGAATCCGTTGTGGCACTTCGGCAAGCGGTGAAGCTCGACCCGGCCCTTGTGGAGGCCCACTTCAATCTGGGTCTCGCGCTCGGCCAGCGCGGAGACCTGGAAGGTGCGAGCGTTCAATTCCGCCAGGCCACCGCCCTGCGACCGGACTTTGCGCAAGCGCATTTGCGCCTGGCGATTGCTCTCCGCCGTCAGGGGAAGGCCGACGAGGCAATGGACGAATTCCAGCAGGCAACCCGTCTGGCGCCACGCGATCCTGAGGCACACTACCAACTCGGGCTTGCCCTGCGGGCGCGAGGCGATTCGAAAGGGGCACTGTCAGAATTTGAGGCGGCGCTTAGCTTGAAGCCGGACTACGAGCAGGCCCGCTACAATCGCGCCATCCTCCTGCGCGAGGCGGGACAGCGCGAGGCAGCGGGGAAGGACCTGCGCAACCTCGCGGCGCTCGGCCAGTTTCGCAAGGACCTGGCGCAATCCAAAAGCCTGTCGGTATCCGCCTCCGAGCGCCTGCAACAGCACGATCCGGAAGGCGCTCTGCGCGAGGCGCGCGCCGCGCTGGAACTCTGGAACGAAAATCCTGTGGCGTTTTCCCTGATGGGACTCGCGTGGATCGCGAAGGGCGACACCGACCAGGGCCGCAGCAACCTCGCCCGGGCCATCGAGCTCCAGGCCGATTATGTTGACGCGCGCATCGTGTTGGCACAGCTGCTCTGGAAGCAGGGCGACCGCAAGACCGCATTGGAACAATTTGATCAAGCCGTGGCGCTGGCGCCGGACTTGCCCGAGGCTCACTACAACCGCGGTCTCGCCGCCGCCCAGAGCGCGGACGCTCCGCGGGCGGTGGCCGAATTCCGCGAAGCGCTCGCCCTGCGCCCGGATTACCTCGACGCACGACTGAATCTCGGACTCAGCCTGTTGGGCCTGGGCGAGAAAGCAGACGCCGTGAGGGAATTCCGACTTGCCGTTCGGCAGAACCCGGCATTTGCCGAGGCGCACAACAATCTGGGTCTGGCATTGCTCGAGAGCGGAAACGTGCGGGGGGCGGTGACGGAATTTCGAGAAGCGCTTCGACTGAAACCTGACGACGCCCGCGGCCATTACAACCTGGGGCTGGCGCTGCAACGCAACGGCGACCGTGCAGATTCCTCTGTGGAATTCCGCCGCGCCCGCGAGCTCGACCCCAGCCTTTCTCCCCCCTGACCTTCGACCTCGCGCGTCGTGGATCTCGGCGAGTGAAGACCTGGAGTGAAAATGCGTCATCCTGTTCACGTCCAGAATGAGGGGTGACACTCTGAGGTAGCGTGTTGGTATGCAGATGAGATGGATAAAAGGACCTCGCTCCAGGTACCTGGAGCGAGCAGCGATTGACCTGCGTCCAGAGGCCCGCCAGCACGCTGAAAACACCCGCTGCAGTGAAAAGAAGCTTCCGGAACGAGGCTGGCTTCGGGAGACGACCTTCCCCCCAAGGCATTCCCGGTGCTGCAATGGGCTGACTCACTCAACGGAATCATTGTTGCCTGATGCCAAAGGGGCCTGTGAAGGGGCGAATTCGCTCGGAAATTCCATTCTCTGGGGTCTCACCGAAATCGTTGACGGAATCTGAATTCCATTGCAAAAATGCCATTCTGATCGCGGGCACCCAGCACCGAGACCTTTTCTGTCGCCGCCCACTCGAACTGAATGAGGCGTTGCTGGGACGAACTGGTGTTGGTCACGTAAGTCAGAGTCAGGTCACGTGTCACTTGCTGCTCGACCGTAATGCGCGCACCCCCGGTCGTTCCCACGCCGCCGATGTTTGGATCGATCCTGATGCGACTGACACCGAAGAGCCGCTGGATGCGCCCGGAGACCTGGGTCGATAGAGCTTCGGAAAGCAAGGCGCTGGCTCCCACCGTAGAGACCGGATGCGTTGTACCCGTTGACATGGTTTCCTGCTGGCGCGCGTAACCGAACGCCAGGAGCGAAACGATATCTTCGGTCGGCAGGGGAGGGTCGGAACGATAGGCGATCTTTAAACGATCAAACGGCCCGGAGACATTCACTGTCAAATCATAGCGCTGGACACGCGTCTGGGCTTCGACACCTAGAATCGGCTGGGTACGGAACGGATTCGTCAGCCGAATGTCACCACGTCGGAGAGAGTAACGGTTTCCTCGGACGACCGCCTCTCCGCTCAAGATCTCAATCGTTCCAACCTCGACAGGGTTGGCCAGGGTGCCTTGTAATCGCATCTCAATGTCCGCCACGAGATGCAGGTCACGAGCTTCAAAGCGCACCGCTGGCGCTGAACTGAGTTGCACGTTCAGCCGGACGCTGGGTGCAAACGTCGACGCCATGGCGGGGCCCTTCGACGCGGGTGAGGCACCCCACTCCCCCGCTCGTGCCAGCCAGTTGAAATTCTCTGCCGGAAACACCTGGCGAACTGTCAGGTCGCCGCTGAGTTGGCTCCGCTCCTGCGTGCCCGATAGCCGGAGCGTTCCGTCGAGCAGGGAAGTGAAATCTGCCGGATAGCGAATCCGAACCTGCTTTAGGTCGCCTTCCAAATTGATGCGCGGCGTGCTCCCGAACGTCACAAACCCGCCGAGGGTCACAGCTCCCCCGCCGCTGGTGCCCCGCAGTCCACGCAGGGTAGCACGCTCTCCTTCCAGAGAGACTTCCCCTTCGAGTCCTGTGATGCGGAAAGGCAGGTCGCCGTACCCCATTGTCACGTCCTGGACGCGGATCGTGCCGGTAATGGATGGACGGAGCAGGCTACCCGTGACACGAAGCTGTAGGGTGGACGGACCGCTGGCCTCAAGAGAGGGATCAAGCAACCCCAGCAGCTTGGCCTCCGCGCTTCCTTCCACCGCAAGGGACAAGAGTCCTTGCTGGCCGAAGCCGATGCCTCCTTCCACCGTGAGGTCTGTCAAGTGCCCGCTCAGTCGGAACCGTTCTGCGGTCAGGCGGCCGCGTGAGTAATGGGCGCGGACCGGTCCGGAATTGGTCCAGGCCAGCTTAGAGTAGGCAATTCGCAGTTCTTGAGCTTGCATCCCGACTTCCAACAGCTCAGGGTTGTTAAGAGGAATCTTGCCGCTGAGCGTTCCACTCGCCGTCATTTCCGGCCCAGCCTTTCCGCGGGAGAGCAGGCGGACCCACGGCTGGAGCTGAAGCGTGGAATACTTGCCAGTCAGTTCCAGGGTAGGGTCAGGAGAACTCGGACCTGTGGCAGCGAATTCGAGCGTCCCGCCCGCCCCAGAGAAATCTCCCCCCAGGCGGATCTGATCTTTACCCCGACCGAAACGGACTCTGAGGTTACCTGCCGGAACGCCACGCGCCACGATGTCGTGCACGGTCGCCGAGGCTTCAACCGTCGGGTTGTCCATCGGCCCGCCGACATGTAGATCAAAACTCCCTTTCCCTTGCAGCTGGGATTGTGAATCAGGGGTCAGGAACTCACCGACACGCTGGAAATCCGACAGGTTGAAGTTTGAGCCCCGAAACTCTGCCTGAAACGTGCGGTCCGAGGGATTCAGTGCAGCTTGCCCCTTAGCGGTTCCTCCCCCTTTCACCATTCGAACGTCCGCGAACTCCCATTTTGAATGGACAACCTGGATGTCCGAGGAAAATGAATCTACAGACTCTCCGTACGCACCTCCATCATGGATGTCGAAATGCCCTTTGCCGGAAACGTCCGCCAGACTGCCCCCGAATTCGAGCTGTCCGTTGAGATTCCCCGCCAGGGGGAGATGCATGCCCCTGGCGCTGGTGAAGGCTTCCACGCGGGTCCGGTCCGCGCGCACCGAGAGCCGGAACGCTCCGCTATTGTCAATGCGCCAATCCTGGAGGGGAAGGATCCCAGAAAAATTCAGCGCACTTCCGTTGTGTTCGATGCGGGCGGAGGATATCTCCAGTTTATCTGGCACCCCGTACAAGTCCGCCGTTAACTTGTCCCAATTCCAACCCTGATATTGGAAGGGACCGCTCGCCAGACGTCCGCGGACACTTAGTCGGCTTGACGGGCCGGAGATGGCGCCACGAAACTCGGCGGGCGAGTTGAGCTTTAGGACGATGGGTTCAGGGCTTCCCGTCAAGGATTCGAAGAGAGGCTGCCACTCTCCGAAATTGTTCACAGAGACTTGGACAGCCAGATTGGTATCCCGCGGTCCCAGGGTTCCCTGGCCCGTCAACCTCGACCCCCGTGATTCCAGGTTTGACTCCTCGACGTCAAGAATCAGATCCGGCGCCAGACGGGCCGAGCCGTGCACCGAGCCTGAAAGAGGGATCATCGTCGCAAGGGGCGAGGGTTGCGCCGTGAGGGCGAGATCATATCGGCTGTGGAAGTCCCGGAACTTTCCCGACCACGACGTCTCGACGGTGCCACTTACACGCGAGGTAACTCGGACCGGCAGGGACTTCGAGCGCGGCTTGTTGAGGCTGTCGAGGGCTTGCTGCAGGTCAACATTCTCCACACGGCCTCGCATCAGGAATCGCAGCGGTGAATCTCGTAACGAGATCTCTCCTGAGCCCCGGAGGTTTCCGCCCAGACCGCTTCCCTCGAGAGGGGTCAATCGGATGCGCTCGCGGTCTGCCGAAAAATCTGCAGACATCGAAAGGCCGGTGAGAGTCCCTCCAGGCGTTTGCAGGACAAGCTGGCGAGCCTCAATCCGCCCTTGGGCCGCAAGTTCCCGACGGGCATAGGTGATTTGACCCTGTGATGTGAGTTTGCCGGCCTCCAGACCCGACAGGCTGAGGTTCACCGCCAACTCTTTAGCGTCGCCCTCGCCTTGATAAGAGAGAGTGATCTGCGGGGAGGACCAGTT
>JBEKUI010000181.1:0-9893 GCA_049515175.1 Terriglobia bacterium
GTCGGCAATTCCTGCCGCAGCCAGATGGCGGAGGCGCTGGCCAACCATCTGGGCAATGGGCGTGTGCGGGTCTGGAGCGCCGGCTCTAGCCCGCTGGGAAGAATCGTGCCCGAAACTCTGCAAGTGCTGGAAGAGAAGGGCATCGCCGTCGATCGTCTCTGGTCGAAGTCGCTGCGCGACGTTCCGGTGGATGAAATGGACGTCGTCGTCGGCATGGGATGTGAGGTCGTTTGCCCTGTCCCCGTGGGCTTCAAGGGGCGGGTGATCGAGTGGAATATCCCGGACCCGTACGGGCGTGGCCTGGAGGCTTTCCGGGGCGTGCGTGAGCTGGTGGCGCGCCAGGTCGCGGCGCTGCTGGAAGACCTGGCTCGCTCCAAGGAAGCGGACGGAAAAGATTCGCAAGCTCAAGGGTAGTGGCGGATTGCAGCCTGCGGCAAGGGGTCTGACCTGCCGGGTGCGGGGACCCCCTTTCGGCCCCGGGTACGGTCTGAGTTCGAAGGGTTTTATTGCATGATTCTGTGTTATGATGTGCGCCCGCAAAGGGCCAGAGTCAATATCCGCTGCCTGAGGAGCAGGCGCAATCGGCATTTGATTTTATGAAGATGGGGCCAGAATCTTATTCCGACGGAGGGGTCGGCGTTGGCATCTAGCTCAGGGACAATCGTCCTGAAACTGCTCCGCGCGGTGCAGCGGCTTACCGGCTGGGCGCTGCTGGCGTTGGCGGGTGGCTTCGTGGCCCTCTTCGCGCTGCAGTTTGCGCACGCCCCCAAGCTGGACACCCTGCAACTGGTCGTCTATCTCCACCGTTACGGGGACCCGCTGCTGACCGAGATCGGTTCGTGGGCGGGAATCATCTGGCCGGCGCCGCTCCTGTCTTGGAGTTTTCTCCCCCTCGTTATCGCGCTGGCTGTTTGGGGCCTGAAGGTGGGCGCCGACGCCGGCTTCCAG
This sequence comes from Terriglobia bacterium, assembly GCA_049515175.1. GTDB lineage: Bacteria > Acidobacteriota > Terriglobia > UBA7540 > UBA7540 > JACQNR01. The sequence goes on from JBEKUI010000181.1 coordinate 949, forward strand.
TGGGTGCTGGATTCGCTCGGCAAGGTGCTGGGACCCAAGAAGACGGAAGAAAAGGAAGACACCTTCATCTCCCAGCTCACGGGCAGGCCGCTCGACTCCAAGCGCTCCCGCGAAGAACTTCTCAAGCGTTACCGCGAGCTCGAATCGGCGCTGAAATCCTCCAAGCGCAAGCGCTGCGCATTCCTCTCCATCGATGTGGTCGGATTGACCAAGATGAAACAGGGCGAGGAGGAGACCAACATTGCGGCCACCTTTCAGGCTTATGAGGAGATGCTCAACCGCATCTTCGAGGAGCACGGCGCCTGGAAAGTAGCCTGGATTCCCGACGGCGTCATGGTCTGCTTCCTGCAGCTCGACTTGGCGGTGGCCGCCGGCCAGGCCGTGCTGAAAGACCTGAAGGACTTTAACGCCACCGAAAACAAGCTGCGCACTTCCTTCCGCGTCCGTTGCGGCCTGAACGAAGGCGAAGTGGCGATCTACGAGGACAGCAAGCTCGAGAAGGTGGCGGACCACGTCATCGACGTGGCCGGCCACATGCAGAAGCACGGCGCCCCGGATACGCTTTGGCTGGGCAAGGAGATTTACGATCTCCTGGGCGACCAGAGCGGTTTTACTGCCACCGGCCAGGTTGTGGACGATCTCAAGGTGTACGAATGGAGTCCCTCGGGGCGGCGCGCACGCGTGACACCCATGGAAATGACGGCGGGGGCTGCCGCGATCCGCAGGGCCATGACGGGTGCGACCCGCCCGGCGCCAGCTGCCGCGCCGGCGCCTGCCGCCGATGACCAGCAGCTCATCGGGCGCTACGAAGTGCTCGGCGAACTCGGGCGTGGCGCCATGGGCGCAGTTTACAGGGCGCGCGACCCGCAGATCGGCCGCACCGTGGCCATCAAGATGATTATCATGAGCAACCAGGACGCGGCCGAGATGGAGCAGTACAAGCAGCGCTTCTACCGCGAAGCGCAGACGGCCGGCCAGATGTCCCATCCCGGCATCGTGACCATCTACGATGTGAACGAGGATGAGTACGGCCAGCCCTACCTGGTGATGGAGTTCATCGAGGGCATGACCCTCGACAAGCTGCTGGCGCCGCAGTTTCCCGGCCGCTCCGCCGCGCGCCACCCCACGCGCCAGACGCTCGACATCGCCGTGCAGGTTGCCGACGCCATGGATTACGCGCACCGCCGCAACGTCATCCACCGCGACATCAAGCCGGCGAATATCCTGGTCACCACCGAGGGCAAGGCCAAGATCGCCGATTTCGGCATCGCCAAGCAAGTGGGCACGCAGATGACCCACACCGGCCTGCTCGTCGGCACGCCCGCCTTCATGTCGCCCGAGCAGATCACGGGTGGCCAGGTCGATTCACGGAGCGATATCTTTTCCTTTGGAATCGTTCTCTACTGGATGTTTACAGGATCGAAACCGTTTGCGGGACAGGCGATCACCGAGGTGGCTTACAAGGTCGTGCACGCCAATCCCACTCCCATCCGGCAGTTGAACGCGGAGCTTCCCTACGATTTGGAGCTCGTCATTGCGCGCTGCCTGGCTAAGAAGCAGGAGGAACGCTATCAGACGGCGCACGACCTGATGCTGGATCTCGACGCGGTGAAAAGCAAGCTGCCTGCGGCCGCCGCGCCGCAGCCGGCCGCCCCCGCCTGATTCCCTGGAGGTTTTCATGCGCGAACACCCCGACCACCACGATGCCGATCTGCTGCTGCGCCTCTACGACTTGCGGCGCGAGGCCAAGCTGCGCGAGGCCCGGGAATGGTTCGTCCAGAAGTTCCACGCCGACTCACCGGAGGACTTCGCCGTCCAGGTCCCTCGCGGCACGAAGGAGCACGCCTACTACCGCATGGTGAGCGGTTATTGGGACATGGCCGCCTCGCTCGTCCACCACGGACTGATCAACGAGGAACTCTTCTTCGAAAACACCGGAGAGTTCTGGGTCGTCTGGCAGAAGATGAAGCACCTCGTGCCGCCCACGCGCCAGGCCCTCAAGAACCCTCTCATGCTGAAGAGCCTGGAAGGGCTCTCCGAGAAATACGAGAAGTGGATGAGCCTGCGCGCTCCGGAGGCTCTCGAAGCCCTGCGCGCTCTCCTCATCTCCCGCCCGCCGCAGAAGTAGCGGCGGCTTTATGCCGCCACGTGGCGAGGTAAACTCGCCTCTACACCATCGGGGCAGCTCGATTGACACCACCGCCCGCGAGGCACAGAATATCCCCAGGGCATTCGAATGGCCAGCAACGCAGCGGCAAGCCAGCTTCATGAAGCTCGCTGGTGGGAGGCTTTGCCGGACGGCAAGCTCCACTGCTATCTCTGTCCGCGCCACTGCCACATCGGCGACGGCCAGGGGGGATTCTGCTTCATCCGCAAGAACCTTGGGGGCAAACTCTACAACCTTGGCTACGCTCAGCCCGCGGCGGTCCAGGTCGATCCCATCGAGAAGAAGCCGCTCAATCATTTCCTGCCCGGCACCAAGATCTTTTCCATGGGCACGGCGGGCTGCAACATGGGCTGCTTCTTCTGCCAGAACTGGGATATTTCCAAGTCGAAGTCCGACCAGGTGAGCTCGTTCCATCTCGAGCCCGAGGCCGTGGCGCTCGCGGCCATCGAATACCATTGCCCGAGCCTCGCCTTCACTTACAACGAGCCCACCATCTGGGGCGAATACGTCATCGACATCGCCAAGGTCGCGCACGAGATGGGCCTCAAGACCGTCATGGTCACCAATGGCTATGTCACGCGCGAGGCCTTGCACGACATCTACGACCACATCGACGCGGCCAACGTGGACCTCAAGGCCTTCACCGAGAATTTCTATGCCCGGCAGACTCTCACCCACCTCCAGCCGGTGCTCGACACCCTGAAGATTCTGCGCGCCGAGACGAGCGTCTGGTTCGAACTGACAACGCTCCTGATTCCCACCCTCAACGACTCGGCGGAAGAGGTCAAAGAACTCAGCGGCTGGGTTCTCCAGAATCTCGGCGACGATGTCCCCCTGCATTTCACGGCGTTTCATCCCGACTTCAAACTCCGCGACAAGCCGCCCACTCCGCCCGAAACGCTGCACCGCGCCCGTCGCATCGCCATGGAAATGGGAATGAAGTATGTTTATGAGGGGAACATCTTCTCCGACGGCGCGAATACCATCTGCCCGGGCTGCCGGCGCATCGTCGCGCGCCGCTCCTGGCACGATGTGACCGGAATTGAGATCAATGAGGACGGCACTTGCCGGCATTGCGCCCACAAAATCCCCGGTCACTTCCACAAGCCTGCGGTGCCTTCCCGCAGCGCCATTCAAGCCCTCCGCAAGCGCGTCGAAGCCCTCCAGGGCGCTGACCGAATCATCTAGTGTTCTTCCTGAGAAGCCACTCTTGCATCGCTTTCATTGATCGGGATTGCTCTGTCGCGTATGATTGAACGGTGCCGGAGATCTCGCGCTTCCTGGGAATTGTCGTTGCCATGTTTTATCGTGACCATGAGCCGGCTCATTTTCACGCCTTTTATGGGGAATTTGAGATTACAATCGAAATTGAGAGCGGTCTGGTGTCCGGGCGGTTTCCTCCGCGTGCACTGGGCCATGTTCTTGAATGGTACGGAATACACAAGCAGGAACTGGCAGAGAATTGGCTGCTGGCCAGGAACAGCAGGCCGTTGAAGAGAATCCCGCCGCTGGAGTAATAGAATGACCCCGCGTGTCATCGAGGCCCGCTACATCAAGGATTACGTCCTTCACATCCGATTCGCAGACGGCCAGGAAGGCGATGTGGATCTGGGGAGTGAACTGCACGGTGAAATCTTCGAACCTCTGCGAGACCCGGCGTTCTTCGCGCAGTTTCAAGTGCACGACGGCCTGGGCACGATCGCTTGGCCAAACGGGGCAGATTTCGCGCCGGAGTTCCTCTATGCCCTGGTTCGAGTTCCCGCCTAGCAGGTAATCCCACCGCAGCATTTCTCGTGGAAGTTTTTTCCTGGGGTTTCGACTACCGCAACCCGAAGAAGAAATATCCCGGCCCGACGCGCATGTTGTGAATCGAGGCGGCGGGGGATAGGGCGGCGATCAGAAATCCGCCGACGGTCTGAGCGAGCGCCAGGGGAAAGATATTGCGGTGGCGGGCGAAAACCTCGGCCAGCGCGAAGCCGCCCAGAGTTGTTGCTACGGTGAGAATGGGATTGGGAATGTGGGCCGCGCCGAACATCAGCGCCACGAGCGCCGAGCTGAGATGGCGGTTGGGGGTCAAGGCCATCAGCCGGCGGTGGAAGTAGGATTGCATCAAATACTGCTGGAAAACGCACCACACCCCGTAGCCGAAGAACGAGACGAGAGTTCTCCCGCCTGGTTGAATCACCCGCAGGGTCCCGCTCGCGAAACCGTAAATGACCGCAGGCATGAAGACAACCAACGCCAGCGGAAGTGCGAATCGCGCGCTCGCGCGTAAGCCGTGGAACGTCATTCCCAATTCGGCCAGGCGGTCGCCATGCGCAACGTGGCTGGCTAGAACCACGGCGAGAAGTGCCATCCAGGCGCGCGGATAGGTGAACTGCCAGCGCCAGATGTAGAGTAAAATGCCCGCGTAAACTAGCGCGAGTTCGAGCGCCGTGGCGAAGGCAGCCGCCGGAGCCCGGCCGCTGGCCGCGCGAAAATCGGGTTGCGAGGTGAACGTGCTCATCACCGTGTGCAAGATCATTGTAGGGCAGGGAAGCGCGCGATTGAAATTGAAACGGCTGGCGGTGCTCGCTGCGGGGCTGCTGGTATTGGCCGCATCGTTCAGCGTATTGCGGTCGCACGCCAGCGCTCAAAACCCCAGAGCGGAATCGGCTCCGCCGGCGCGGCATGTCCTGGTGATTTCAGTGGACGGGATGGGCGCGAACTGGTACATGTCGCCGCCCGTCGGCCTGCGCGTGCCCAATCTGCGCCGGTTGATGGAGGAGGGAAGCTACGCGGAAGGCGTGGTGGGTGTCTATCCCTCGGTGACCTATCCGTCGCACACGACGCTGGTGACGGGACGGATGCCCGCTGAGCACGGTGTCTATTCGAATCTGTCTTCACGCCATGCGGGAAAGAACCCAAACGACTGGTTCTGGTTCGCGAGCGCCATCAAGGTGCCCACGGTGTGGGATGTGGCGCGCGAGAGCGGTCTGACCACCGCCACGGTCTTCTGGCCGGTCACGACCGGCGGCCGCATCAATTGGGATATTCCCGAGATTTGGGACCCGGCAAAGGGGCCGGCGGGCGACCCGCTCTACATCGCCAAGTTCGCCACGCCGGGTTTGCTGTTCGAGGCAGGGCTGGAACTGGGCCCGCCGAAAGCCGAAGTGGATGACGACGTGACGCGCGCCAGCCTGGCGGCGTTCGTGCTGAAGAAGCACAAGCCGAATCTCTTGTTGCTGCACTTGGCGGCTTTGGATGAGACCGAGCACGAGCACGGGCCGCGCAGCGCGGAGGCTATCGCCACCCTCGAACGCAGCGACGTGCGCATCGGTGAATTGTTGACCGCCGTGAAGATTGCCGGCCTTGCCGACTCGACGGACGTCTTCATCGTCTCCGACCACGGCTTCCTGCCCGTCGAGCGCGAAATCAATCCCAACGTCTTGTTGGCGAAGGCTGGACTGCTGCAAGTGGACGCGGGTGGAGAAGTTACGGGCGGAAAAATCGCGACGCTCGCAACCGGCGGCGCGTTCTTCATCTACTGGCCGGAGTCGCAGAACCTCCGGTCCGAGGTTGAGGCGGCGCTCCAGCCACTGCGCGACGAGGGTGTGCTTTGGGGCGAGCTCGGCCCGGCGGCGGTCAAGGATCTCGGCGCGGAACCGGCGATTCGATTGGCGCTCGAGGCGCCCTCCGGCGCGGGCTTCGACGACCGGGCGGCGGGTGAAGTGGTGCGGCAATTAGGAAGAACCGCCGGCACGCACGGCTATCTCCCCTTTCGTGCGGGGCTGGAATCGTCGTTCATCGCCTGGGGACCGGGTATCAAGAAAGGCGTGAAGCTCGGACGCATCCCCATGACCGCTGTCGCCCCGACGCTGCTCAAATCGCTGGGAATCGAGAAGCCTGGTTTTGGCTCCCGACCCGCTTTGCAGGAGATCTTCAAGTAGGCTGTAGCGCCGCCCTATGAGGTGCGGCGGGGGAACACGTACCGGCAGACCAGGTAAACTCCCGCCAGCAAACCCAGTCCGACGGTTTCCAGCGCTGCGGCGCGCAGTAATTTGCTTTGCGGAAGGTGCAGCGTGTCCCGTACGCCAATCCACAGGCAGTTCTCATAGACGTAGGGCGCGACGGTGCAGTCGCGCACCGCGCGACTCGCCAGCGCGAGAATGACCGCCAGGGAAGCGATCCCCGCCACGATGCGAACGATGAAGAGAAATCGTGAGCGCACCTCAGGAATTCTAACTGGTTGGTGTCAGGGATGGAAGAGAGTTGGTATGATGCCCAAGCGCGCTTGCAGTTGGCACGTGAGGTGGCAGGCGTCAAAGCTGGAATAAGGACAACTCCACTGAACAGAGAAATAAAGTGAGACGCCGTAAATTCATTCAGCGTTTGGAATGGGGCGCCGCGGCCGCTGGCATGGCGCGGCACGGCTTGGGAAGCGGCTTTAGTCCCCCACCATCGCCCGGCAGCGAGCGGTGCGCCGATGTGGTGATTGTCGGCGGCGGTGTGGGTGGCTGTGCCGCGGCTTTGGCGGCGGCGCGCAACGGCCTGCACGTGATCCTGACCGAAGAAACGGACTGGATTGGCGGCCAGTTCACATCGCAGGCGGTGCCGCCCGACGAGCATCCCTGGATTGAGTCCTGCGGCGCCACACGCAGCTATCGTGATTTCCGCGCACGAGTCCGAGATTACTACCGGAGGAATTACCCGCTCACGCCGGAGGCGCGCGCAGCAGTGACGCTGAATCCCGGCAATGGTGGAGTGTCGCGCCTTTGTCACGAGCCGCGTGTGGCCCTGGCAGTGCTGGGCGAGATGCTCTCGCCGCACCTGAGCGCAGGGAGGCTTTCTGTCCTCCTGCACCACAAGCCGGTAGCGGCGGACGTCAAGGGCGACGAGGTCAATGCGGTCACGGTTGAAAATCTACGGAGCGGACGCCGCGTTGTCCTGGAGGCACCGTGGTTTGTGGATGCCACCGAACTCGGCGATCTTCTGCCAATGGCGGGAGTTGAGTACGTGACCGGAGCCGAATCTCGCGCCCAGACCGGCGAACTTCACGCGCCAGAATCGCCCGCGCCGCAGAACATGCAGGGAATCACCTTCTGTTTCGCCATGGACTATCTTGAAGGCGAAGACCACACCATCGCGAAGCCCGAGTCCTACGAGTTTTGGCGCGACTATCGCCCGGAGTTGACGCCACCCTGGCCTGGGCGGCTGCTCGATTGGACATGGTGCGAGCCGATCACGCTCAAAAGTGCGAGGGGGTACATCGACCCCCGCAGCAAGGAACACCGCGAGGAGAGGGATCTTTGGCTTTATCGCCGCATCGCCGACCGCAACAACTTTGCCCCCGGCGCCTACGCGAGCGACATCACACTGGTGAACTGGCCGCAAAACGACTACTGGCTGGGAAGCTTGATTGACGTTCCCGCGCCCGAGGCGACAAAGCACCTCCGGCAGGCCAAGGAGCTGAGTCTGTCGCTGCTCTACTGGCTGCAGACCGAAGCGCCCCGGCCGGACGGCGGCGCCGGCTGGCGCGGTCTGCGCCTGCGCGGCGACCTGATGGGCACCGAAGACGGCCTCGCCATGGCTCCCTACATCCGCGAGGCGCGACGCATCAAGGCGGAGTTCACCGTGCTCGAGCAGCATGTCGGAGTGGATGCGCGCGCCAAGCTGACCGGCGCGAAGAGGGAAGACCTCAGGGCCCAGCCGTTCCCCGATTCCGTGGGAGTGGGAAGCTATCGTATCGACTTGCATCCCTCGACGGGTGGGGACAATTACATTGATGTTGCCTCGCTGCCTTTCCAGATTCCTCTCGGCGCGCTCATCCCACGCCGGGTCGAGAACCTTCTGCCTGCCGCGAAAAATCTTGGCGTCACGCATATCACCAACGGTTGTTTCCGGCTGCATCACGTGGAGTGGAATATCGGCGAAGCGGTGGGATTGCTGGCGGCGTTCTGCAAGGCGCGCACTGTTCTGCCGCGGCAGGTGCGGAATCAGCCCCGAAGGCTCGGGGAGTTTCAGGATTTCATTCAGGCCCAGGGAGTCGAGATTCGCTGGCCCAACCCGCTGCCACGAACGGAATGAATCGCACGGGAAGACCTCGATCAGGTTGGATAAGGAGAAGCACATCATGGACGAAAAAGAGACTTCTTCGGTCAGGCGCGCGGTCATTGTGTGCGGCTTGATGATCGTTTCCGCACTGGGCGCGTGGAGCCCGGCCCGTGCCGCAAAGGCTGTACCCATTCGCTACTTGAACGAGAAGAAACTCTGGGTTCTCGAAACCGAGCGCACCTCTTACGTCCTGGGAGTTAATGAGCGAGGGGAATTGCAGCAGATCTACTGGGGCGGCAGACTCCTGCGCGATGAGGACCTTGCCGCCGCGAAACTCCAGCCTGAGCACGCTTCCTTCGATTCTCCGGAGACGATGACCAATCTCGAGTACCCCGCCTGGGGCGCGCGGCAGTACAACGAGCCGTGCCTCAAGTTGACGCGCGCCGACGGCGATCGCGACGTGGTTCTCAAGTACGCCTCGCACGAAATCCACGGCGACGCTCTCGTAATCTATCTCAAAGATATTCAGGACGACGTGTTCGTGAAGCTCAGCTATCGCGTCTATCCTCACGATGACATCATCCGCAAACAGGCGGAGATTCAGAACCGCACGCAGCAGGCGCTCACGCTGGAGAGCGCACAATCCGGCGTCTGGTCGGTGCCGCAGGGAGAGGGATACCGGCTGAGCTATCTCACCGGCCGCTGGGCCGGCGAGACGCAGCTCACGCGCGTGCCGGTCCATCAG
>JBEKUI010000182.1:0-9838 GCA_049515175.1 Terriglobia bacterium
TGTGATTTGGAATGAGCCGATTACAATTTTCTGGACAAAACGAAGCTGCGATGTCATTGAAAACAAAGGCACAATGTAAAAGTTACTCAAAGCTGCGATGTCATGGTTTATCAATGATTTAGCAAAACGCCGCCGCGCCAGCGCCAAATTTGTGGCACTGGCGCGGGCCCTTTGGGTCTGTTGTCTGGGCATGGTTGCTCATGCGGTCAATCCACAAGGGGGACCCGCGCTACTTGTCGACGGGCCTTCCACCCGACCATCGGATGGCGTTGCGCACCAGCTTTTGATACGCGGGATGGCGATGCGCCAGATGATCGTGCCCGAGCTCGATGTAAACGACGCGCGACTTCTGGTAGGGGCTGACCCAGGCGAGAGGGCCATCGCTCGTCGGATTGTTGGTTCTGAGAATCACGTTGACCTGGGGCGAAATCCACATGCCTTTGTAGGTCTCGTCCCAAAGATGCATGCGGTTGATGCCGGTGAGAATGGGATGCTGGCCCACTGGCTCGGCGAACAACTCCTGGTCGTGCAGATAGGTTGACGCGGGCAGGCCACCTTCGGGCTTGAGCAGGTACTTCCCGCCCACAACCTCGTGGGACCACCAATCCCAGTCCGGGTAATCAGCGATGGCGTGATGAAGGACGACCAGGCCCTTGCCGCTCTCCAGGAAATCGACCAGGTTCTTCTTCTCGGCCTCGCTGATCTCCGCCGACATATCGTAGAGCGCCACAACATCGTACCGGGCGCGGATGTCGTTCTTGAACGCTTCGTGATTGGTTGTGGCGTGTTGCCACTCGAAATCGGAAGGGCCCTCGAAGAGAGAGTAAAACGATGTGGGGTAATCGTGCCCGCCGGTGACCACGAGAATGCGCAGCGGTTGCGCGCGGCTTTCCGCAGGGCCCATCTTGGGCGAGAGGGTTACCGAGCCGGTCGCGGCCCACTCCACGCCATGCAGAAAGCTCGTCATGAAACCCGGCTCCTGCATCGAGGCGAGATCGTGGCCGAGCGTGGTCTGAAACACCCGGCCCTTGCCGTAGCTGACCGTCCACAGGATCGGCTCGTCCTTTCCGGTGCCACCCATCTGGGGATCATCGAACGCCGTGGCCAGGACATTCGCTTCCGGCTGCATCTTCATCTGGTGGTAGATCTCGTCGGTGGCGAGAAACGACTCTTTCATGCCCTGCGTGATGGGATGGTCGCGCTTCCGGATCTTCACCTCAAACGAGTGATACTGGCCGTGGCCCGTTTTCGTGGGGCTCTCAGTCCAATATCCGCCGATCATCTTGAGGTATTCGGGCCAGGGCGGCTGCCGGATGCCTGTGGGCTGGTGGCCGTCGCCCAGAATTTCAAGCCCCGTGAAGGCATAGCTCGCGCCATGAACCACCACCAGCCCCTTGCCGGATTTTACGAATTCCTCCACGGCCTTTCCCGTCGCTTCGCCCCAGCGTGGGCCCATGTAATCGAGCACCAGCACCTCATAAGCAGCCAGTGTCGCCGCCGTCGTTCCCGCCGGCTCTTCCTCGACGCGGACGTCGAAGTGGCCAGTGCGAAGGAGCAGGTCTTTCAAGTACGGCGTCGACACCCGCCAGTCGTGGTTGTTGTGCCCGGAGAAGATGAGCGCGCGGATTTTTCCGGCATGGAAGAACGGGGTCGACTCCTGCGACCACGCGGATGGCGCGGCCAAGAGGATCGAGAAGAAGCAGACAACCAGCTTGGAGAAATTCATGATGGCTTTTTCCTTTCTGTCCTACGCGAGCAGCGCTTTCAGATGCGCCAGGCTGCGCGCCGCCTGCTGTGGCGTGCCGCACTCGACCGACAGCACACCGTGGAAGCCGGCCTCGCGCAGAATGGCAATCACCTTCGCCCAGTCGATCACGCCATCACCGCAGGCGCAGCCCACGGGCGTCCCGGTCACCTTGCCCTTCTCGGCTTCCGCGTGCTGAATCGAAATATCCTTGGCGTGAATGTGCACGAGCAAGTGCTGGACGGCCTTCAAACCCTCGTAGGGATCCTCTCCGCCCAGATAGGCGTTGCCCGTGTCGTAATTGACGCGCAAGAGCGGCGACTCGACGAGAGTGGCAATGCGCAACAGTCCTTGGGTCGTGCGCGAGATGACCTGGTGCGGCTCGATGCCGATCGCGATGCCGTAGCGCTCGGCGGTGCGCAGCACCGTGGTCAGCGTGTACTTCATCACCGGGAAGGCGTCATCCCGGCTGACCCACGCGGGGCGGATACCTTCATCCGTGTTCACCACCGGCGCGCCGACGACGGCGGCGAAACGAATGGCCTTCTGCAAATAGGGGACGCTGATTTCCGGGCGCATCAGCGGGCAGTGGGCGCTCAGCCCGGAAGCTTTGACGCCATTCCGATCGAGGACGTCTTTCATTTCCAGGGGGTCATCGTCCATCGAGAAGGAATGAAAGTATCCCGCCTCGCTCAGCAGTTCGCGGCCGTTGTGGACCATCGGTTCCACGTAGCGAAAGCCCAGTTGCGCGGCGCGTTCCACGCCCGCGGCGAACGGCTTGTCTTCGCAGCGGATGAATTCCATGTTGACGCCGACGTCGATGCTCATAGGTCCCACTCCTTCTGCCAGGTGACCCGGCGCTTTTCCTTGTAGGCGATGTTGCCGATGTGGCAGGCCATCGCGCCGTAGTGGCCATCGACGACCGTGGCGTTGGGCTCTTTGCGGCTGCGCATGCACTCCAGCCAGTTCGCCATGTGCGAGTCGGGCGTCGACCCGGCGTTGATCTCGCCCTGTGGCCCGTTCTCCTTTGCGGGCAGGAACTTGTAACCGTGGCGGAAGATTTCGAGCCTCCCGCCCGAGCCCATGAAGACGATGAGCGCCGAGTCCGCCGGAATCATGTCGGTGAGGGTGGCCTCGAACGTCACATTCAGCTTTTCCGGATATTCCAGGATTATGTTGAAGTTGTCCGGCGTGTCACGCCCGTCGTCGTAGCGGTAAATCCCTCCGGAAGCGACCGCCGCGGAAGGCCTGGTCAGCCCGAGGTACCAGTGCACGACGTCCACCATGTGCACGAAGAGGCCGCCGGACTGGCCGCCGGTGGAGAAATCCCAATAGGCGAAGCGATTGAAGTAGCGCTTCGGGTCCCAGGGAATCTTGGGCAGCCAGGCGAGACACGCTTCCCAATCGAGCCCCTCCGGCTGGCGCTCCATGCCCGTGGGCACAGGCGTCAGGTAACCGCTGTTGGCGTTCCAGATCGTGCGCACCATGTTGACGCTGCCGATCAGCCCGCTGTCGAAAAACTGTTTCTTCGCTTCAAAGAAGTGCGGTGTGCTGCGCTGCTGCACGCCCACTTGCACGATGCGCTTCGTCTCACGCACGGCACGCACTACCTCGTCCCCCTGCTGGGGCAGCGAGGTCATGGGCTTTTCCACGAAGACGTCCTTGCCCGCGTGACAGGCATCGACCGTAATCTAGGCGTGGACGTGGTCGAAGGTGGCGACGATGACGCCGTCGAGGTCTTTACGTTCGAGCAGCCGCCGGTAGTCCTGGTATTTTTCGATCTTGGCGCCGGCGACCTGCTCGGCCTGATCGCAGCGCAGGTCCCAGATGTCCGCTGCCGCAACCCAGTCGATGTTCCCGACCTGGTTGGCGCTCCGCATCAGGTACTGCCCGCGTGAGCCGGAACCGATGATGCCGAGGCGAATCCGCTCGTTCGCCCCCAGAACTCGCAGCGAAGCGGCCGCCGTCGCTGCGCCCAGCATGAACGTTCGACGAGACAACTTTTCGGTCATGGGAATCTCTCCTCCGTTGGCTAGGTTCGTCTCCCGTTGAGACGGCTCGTCGGTCCCGGGCGTACTCCGGGCGAAGAGCCAGGGAACCGGCGAGGAGAAATCGGGTCGCGTAGAACGGGTGCCTTGCCGGGGCCATTCCGCGTGCCTGCGAGGGCCGGCCCGGCAAGGCGCGAACGTCGCTATTTTCCCAGGAGCGCCTTGGCAATCGTCTGCAACTGCATGAACGACGTGCCTTCATAGATCTTGCCAATCTTGGCGTCGCGCAGGTATTTCTCGACGGGATAGTCTTTGGTGTAGCCCACTCCGCCGAGGACTTCGATGGCCTCGGAAGCCACGCGCTCGGCGACCTGCGAGCAGAAGTACTTCGTCATGGCGGCTTCTTTGATGTAGGGTTTGCCGGCTTCTTTCAGCCGCGCCGCATTGTAAGTCATCAGGCGCGCCGCCTCCACGTCCGTGGCCAGGCGCGCGAGCTGAAACTGCAGGGCCTGAAAATCCGCGATGGGCTTGCCAAACTGCTTGCGCTCCCAGGCGTAGGCGATGGCGTGCTCGAGCGCGCCGCGCGCCACGCCCACCATCTGCGCGCCGATTCCGATGCGGCCCTCGTCGAGCGTCTCGATCGCCACTTTGTAGCCCTTGCCCACTTCCCCCAGAACGTTCGCGCGCGGAACGCGGCAATCGTCGAGCAGCAGCTCACAAGTTGACGACGCGCGGATGCCCAGCTTGTCCTCCTTCTTGCCGACGGAGAACCCGGGCCGGTCGCTTTCCACCAGAAACGCCGTGATGCCCTTGTAGCCGAGTTCCCGATTGACGTTCGCGAAGAGGACGAAGAGGCCGGCTTCCTTGGCGTTGGTGATCCAGAGCTTGCGGCCGTTGAGGACGTAATCGTCGCCGTCCTCGCGGGCGCGGGTTTCAAGAGCGAAAGCATCGCTGCCGGCGTTGGACTCCGAGAGGGCGTAGGCGCCCACCGTGTCCCGGGCCAGGCGCGGGAGGTACGTTCTCTTCTGCGCCTCCGTTCCCCAGCGCATCAGGGCGTTGCTGACCAGGGTGTTCTGAACGTCGATAATTACCGCCGCCGAAGCATCCACGCGCGCGAATTCCTCGATGGCGAGGATGGACATGAAGAAGCTGCCGCCGCTGCCGCCCAACTCCTCGGGGATTTCGATGGACATGAATCCCTGCGCGAAGAATTTCTCAATCAGGTCGTGGCGAAAGACTCCTTCGCGGTCCATGGCCTCGACGTGCGGACGGATCTCGTTCTCGGCGAAGTCGCGCGCCGCTGATTGAAACAGCAGTTCTTCTTCGCTCAGCCGCGTCAGCGGCGGATTCCGCGTGGCGTGCTCGAAGGCCGTGTCGGACATGATGAACCTATTTCACCACAGAGGGACAGAGGCACAAAGCGGGAAATTGCTTCAACCAACAGGCGGCTTGATTCAAACGCGGTGAGCGTCCAGGGTTTCGTTGACCAGGCGGTCGGCCTCGCGGTTCTGTTCGCGCAGCACATGGCTGATGCGGAAGGACTCCAGGCGGGCAATCAGTTCGAGGGCGCGCTGGTGGAGCGGCTTCAGGCCGTCGCTCTTGACCTTGTATTCGCCACGAATCTGGCGCACCAGCAGCTCGGAATCGGAAAACAGCCGCAGCTTGCGGATTCCGTGCTCCACGGCGTATTCGAGCGCCGCGAGCAGGCCCCGGTATTCAGCTTCGTTGTTGGTGGCCTCGCCCAGGAAGCCGGAGAGGGTCTTCTCGGTTTTGCCCTCCGCCGTCGCCAGCACCACGCCATAAGCCGCCGGGCCGGGGTTGCCGCGCGCGCCACCGTCGATGTGCGCGACCATTTCAGCGTGGGATTCGTGCATGGGTCTTCCGGAAATCGTCCCGGCAGGGCCTGGCGGATGACCGCCTGCTGCCGCTAGTGCCGTTCCAACTTAATTCGCCTATGTACTGCACCTACGTTATGCACTCTGGGATCAAGGACTTGGGTTAACCTCACGAACCGGGATTAGCCGAGATAAGTTGGAATGGCACTAGGCGGGCGCCTGCGCCGTCTGATCTCCGCTCTCCTCGGGCGCCACGGGCGGTTCAACGTAGTACAGGATGCGGCTGCAATTCTCACAGGCAAGGACCGACAGGTTGCTACGGGCCTCGTTATAAAACTGCGGCCGGAGGAGGACGTTGCAGCCCGTGCAAAACCCGTCCCGCACCGCCGCCACCGCGATGCCGCGCCGCGCCCTGCGCACGCGCTCGTAGTGCTCCAGGACCTGCGGCCCCACGGAAGCTTCGTCCCGCTTGCGCTGCGCCTGGAGGCCGTCGCGCTCCTCGACGTCCGCCTGGCGGAGCGCCTGGAGCTGGCGCACTTCCCCGGCCACCCGCGCCTTCTCCGCATCGAGCCGCGAGGCCGCCTCACGGATGAGTTTCTCGAGCTGTTCCGCCTCGATCATCTTTTCCAGGATCTGGTCCTCGAAGGCTCGAATCTTCCCTTCCTCGCCCCCAATCTCCTTGAGCATCGCCTTGTACTGCTCGTTGGTCTTGACTTCGTAGAGCTGGTCTTTGTGCTTGGTGATACGCACCTGGATGGTTTTGATCTCGTTCTCCAGGTCGCGCCGTTCCTTCTGGTTCTTCGCCAGGCGTGCCTGGCGCTCTTCGTGGGCGTGGATGAATTCGTGGAGTTGGGTTTCGAGGGTTTGAATCTGCGAAGGCAGGGCGTCGATCTGCGCATTGAGTTCCGCAATGCGCGCGTCCAACTGCTGGAGCTCGATCACGGTCTTAAGGTCGGGATGCACAGCCTCTCCTGATCCATGTTTGCCCCCCGGGTGCCCGCGCACGTCTGGGATGTCCGCCCGTTGCCCGATGATGCTTGATTCTGGCACAAACTGCGCCGGGCGGCAAGAAAACGTCACGGCACGTCGCGCGTCCCTCCGACCTTGCGGCGGCTTTGCGCCGCCAGATTGGGAGGTGAACTCGCCGCGACAAGATCAAACTGACGTTCCCCACGGGTGGCCCGGACAACGCAGTCCGATGTCGGAGTTGCGGGAGTGAAAGGCACGGCGCTGATGCCGGCGTCGCGGGTGGTGTAGGAATCGCCCGGAAGGTCTGCGAATTTCAAAGGCCGGAGCGGGGATGCCCCTCGCTGACGCGAGGGGCACCGGGTGCCGGCGTTCTCACCCAGGGGTTACTTCCACTCCCAAAACTTGGAATGCGTATTCCCCTGGACATCGACATCGAACTCGAAAATCGCGGCGACGGTGTTGAGCCGCGCCAACTTCGGCGAAGCCGTGCTGTAGTACACGGCGCCTCGGTAACTGACCGCGCCGCCCCCCACGAACTTCCCGACCCCCTGGCCTTTCCAGGTCGCGGCTTCCCCGTCCTGCGTGATGATGAGCCCCTGCCCCTCTCCATACAAACTCCCGTCGGGCCGCGAAACCGAGCAGTAGGTCGCGATCTCATTCACATCAAGTCCCACCACTTTGCCGTTGCTTTCGAACGACACTTCGACCTTGAATCCACCATCCACGGAAAGCACTCTTCTTGCCGTCCGTTTCCCCCGCGATTCACCGATCTGTTCTCCGAGCATAGTCCTCCTCCTTTTCAAACTCGTGTCTGTGAGATTTGTTCTTCAGATTACCCTGAGGGCTGGAGTATATACCTATTCCCGTGCAAGTCTCCACGGGGATCAATAGACGAGGGCAAACTCGCCCCGGCGGGCGCCGCTCAGCGCGCCCCCTTCACGTAGACTTCGCCCATCTTCAAGCTTTCCCGTTCGTGGAAGCTGCCCCGCGTCAGTTCCTTCCCCGACTCCGCATACTCCCGGATCTTTTCCGCCATCCGTCGCGCCACATCGGGCTAGCGCTCCGCGACGTTGTGGAGCTCTTGCGGGTCCTGGGAGAGGTTGTAGAGCTGGGGCGTGTACTCGCCCTCGTAGCCCTGGGGGTTCCAGATCTGGCTGTAGTTCCACTCTCCCATGCGGACGGCCGCGATCCATCCGTAGCCCTGCACGGCGTGGTCGCGAAGGCTCCGCGTCTCACCGCTGACGAGCGGCCAGAAATTCTGCCCGGTCACGCGCGCCGGAGCCTTCAAGCCCAGCAGCGAAAGCAGCGTCGGCATCACGTCGGGAATCTGCACAAAACCCGAGACGCGCTTCCCCGCGAATTGTTTGCCGGGCATGCGAATGAGCAGCGGGATGTGGGTGACCTGCCCGCGCAGTTTCTCCGGACCTTTCAAGAACTGCTCCTGCTCGCCGAGCATGGCGCCGTGATCGGAGAGAAACACCACGATGGAGTTCTCGAACAATCCCAGTTCGCCGAGGGTCTCCAGGACTTTCCCCAACCAGTAATCCACGCAGGCGGCTTCGCCGGCATAATTGGCGCGCATGCGCCGCTTGGCCTCCTCGGGGAGTTGGACGTTCGCGTAGGGAGGCTCGATCCACGTACGCCCCTGCGCGTTGGGCAGGTATTTCTCAAGGAACCGCGCGGGGGGATCCCACGGCTCGTGCGGGTCGAACGCCTCCATGTGCAGCAGGAAGGGCCGCTGGGCGTGATTCTCCCGCAGCCAGCGGGTGGTGGCGCGTGACACCAGCTCCACCAGCGACTCGCCTTCCTTCTGCCAGCGTTGGCGGTTGGCCTTGTATTGGCTCAGGAACTCGTGCAGGTCATCGATCTTGGCCAGGTAATCGTTGGGGACGATATCGCTCACGTCGAGCAGGCCGTGGGGCGAGGTCCCGTAATAGTCGGTCTCCTGCCCGCGAATCCATTCATAGGTGCGATAGCCGCGATGGAAATTCCTGCCCGGCCGTTGCAGGTGGGGAAGATCGCCGATGAGGGCGGGAATGTATCCCGCCTCGAGCAGGACTTCCGCCAGCGTGACGTCTTCGTTGTAGAGGTTGTGCCATCCGGGCCACTGCACGGGCTCGGGCTGGCGATAGTAGTGGAGAGGAAAGATGCGCCGCCCCGTCCAAAGCGTCCGCCGGATGGGGATGGTGGGCATGCCTTCGGGGTAGAAGTCCTCGAAGATGACCGAGTCCCGGGCGAAGGCGTTCAGGTTGGGGCACTCGACCCACTGGCTGCCGTAACAGGCCAGGTTATCGCGGCGGAAGGTGTCGGCCACCAGCAGGATCACGTTGAGCTTGTTGCCCGTCTGCCGGGGCGGGCGCTCCCACACCGAACCGCACTCGGCGGGCGCCGCCTCGCCCCTTACCCCCTGCGGATCCAGCGCAAGCCCCGCCAGGCTCGCCGCGGAAGCGCCGGTCAGGAAGCCTCGGCGGGATAAGCGATCCTTCTTCATGATGTATTCCCCCGTTTGAATTACGGGCCAACAAAAACCCGCGGCACCATTCCTGTGCCGTGCCTACCCGCTACGTCAATGATTCATCGGTTTTCAGGATGGACCGGCTCGCCTAACTCTTGCTTCTTGGCTGCAGTGCTGCGCTCTGCGCCAGCCGGCGCTCTTGTTCCCTGGTCTGGGGTAGGGGCGACTCCTGGTTCCTTCAAGGCTTTGCGAGCTGAGTTGGCAATCGAGCCGCACAGGACCTTCGCCCCGTGGGGGCAGCGCTTCGTTGCATTTTCGAGAATGGACTTCAGGTTGTCGTAATCGGCTGTCGCGTCGACGTGCCCGAGAATGAAACGGTCGAAATTCGGGGTGTTCCTGATCTCGGTCATAAGCTTCGGGAGTTCGGACCATCGTTTGGCTAGGGACGCGGTGACATACTCAGACACGCCTTCGGCTAGGTAGCCATCGTCGCATTCAGGAAACTCCATAAACCACTTGCGAAGGTCGAGCCAAGTTCGAGCACTTCTGAGCGCCTTGTCCGCAGCTTCCTCGCACCGGTCCTCCGCACCAAGGCCCGAATGGCTACTCATTACCATGAGGAAAAGGACCACTACAGCGAAGAACGTGGAGCGAGTATTGTCCTGCCCGAGTAGAATCCGAGCGTCGCGAACATGCCGTCTGGAACGCATCAACAAGCGTGCAGGCATTTGACTGTCCTCCCTAAGGGTTCACATCCTGCACCAATAGCGTGGATCATGCCACGTACACGCGGGTGGCCAGAGCTACTGCGGCACGATGACTGAGAAATCAGTCGTCCGCCGAGCGG
>JBEKUI010000183.1:0-9803 GCA_049515175.1 Terriglobia bacterium
CTGGCTCGATCCCTCCGACGGCGTCTTTCCCGTGACGAGATTGTGAAACGTCTGGAAAAGCGACTCCGCTTCGGCGAGCGTCTTGCCTTTCAGCGTTTCGGTCAGGATCGACGCCGAGGCAGTGGAGATGGCGCAGCCGCTGCCCTGAAAACTGACGTCGGCGATGCGGGTGCCATCGAGCTTGACGAAGAGCGAAATCTTGTCGCCGCAGAGCGGGTTGTAACCCTGTGCGGCGCGCGTGGCGTCCGCCATGGCGCGGTGATTGTGCGGCCGCTTGCTGTGGTCGAGGATCACTTCCTGATAAAGCGCGCGCAGGTCCGACATCAGCCCAGCAACTCCTTGACTTTATGAATGCCCTTCACCAGGGCATCGACTTCCTCGAACGTATTGTAAAACGCCAGCGAAGCGCGCGTCGTCGCCGGCACCTGGAAGCGCTCCATCAGTGGCTGCGCGCAGTGATGGCCGGTGCGCACCGCGATTCCTTCCTGGTCGAGCACCGTGCCCACGTCGTGGGGGTGCAGGCCGTCGAGGACAAAGGAAATCACCGCCGCCTTCTCTTTCGCCGTGCCGATAATGCGCAGGTCGGGAATCTGCGCCAGCGCCTCCGTGGCGTAGACGAGCAACTCGTGTTCGTACGGCGCGAAACGGTCAAACCCCAACTGGTTCAGATAATCAATCGCCGCGCCCAGGCCCAGCGTGCCGGCGATGTTCGGCGTGCCCGCTTCGAACTTGTAGGGAAGGGAGTTGTAAATCGTCTTCTCGAAGGTGACGGAGGCGATCATGTCGCCGCCGCCCTGGTAGGGCGGCATCGCTTCCAGCAACTTGGCTTTCCCGTAAAGCGCGCCGATGCCCGTGGGGGCGAACAGCTTGTGCCCGGAAATCGTGTAGAAATCGCAATCCAGCGCGCGCACGTCCACCGGAACGTGCGGCGCAGCCTGCGCGCCGTCGAGCAATACCGGGATGTTGCGTCGGTGCGCCATGGCGATGATCTCGCGCACAGGATTGATCGTCCCCAGGACGTTCGAGACGTGCGTCACGGCCACGAGTTTGGTGCGCGGGCCGAGAAGCTTTTCGAATTCTTCCAGGATCAGCTCGCCGCGATCGCTGATCGGCGCGACGCGCAAACCAGCGCCCTTCTCTTCGCAAAGCATCTGCCAGGGCACGATGTTCGAGTGGTGTTCCATGCCGGAGATGAGGACTTCGTCTCCGGCGCCTACATTCTTTCTCCCGTACGTGGAGGCGACGAGGTTGATGGCCTCCGTCGTACCGCGCACAAAAATGACTTCACGCGACTCGGCGGCGTTCAGAAAGCGCTGCAGCTTGACGCGCGTCGCTTCGTAAGCCTGCGTGGCGCGTTCGCTCAGGTCGTGCACGCCACGATGCACATTCGAGCAGAGACTCTGGTAGAAGTGCAGCTCCGCGTCGATCACCGCGCGGGGCTTCTGACTGGTGGCGGCGTTGTCAAAATAGACCAGCGGTTTTCCGTGGACGCGCTCGGTGAGGATGGGGAAGTCGGCGCGGACACGGGCGACATCGAAATGCGAGTGCAAGGAGGTCTTGACTTCCGGCACGGTCGCCATCACGCGTCCTCCCTTCGAGCCCGCCGGGCGAGCGACTGGAACAGAGCGTCGCGCAGGCGGTCGCGCAGCGGCGCGTAGCGGACGCGCCCGATGACTTCGCTGGCGAAGGCGAAGGTGAGCAGCTTGCGCGCTTCTTCCTTCCCGATGCCCCGCGAACGCAAGTAGAAAATCGCTTCCTGATCCACCTGCCCGATGGTGGCGCCGTGCGTGCACTTGACGTCGTCGGCAGAGATTTCGAGCTGCGGCTTGGTGTTGATGACGGCGTCTTCGGAGAGCAGCAGGTTTTTGTTGCTCTGCTTGGAGTCGGTCTTCTGCGCGTCCTGGCGCACGATGACGCGGCCGTTGAAGACGCCGGAAGATTCGCCGTCCAGAATTCCCTTGTAAAGTTCGCGGCTCGAGCAGTGGGGCTTGGCGTGGTCGAGCACCGTATGATGATCGATGTGCTGCCGCCCGGAAGTGAGGTAGAGCCCGTTCAGTTGCGCGCTGGCGCCTTCGCCGTCGAGCACGACGTTCAAATCCTCGCGCACCAGCCCGCCGCCAAAAAAGAAATTGTGCGTGGTGACGGCGCTCGAGCGCCCCTGCTGGACTTGCACCGTTCCCACGTGAGAGGCGGCAGGGCTCTCCTGATGGATTTTGCTGTATTCGACGATGGCGTTCTCGCCCGCGACAATTTCCGTGACGGCGCTCGAGAAATAACCTCCCTCGCCCAGACCGATGTGCCCTTCGATGAAGGTCGCCTGACTCTCGCGGCCGGCGAGGATCAGTGTGCGCGGGAAAGCGGCCGCGGGTTGGCCGCCGGCAGTCGAAACGAAGAGCAGGAAAACCGGTTTCTCAACCACCGTCCCTTTGGGGATCTCAATGAAGCCGCCGTCCTGTAGGAATGCCGTGTTGAGGGCGGTGAAGGCCTGATTCTCGAAAGCGGCATAGCGTGCCAGGTGCTGCTCGATCGCCGGCGTTCCGGCCGCGAGCGCCTTGGAGAGGCGGGTGGCGGTAACCTCTTTGGGCAAGCCTGCGAGAAACGAGAGTCCGGGATTGTAATGCCCGTTGACGAACACCAGGCGCGGGCACTCCAGCTCGAAGAAACAGGACCAGGCGAGCGATTCCGCCGTGGGCGCGGCGTGCTCTCTGGAGACGGGTTGGAACGCCACGCTCGAAATCGGCGCCACGCTGGTGTGTTTCCAGTCCTCGTGTCGCGTCGTGGGGAAGCCCAGTTCCGCGAAACGGTTGATGGCCGCGCGGCGAATCTCCCCGAGCCACGACGGCCCCGCCGCGAATTCCTTCTCGCGCGCCTGAAATTCCGTGAGATAGGTGTCCTGGTAATCCTTAACAGCCGTCATCGATGTTGCTTTCCTTGTAGCGGCGGTGTCTCGCCGCCGGAAGGTTCGGGCGGCGATGAGGACATCGCCGCTACAGACGCAAGCCCGCCGCTACAGCGCATGTTCCGCCGCGACTTCGTCTTCCAGCCATGCGTAGCCTTTGTGCTCGAGTTCCAGCGCCAGTTCCTTGCCGCCCGACTTGACGATTCGGCCGCTGGAAAGCACGTGAACGAAATCCGGCACAATGTAATTGAGCAAGCGCTGGTAATGGGTGACGATGATCATGGCGCGCTCCGGGCCGCGCAGCGCGTTGACGCCCTGGGCGACTACTTTGAGCGCGTCGATGTCGAGGCCGGAGTCGGTCTCGTCCAGAATCGCCAGCTTGGGTTCGAGCACCGCCATCTGGAAAACTTCGTTGCGCTTTTTCTCGCCGCCCGAAAAACCTTCGTTGACGGGGCGGTTCATCAGCGCTTCGTCCATGTCCAGCAGCTTCATTTTCTTGCGTACCAGGGCTAGGAAGTCCATCGCGTCAACCTCTTCCTGCCCGCGGTTTTTGCGGATGGTGTTCAACGCCGAGCGCAGAAAATACATGTTGCTTACGCCGGGAATCTCAACGGGATACTGGAAGGCCAGGAAGATGCCGGCACGCGCCCGGTCCTCAGGCGACATCGCGAGAAGGTCGCGCCCTTCGAAATCCACCGTTCCGGCGGTCACTTCGTAAACCTCGCGGCCAGCGAGGATTTGGGCCAGCGTGCTCTTGCCCGAGCCGTTCGGCCCCATGATGGCGTGCACTTCGCCCTTCTTTACCTCCAGGTCAATCCCGCGCAGGATTTCCTGATTGCCCACGTTCGCCCGTAAATTCTTGACCTTCAGCATTCGTGCTCCCTGTTCAACGATCAGCATTCAACTGACGGAAACTGGAAATTGGAAAATCGAAATTGGAAATTCGAAACTCGACTGCTTGCGCATACATCGCTCTCCTTGCGATGTTTGCGCCAGACCGATGAGTTTTCTTTCGCAGACATCAAAAAACGATGTCTGCGCCACCCGTGAAATTCGAAACTGGAGATTGGAGATTTGAAACTGGCACCCCCAATTTCCCCAATTCATAATTCATCATTCAGAATTCAGCGTTACCCCACGCTGCCTTCGAGACTCACACCGAGCAACTTTTGCGCCTCCACCGCGAACTCCATGGGCAGCTCGCGGAAGACCTGCTTGCAGAAGCCGTTGACGATCATGGAGACGGCGTCTTCCAAGGCCATGCCGCGCTGGCGGCAATAGAAAATCTGGTCTTCACCGATCTTGGATGTGGACGCCTCGTGCTCCACCTGCGCCGTCGAGTTTTTCACTTCCAGATACGGGAAGGTGTGCGCGCCGCACTTGTCGCCAATCAGAAGCGAGTCGCACTGCGAGTAGTTGCGCGCGCCCGTGGCACCCTTCAATATCTTCACTTGGCCGCGATAAGTGTTCTGTCCGTGCCCGGCGGAGATCCCCTTGGAGACGATCGTGCTCTTCGAGTTTTTCCCGATGTGAATCATCTTGGTGCCGGTATCGGCCTGCTGGTAGTTGTTGGTGAGGGCGACGGAATAGAACTCGCCGACAGAGTTCTCGCCTTGCAGGATGCAGCTCGGATATTTCCAGGTGATCGCCGATCCGGTCTCGACCTGCGTCCAGGAAATCTTGGAATTCACACCCATACACTTGCCGCGCTTGGTGACGAAGTTGTAGATCCCACCCTTGCCGTTCTTGTCGCCCGGGTACCAGTTCTGAACGGTTGAGTACTTGATCTGCGCGTTGTCGTGCGCGATGAGTTCAACCACGGCGGCGTGCAACTGGTTTTCGTCGCGCATCGGCGCCGTGCAGCCCTCGAGATAACTGACGTAGGCGTTGTCGTCGGCGATGATCAGGGTGCGTTCGAATTGGCCGGTGTTCTTGGCATTAATGCGGAAGTAGGTGGAAAGCTCCATCGGACAGCGCACGCCTTTGGGGACATAACAGAACGAGCCGTCGCTGAAGACGGCGGAATTGAGCGCCGCAAAAAAGTTGTCGGAGTAGGGAACCACCGAGCCGAGATATTTCCGGACCAGGTCGGGATGCTCCTGCACGGCGTCAGAGAAGGAGCCGAAGATGATGCCCATGGACTTCAGTTTTTCTTTGAAGGTCGTCGCCACAGAGACGCTGTCGAACACCGCATCCACCGCCACGCCCGCGAGCAAGTCACGCTCCTTGAGCGGAATCCCCAGCTTCTCGTAGGTGCGTAGCAGTTCGGGATCAATATCCTCGCCGCTTTTCGCGCCCGGCTTCACTTTCTTCGGCGCCGAGTAGTAAGTGGCGGCCTGGTAGTCGATGGGCGGATAGTGGACGTTGTGCCAGGTGGGCTCGGTCATGGTGAGCCAATGGCGATACGACTTCAGCCGCCAATCCAGCATCCACTGCGGCTCATTCTTCTTTGCGGAGATCAAACGGATGATGTCTTCGTTCAACCCTGGTGGGGCGTCGTCAGTTTCGACCTCGGTCACGAACCCGTACTTGTATTCCTGGTTCGCCAGGATTTCGATGTCAGTCTGGGGGGTGGGCATCGATCCTCCTACGGACGATGGCGCGTGACCCTGGAATGTAAAGCAATTGTGCGGGGTCTTGGCGTGCCAACCTAAAGGTAGCGAATCTATACAAATTTGTCAAGATAACTTTTCAACTCTCGTTGGGGAGTTAAGGCATTCATTTCAAGTGTCTTATTGGCTTGCCCGAGAGCCCAGAATATGGGAGCGGATCGGCGGGGGAAGGGGGCATTCCGGTCAGCTCGGATAAGGCGCTTGATTTTTCCGCGCGCCGGCGGTCAAATCTGGCCACGACAATTTCGAGAGCACGCGGAGCAGGAGGGGGTTATGGCAGGCAAAGTCACGCGGCGGCAATTCCTCAATTCGGCGGTGGCGGGCACGGCGGCGGTGAGTTTGGGGGCGAAGCCCGAGCCAGCCCTTAGGCCGCCTCAAGCAACGCAGGAGAAGCTGGCTGCGCTGGGAGGCAAGCCGGTTCGATCCGAGCCTTTTCCCAGTTGGCCGAAGGTCGCAGCGAACGACGAGAAATCGTGGAGCGACGTCCTCCACCAGGGACTCTGGTGCCGTTTGGACGGGAGCTACGCCAAACGGTTCGAGGAGAAGTGGGCGGCTACGCTGGGCGCGAAGCACTGTCTGGCCACGTCGAGCGGGACGACGGCGCTGCTGACCTCGCTCCATGCGCTGGGTGTCGGGCCGGGTGACGAAGTGCTCGTCCCGCCTTATACCTTTGTGGCGACGATCAACGTGGTCCTGATGGTCCATGCGCTGCCCGTATTCGTTGACACCGACCGCGAGGCCTTTCAGATCGACGCGTGCAAGATCGAAGCGGCCATCACCCCGCGCACCAAGTGCATCATTCCCGTCCATCTGGGAGGCTCACCCGCCGACCTGGACTCCATCCTGGCGATTGGGAAGAAGCACCAGTTGCCGGTGCTCGAAGATGCCTGCCAGGCGCACCTGGCGGAGTGGCGGGGCCGCAAGGTGAGCACGCTGGGCGAACTAGGCTGCTTCAGCTTCCAGGCCTCGAAGAACCTCAACTCCGGCGAGGGTGGTGCGATCCTCACCAACGATGAGGACCTGCTGCACGTCTGCGAGAGCGTGCACAACAACGGCCGGGGAAAGGCCGGCTACGAATTCGCCTACGTCCGCAATGGCTGCAATCACCGCATGACGGAATTTCAGGCGGCGCTCTTGCTGGCGCAAATGGAGCGGCTTGAGGAACAGTCGCAGATGCGAGGTAAGAACGCCGAATACCTGACCCAGTTGCTGCGGGAAGTTCCGGGTATCACGCCGGCGCGGACGTACGACGGTTGCACGCGCAACGCCTACCATCTTTATATGTTCCGCTACGACGCGGCGCATTTCGCGGGATTGCCACGAGCGCGGTTCCTGAAGGCCCTGCAAGAGGAGGGCGTGCCCTGTGCGGGCGGCTATACGCCTCTGAACAAGGAGCCACTCATCAAGAACACGCTGGGGTCGCGCGGCTTCCGGCGCATCTATACGCAGGCGGACCTTGACGCCTACCACGCGCGCAACCACTGCCCGGAAAACGACCGGCTGTGTGAGGAGGCGGTGTGGCTCTTCCAGACCATGCTGATTGGGCCGCGCGGTGACATGGATCAGATCGCGGAGGCTATCCGCAAGATCCAGTCGCAGGCCGGGGCCCTCGCTCGCAGCTCCTCGTAGGGGCGGTTCGCGAATCGCCCCTAACCTGTCGCAGGTTTTCCGACGGGGTTTGAAGTCCGCCGCGACAAGCCGCTTTCCGCGTTGGCGCGGCTGTGGTAGGTTCTTGCGGAACGGAGTCTTGCGAGCGGGGAGAATCCGCTCGCGCTGATCCCATCAGACTTCTGCTTAGGAGGATGGTCTCATGAAGAACGAATCGAATCGGCGCAAATTTCTGAACCGCACGGTCACGAGTACGGGCGCCGTCGCCGGCGTGCTGGCGTTGGGCTCGACGGCCAAGGCCGCGCCGAAAAAGGAGAAGCCCACGAAGAAGGTCATCACCCGGCCCGGCCAGCCGAACACTCCCACCTCGATTCTCAGCCCGGGGATTCAGTTCGGCAATCTGCTGTTTGTTTCCGGCGCGGGAGCACACGATCCGGAGACGCACAAGGTCGTTCCGGGGCCGATCCAGAATCAGGTCCGTCAGTGCCTGGACAATCTCAAAACGGTGGTCGAGGCGGCCGGCTCCTCGATGGAAAAGGTCCTGAAATGCAACGTGTTTCTGGTGGACATCGCCGACTTCAAAGCGATGAACGAGGTGTACCACACCTTCTTCCCCACCAATCCCCCGGCGCGATCGACGGTGGCGGTGAAGGAGTTGCCCGGCGATTCGCCGGTGGAAATTGAGTGCATCGCCTACGTTGACTAACGGGAGGCCGAACATGCCCGGCAAGACCGGTCGAAGGGATTTTCTGCGCCGCGCCGCGGTGGCTTCACTGTCGCTGCCGTGGCTCACGCATGCGCGGCTCGTTCACCTCTTGGCCGCCTCGCCTGCCAAGGCTTTCCACGGCATCTTCGCGATCATGCTGACGCCCTTCGACCAGAACGATCAGGTTGAATGGGAGGATCTGGAGCGGGAAACGGATTTCTGCGTGCGGTGCGGCGCACACGGACTGGTGTGGCCGCAACTCGCCGCCGAATTCTACCTGCTCACGAACGAAGAGCGGATGCGTGGCGCCGAGTTGATCATTCGCAAAGCGGCGGGCAGCCGCAGCGCGGTGGTGATTGGCGTCCAAGCGCCCATTAAGGAGACGGCCGTGCAGCTCGCCCGTCACGCCGAGGAGAAAGGCGCGGACGCGGTCATTGCGCTGCCACCCTATCTTGGGCATCCCTCGGTCGAGACGGCGAGGGAATACTACCGAGCCCTGGCCCGGGCGGTGAAAATTCCTGTCTTCATTCAGAACAGTGGCGGGGCGTGGGGACCGTCGCTGCCCACTTCGTTAATTATCGACCTGGCGAAGGAGTTTCCGGCGCTGGGCTACGTCAAGGAAGAAGTCGATCCAGTGTCGCATCGCCTGGCTGAGCTCGGGCGCTCCGGTGCTGTCAAGGGACTCTTCTCTGGCAGCGCTGGCAAATACCTTCTGAACGAGATGGCCCACGGGGCGGTCGGCACCATGCCGGCGTGCGAGTTTGTGGACGTGGCGGTGGAGATTTACGAATTGGCGGCGGCGGGGAAAATGGACGAGGCGCGGGCGCTCTTCGAGAAACTGCTGCCCCTGATCGGAATGGAAGAGAGCTACGGCATGAGCTTTGCCAAAACGGTGCTGGTGCGGCGTGGAGTTTTCAAGACGGCGAAGATGCGTGGCGTGGCGGGGTCGACAATGGATTCCGTTGACCAGCAAGAACTTGACGCTTGGTGGAAGCAACTCTCGCCGCATTTTAGGGCGTAGGAGTTGCCCAGCGGGGGAAGGGTGTGCCCTGACCGGCGACCACCAACGGCGGGCAGGGAGTGGGAACTACTTCTTTTCGTCCTTCACGAAATCCAGGGCTGTAGAGTTCATGCAATAGCGCAGGAACGTGGGTTTCGGCCCGTCTTCAAAGACATGCCCCAGGTGGGCGTCACACTGGGCGCAGAGCGCCTCGGTTCGGACCATGCCGTGACTTTCGTCCGTTTCCGTCCGGACGCTCTCTGTGCTTGCTGGTGCCCAGAAACTTGGCCAGCCGGTCCCGGACTCGTATTTCGTCTCGGAACTGAAGAGCGTATTCCCGCAGCACACGCAACGATAGACTCCTTCCTCGTGATTGTTCCAGTGCTGGCCTGTGAAGGCTGGTTCTGTGCCCTTCTTGCGTGTCACGTAATACTGCTCGCGCGAGAGCTGATTCTTCCACTCCTCATCGGATTTGGCAATTTTGGCCAAAGTGGGTCCTCCTTCGGAACGTGTCACGACTCGATTGTTTGACATGGTGCCCTGCGCCTACAATAAGAGATGGAATCGAGAATGCCAAGGTTTCGGAAAATCCTCGCTCGGGGAATCAGGCCGTCTCGACTTCATGAGCTGCCCTTCCGTCTCGATCCGCGTTTTGGCGCCTGCCCCTGCAAGAGATCTTTATCGCATAGGCCCTGCCTGCTTGGTCTATCCTTTTTCCTCTGCCGATTCTTAGATTCGCCCCATTAGAATTTTTTATCAAAAAGGTGCTTGACGCGAATCACATATTTCTTATATCATTTCGCTTGTTTGGGGCCGACAAGGTCTTTCAAAATAACCAGCCCGGGGGCTGATGTCGCCGGGCCCAACACCAAAAGGAGCAGGGATAATGAAGCAGACACGGATAGTGCTGGCGGTGGTCGCGGCGGTGCTGCTGACGGTAGCGCCGATGCTGGCGGGTTCGGCGGTGATCGGGTCGGT
>JBEKUI010000184.1:0-9777 GCA_049515175.1 Terriglobia bacterium
ATTTCATCCTCCGCCCCTTGCGGCGAGCCGTGAAGCAGTGGGCGCAGCCGCTTGGCGCGCGGCAAGTACAGATCGTGAAATCGTCGCTGGGCGAGAATGCCGGCGTCCTGGGGGCGGCGCGCTACGCGCTGCTGCATCTCGCGAGCGCCCCACAGGATACAGTCCGGCGCGGCCAGCAAAGGACGCGCTGAACTTCTCTGCTATTCTATTCACGACACTCTTCAGGAGGCTACGAACTCATGTCGGCTGAACGCTATTTCGTAGAAGCCCAGAAAGTCTATGACCGGATCCGCTCAACCCAGTTGGAGAATATTCAGAAGGCTGCCGCCCTCGCCGCCGAGTCCATTGCGCGCGGCGGGCTGGTGCACCTGTTCGGCAGCGGGCACAGCGTCATCCCGGTGCTCGACGTCTTCCCGCGCTACGGAAGCTTTGCGGGATTTCATCCGCTGATGGACGCGCGGCTGATGTGGACGCAAGTGCTGGGCTCGGGCGGCGTCCGTG
The DNA here is from genome assembly GCA_049515175.1 of Terriglobia bacterium. Taxonomy (GTDB): domain Bacteria; phylum Acidobacteriota; class Terriglobia; order UBA7540; family UBA7540; genus JACQNR01. The sequence continues at coordinate 502 of JBEKUI010000184.1, forward strand.
AACTGCTCAAACTGGAGCGCACCGAAGGCTACATCTCCGAATTCCTGTCGAACTTTCGCTTCGAACCCTTCGATACGATGGTGGTTTATTCCCACGGCGGGATTAACGCGGCGGGCATTGACGTGGCGCTGCATGCCAAGGCCCAGGGCTTGAAGGTCGTCGCGGTGACCTCCCTGGACAACGCGCGCGCCGCCCGCGCCACGCATTCGAGCGGCAAGAAACTGGCCGACGTGGGCGACGTCGTGATCGACAATTGCTGCCCGCCCCAGGACAGTCTCGTGGACGTGGCAGGCACGCCAGTGGCCGCCAGTTCGACGCTGGCGGTGATTGCGATCTCGATGGCACTGGTGGCTGAAACCGCCACGCAACTTGCCGCCCGAGGTGTGAAGTTCCGCGCTTTCGTGTCCCCCAATGTCGCGGGCGTCGGCCCCGACAACAACCGTCGCGTTTTCGACGATTACATTCAGAAAGTTGCGCCACGAATGCGCTGAGGCTCATCCGTCCCGCCCGCCTCGCCCGTCTCGTTGGTCGCAGGCGGACGGATCGTCGTTCCTCCCAGCGGCCGGAATTCAAGATGAACGACCCATCACGGAATTACGGCTGGGCCTTCGCTGCTCCACTTGCGGCCGCAGGGAAATAGGCGGCGGCGAGGCTGACCGATGTAATTAGGTTCCCTCCTGCGCCTTTGCCAGCTGCGGTTTTACATGGGTTTCATAACAGGCGGGACAGATACCGTGGCTGAACGTCGCTGACGAATGCTCGCTGATATAGGCCTCCACTTGCTGCCAGTAGTTGCCATCGGTGCGAATCTTCTTGCAGTAGGAACAGATGGGCAGCAGGCCCTGAAGTGTTTTGACGCGTGCTAGGGCTTCCTCCAGTTCCGCCACGCGCTGGTGGAGGCTGGCCTGCAACTCCACCAATCGTGCCGCGGCGCGAGTTCTTGCCCGCAGTTCTTCGCGGTTGAACGGCTTGCTGATGTAGTCGTCGGCGCCCGCTTCCAGCCCCTCCACAACGTCCTCCGGCCCGGCGCGCGATGTCAGTAGAATGACATAGGTGGGCGGGGACTGCTCCTCCTCCCTTAACCTGCGACAGATATCCACACCGCTTATTCCGGGCATTATCCAGTCCAGGATCACCAAGCGCGGAGCCTCGGGTTGCTGCAGAATTTCCCAAGCCTCTGTGCCATCCGCGGCGACCACGACCTCATATCCCCATCGGCTTAGGAAAGCATTCAGGACAGAGCGGGAGACGGGATCGTCATCGGCAATGAGGACTTTGGTCGACATGAGTTGGCGCAACTTTCCTCGAGGCGGCGACTCCCTCACTGCGGGCTGATCAACTAAGCTTGCCCTGCACCACCCAAGCCGACTCGCATCGAGTATCTCCATATCTTCATCGGCAGGAGTGGGCTTCAAGACGAGCCCCAAATGCAACCTCCTTCTTGGACTCTTCCCTGCCCCGGAATCCCGGAAGGGAGACGGGGGGGCACCCGACATAACTTCTCCGACGGGGCAGTCAGGGACCAAGCAGAGATCGGTCTCTGACCCTTCCTGCCCGTTGGTTCCCGACTACCGACATCCAAGCGATTGAGTTATTGCAATATCGGTTTCACTGTGTATTAATACGCCCAACAGATTGTTCGTGAGAGGGAGGTTGCGATGCAATACGTGGTGGGCTGTCTACTGTTTATCACGGGGATGGTGGCGTATTTCCCGGTTGTTTATATTCGCAAGACGAACAAGCTCATGAAGCTCCTAGAGCAGATCGAAGCCAATACCCGCAAGTCGTAAACGTATCTGAACATTGCCCAACCCTCTTGATCCCAGACGGGAAGGGTGGAGTGTTCCATCGCGATGCCAGTGACTGTCGGCGACACAGGTGGCGATTTGTGCGCCGATAACGGCCATCCACGGTTCAGGAGCGAGCATGGCTTCTAAATCGCCCCAAACCCATTCCAACTGGATTTTGGCAGTCGCTCTTCTAGGGATAGTCCTACTCAATTTCAGTCCCGCTCCAGCCCAAGAGAGTCCGACCCTTGGCGGACAGTGGACGGCGACGGTCGGTGAGTCCCGTACCTTTCGGGGAAAATGGATCGGTCAGGCTTTGCCCGGCCAGCCCGAGGCGGCGCATGGTTCATGGACACTCACTAGCGAAACCGGGCAGACGTCCCTACGGGGCCCGTGGGAGGCGGGAAAATCAGCGCGGGGCTGGCAAGGAACCTGGCGGGCGACGGACCAGGCGGGAAGGCTCTTCTCCGGCACATGGAAAGGAGATATAGAGAAGGCCCTGCCGGGAACGTTGGAGACGATGCTCGGATTGACCTCCCAGAAAGAGCTGTCGGGAAGCTGGCGCTCTGGCGACCTCAGGGGGTTCTGGTGGTTGAAAGGCGCCGCTCAACCGGTCGGGCGCCCTGCAACGGAGAGGAAGCCCCCAGATCGAAACGTTACGCCGCCGCGGTGAGAGAGCGCACTTCCCTCCAGAGCCTTCGCGGGCGGACTCCGCAGCCCGAGGGCATTTAATCATCCTGGACCGAGCCCGGGATCCTGCTTCGCACTCCCGCAAACATCGAGTGTTCGATCTGGGTGGTATATGCTATCCTTACGTGAAGGGTAAATAGCTCGAGGTGACTTGAGCGGTACAGGAATTTGAAAATGCAAGGAGTTTTGTGGTGTGCGCCCGTCGTGTGGCGGGGCCAAAGGGAGGGTCTTTCGAGAACTACCGTGACCGCCGAAGGAAAAGGGAGCAGTCCTCGCTGCCGCGACCGGAACCAGATGGCTCGATAACCACCGCCTCCCCGAGGGCAGATCGGGGTGAGAGGCTAGCCTTCCTGAAAGAGGATTCCGTAACATGAGCGGACAGACCCGAACTCAAACCCGTACGGCCCAACACACGGCAGAACGGGAGAAGCTCCGCAAGGCCGTTTTCCGTTACACTGACGGCTCGATGCTGCACGGGTATCTCAGCTCCGACGACCTGGAGTTGATCGGCAAGGATGAATCTGCGTCTTTCCCCGTCAAGACCACGGACGGCCATGTGCACGAGGTACGGGCCACAGCCCTCAAAGCCATCTTTCTAGTGAAGACTTTTGAAGGTAGCCGCGACTACTCGGAGTTCAAGGTCTTCAGCAACCAGCCGAACGGGAAAGGGGTTTGGGTTCGAGTCCATTTTCTCGACGCCGAGATCATCGAAGGGATTGCTCCCAATTCCCTCGACACCTACGCCAAACCCGTCTTTTATCTCGTCCCTCCGGACCCGGGCTCAAACAATCAGGCAGTGCTGGTCTCCAAGTGCTCCCTACGCGAGATGCATATCTTGGGGCTGGCTGCGGACTAATAATCCGATTGCATTGAAGTTATGCCTCCGTTGAAAGACGTATCCGCAAGCAAGGAGTTGCTCCCAGGGAACAAGTGGGTGCCGGGAGCCGAGCCGCTGGCCCTTTGCATGAGTTGCAACTCCACCTATCCCACAGAGGCCACGGAATGCCCCAACTGCCAGGTGGGACTCTCCATCGTCCGCAAATGTCCCAGCTGCGGGCGAGTCCAGTCCGCCCAACATGTCACCTGTATTTATTGTGCCGACTCATTCATCCGGGAAGACGGCCTCAGGCCTGTAAAGACCACCCGACTGCGAGGACGGCCTTCAGTCTCGCTTCACCAAGTCCAGGTCGTGGCGGGCGTTGTTCTTGTCGTGGCGGTTGCCTTGGGGATTGTGTATTACCTGACGCGAGGGACGGAAAGCAAGCCAGCGCGTGTTATCGGACAGACCTATGTGCTGGCCGCCACTTCGATGCGCCGGCAGGCCGACGACGCCGCACCCCCCGTCAAGGACCTCCACCCCTCCGAGATCCTGGACATCACCGACTACACGACCGACTCCGTAGGGAATCGGTGGTTCCGCGTTGCCACATCCGGCATCAGCGGCTACGTCCGGGCGGAAATGGTCGCCCCGCCCAAGAGTCGTGATCCCGTCAAAGGGTACGAGATCCTTCGCCATAGCCTTCTGGGATTGGATAACCGCGAGGCGCTGTCTGCCGCAGCAGAAGCGGTGGATTTATATGGGAACCTGTTCCCCTCCAGCCCGCATACCGACGAGCTCCGCTGGCTCCTGGCAGAGCGCACGCGGGATATTGGCGAGCGCTCCGGCCGCCCCCGCGCCCTGTTGGCCAGCGCGCGGGAGCAGTATGAGAAGATTGCCCGGGGGAACAGCGAATTCGCGGAGCCAGCACGGGAGGCGCTTGCGCAGCTTCCGGAAGAGGGCCCTGCACTCCCAGCTTCGGCAAGGGGTTCGGGAGCCTCCGCGCCGCGCCTGAGTCTCCTCGGCGGCTCGCTGGACACGATGCACCCAACGGGAGCCGCCAACACCCGGGCGCCCGTCCGCCGCGTGACGGAAATCAGCAGCACGCCGCTCTGGATCCTGTTGACACACGGCGCGGATCTCTCTTCGGGGCAAACTTTTCAGGGCGAGTTCGCACAAGATATCCGCGTCAACCGGGAGATTGCGATACCGCGGGGAAGTCCGGCAACTGTCCTCGTGGCTCCTCAGGGGGACGCTGGCAGCCTGACCAGCCTGCGCCTGACGGCCGCCACCGTGGAGGGTGAAAGCTACAAGATCTCGGCAGCCGCGGTCCGCCTGGAGGGGTCCGGCATCAGCGGCCGATTATTGAAGAAACTTCCACGGACACTTCCCGCCGGCACTCAGGTGGAATTCCAGTTGGAAGCTCCACTCGTCATCAGGCAAAAATAGGGATGAGGGAATCCAGGAAAGAAATCTGAAAGGCCCTGTCATCTCCCGCCGAGGCAGGGGCTAACCTCCGACCTTCGTTTCCTCGACCGGAATCTCCGCGGCGGGCACAACCTGCAGCGAGTCGAACCGGGAAATCATCAATTCGTCGCCAACTTCCGTCCGGCTCTTGAAGATGGTATGGGCGGGAAGTTCAAGGGCCGACTCCGCGCTGAGGTACAAACCCGTCATGGAGAACGGGTGAACGACCTCACGGACCCCGACCACCTTCAGGTCCTTGTCCAGGAAGACCACATCAATGTCAAAAAGCATTCCCAGGGTATGAATTCCGCGGGAAGGAAAAATCCACAGGCCACTATCCGGTTCGAGAGACCGCTGTCCCAAGAGACCCACCAAACGACTAATGATGGAGTCGGCGACCTTGACCCGGTACGCTAGAAACGTCTGTTTCGTCTTGTTAAAGACGAATGCCTTGCCCTCTTCCATGGACATAAAGCAGAACCCTTCGCCGCAATGCGGCGTTTGCAGGGACGAAAAATCCGACTATCGGGACGTCTTCTTCTTGCGCCGCTGGATCAGGATAAAGAGCACCACTACGAACAACACTCCCGCCACCACGCGAATCAACGTCGTTTGGTCCACGGTTTCACTCCTCGTTATTCAGAATTTGCCGACTTCTTATTCTCCACTCAGAACTTTGTTCAGATTTCTATAAATCATGATGGCCGCCGGTCCCAGCAGCACGATGAAAAGGTTGGGAAAGATGAAAAGAACCAACGGGGGAATCATTTTGATGGTGGTCTTGGCCGCCATCTCTTCCGCCTGCTGCCGCCGCCGAATTCGCAAAGCGTCCGCGAAGGCCCCCAGCGACCTGGACACCGGAGTGCCAAATCTCTCCGTCTGAACCAGCATCTGCACGAACTGGCGGACGCTATCAACGCCCACGCGATCGGCCATATTCTTCCATGCATCCAGGCGCGGCTTGCCCGCCCGCTGCTCCAGCCCAATGAGAAGAAACTCGTCGCTCAGATCGGGATGGCTGATCTTCAACTCCTGGCCGACTCGCAGGATCGCCTGGTCGAGTCCCAGCCCTGCCTCCATGCAAATCCCCAGAAGGTCCAGTGCATCCGGCACGCTCAGCCGGATGCGATCCTGGCGCCGCGAAACCATCGTGGTCAGCCAGAGGTCGGGCAACAAGAACCCCACCGCCGCCAGCGCCACAATCCAGAAGAAAGTGCTCTGTTTGATAAAGATCAGCGCCCCCACCGCTCCCAGGATGGGGAACACCAATCGGACCAGATAGAACAGGTCCGCGTAGGACGCCTTGCGATACCCGGCGGAAGCGAGCCGGCGTACCAGTTCCGGATCTTCACTGCCTCCCAGCAATCCGCGCAGCGGCTGGACAAGCTTGGAAACGCGTTCGCTTTCCATCAGCCAAGCCAGGGTGAACCGCGACGGGGTCGCCTGGACAGACGGCGCCCCGCTGGTGACTTCCATCAAGCGCGCAGTTTCCCGGGATCGCCCGGCGAGGACCAAAAGAATGAGGCCAAAAGTCAGAGCGAAAGTGGCGACAATCGTAATGATGATATACAGGTCCATAAGCGCCTAAACTTTAATGTCGATCACTTTGCGGATCACCCATCCGCCCGTCACCAACAGCACAATCCCGGCGTAAATCAACTTCCGGCCCGCGGGGTCCGTGAACAGAATCCGTTCGTATGCCGGGTTGACCAGGTTCAACAAGACAAACATCAAGAAGGGCATCGCCGCCAGGATCCAACCCGTCAGCCGCCCCTGGGCTGTGAAAACCCTCAGTTGCCCCCGCAAACGGAACCGCTCGCGAATCACCACGGCAGTCTTGTCCAGAACCTCGGCGAGGTTGCCTCCGGTTTCCTTCTGCACCAGAATGGCGGTGACCAGAAAGCTCACGTCCGGAAGTGGAACCCTGCTCGCCAAGTTCAACAACGCCTCGCGAAGCGGTAAACCGAAATTCTGCTCCTCAAAGACCCGCCGGAACTCCGACGCAGCGGGCTCGTTTCCCTCGGAGGCCACCATTTCGATGGCCGAGGTAATCGTATGCCCGGCGCGCAGAGCTCGGGCCATCAAGTCGATGGTATCGGGAAGCAACTCCTCGAAGCGGTTCAATCGCCTCCAGCGCTTGACAAGGAGGAAAATAAAAGGACCTGAACCCAGGGCGGCCCCTCCCAATATAGCCAGGTAGAAGGACGGAGCCCAAATGTTCAGGATCCAGGTTCCGACAACTAGACAGACGACGGAAAGGGAAATCAGCATCCCTGCCGTCCAGGAACTCTCCGCCTGGACCAGGAGGCTGTGCAACCGATGGAAGAGCGGCACCTGCTGCATCAACTCATCGATCCAGGGAACATTGCTGAGCTTCTCCCGCCGCAGCAGGTCAGCGACCTCGTCGGGAACAGCGCCGCCCGAAACCAGCTCGATGGTGCGCAGTCTCTCCTCGACGGCTTTTTCAGAAGCCGACGGCCGCAAGGCCACCATGAGGACAATAAAGGCCACGGCCAGGATGAGAGCAAAGACCATCAAGGGCGTCATCGGAACTCTCCAGAGACCTTCAGACTTCCATGCTGTGTTCGAATAGGCTGGCCGGCAGGTTGATTCCGGAAACTCTCAGCTTCTCCCCGAACTTGGGCCGAATACCGGTGGCGAAGAATCTCCCCAGAACTCGCCCGCCCGGAGCGATCCCCCGCTTTTCAAACAGGAAAATATCCTGCATGCTGACCACTTCCTCGTCCATACCGGAGATCTCCGTAAAGTGCGTGACGCGCCGTGTGCCATCGCTCATGCGGGAGATCTGGATCACGATGTGAACGGCCGAGGCAATCTGCTGGCGAATCGCCTTTTCCGGCAGATTCAAGTTCGCCATCAGGGACATAGTCTCGAGGCGCGCCAAAGCGTCACGGGGGCTATTCGCGTGGATGGTTGTGAGCGAACCATCATGGCCGGTGTTCATGGCCTGCAGCATGTCGAGCGCCTCTTCACCACGCACCTCACCCACGATGATGCGGTCGGGACGCATACGCAAGGCATTGATAACCAATTGCCTTTGGCGGACAGCACCCTTGCCTTCCACGTTGGGCGGACGGCACTCCAGGCGCACGACGTGCTGCTGCTTCATCTGCAATTCCGCCGAGTCCTCGATAGTGACAACCCGTTCCTTGTCGGAGATGAACCCAGAGAGGCAGTTGAGGAGGGTCGTCTTCCCCGCGCCGGTGCCGCCCGAAATGAGGATGTTCAATCGCGACTTCACGGCACCCTTCAGCAGTTCAAGCATCTGTGCCGTGAGGCTCCGGTTCGCCAGCAGGTCATCGGCCTCCAGCGGGACGTGGCCGAAACGGCGAATGGAGAGGATCGGCCCGTCGATAGCCAGGGGAGGAATAATAACGTTGACGCGCGAACCGTCCATCAGGCGGGCGTCGACCATGGGCGACGACTCATCGACGCGGCGGCCCACCGCGGAAACGATCTTGTCGATGATGTGCATCAAGTGGGCGTCATCCTTGAACCGCACGTTGGTTTGCTCGAGAAGCCCTGCCCGCTCCACGTACACGTGCTTGTGCGTGTTAACCAGGATGTCGTTGATCGTCGGATCCTGCAGCAAAGGTTCCAGCGGACCCAATCCGAACACCTCGTCCAAAACCTCACGCGACAGTCGCTCGCGTTCCATGCCGCTCATCGGCGTGTTGGAAGCGGTGACGAGGTCCTGAATGACGGAAAAGATCTGCTGACGAGCCCGGCCGTCCCGCAGGTCCATCAACTTTTCAAGGTCGATGCGGGTAAGCAACTCACGATGGAGGGACGATTTCAGTTCCTGGTAGGCCTTGGGTGTCAGTGACGCCGTTTTCTTATCCGATTTCTCGGCCCCCGCCCGTGCCGGCACCTGACTTCCCACGAGAATTGAACCACGACCTGGTTCACCCATGTTGCCTCCTTACCCCCCGGGCCAAAGACATCGCCGCTAGCGGCCCAGAAATCCAAACACTCCCTTTTCCTGTTGCTTCGCGGGGGCGCTCGGCCTGCCCGCCAACGAACCAGCCCAATCGACCATGCTGCGCATCAGGTCCGAGCGAGGGTTGATCGAAAGGGGATCACCATTGTTAATTGCCTTGATGACCTCGGCGTACTGATTGGGGACTTTCCAGTAAATGTTCTTCTGAATCGCTTTTTCGATCTGCGCGTCGGTAATCGAGCCCCCCTTGAGGTGGCGATTGATGACGACCCGAACCTTGTCGGGGGGATAATCGAACCGGCCAAGGTACTCAAGGTGTCGCGCCATATTGCGCAAGGCAGGGATCTCCGGCGTCGCAACCAAGAAAAGCCGCTCCGCCATGTCGATGACCACCATGGTTTCTTCGTCCAGCGCCGGGAAGCAGTCCACGATGACGTACTCATACTGCATTCGCAGGAAATCCATCACCCGCTGCATCCCTTCGGCACTGACATGCCGGGGCGCGTCAACACCATCTGGAGCCGGCAGCACCTCCAAACCGCTGCTGTGCTGGA
>JBEKUI010000185.1:0-9730 GCA_049515175.1 Terriglobia bacterium
CTCCGCCGCTTGGTGCACGAGACGGCGCCCGACCGCAGCGTTCCCCTCGTCGTCAGCCGTGCCGGTCAAACCAAAACCCTGACCGCGAAGATCGAGCCGCACCCTGAGAGTGCATTTGCTTTCGGGGGCGTTCCGGTTCCGTCTGCCATGCCTCACGTCGAAATGCCGAAGTTTAATGTATTCGTGGCGCATCAGGGCGCGAGGCTGGGAATCTCCGCCGACGAACTCACACCGCAGCTCGCGGCTTTCTTTGGCGTCAAGCAGGGCAAGGGTGTCCTGGTGCGCGAGGTGACGGTCGGCAGCGCCGCAGAGAAGGCGGGGCTGAAAGCCGGTGACGTGATCGTCGTCCTGGACGGCAAGGAGATCGCCAGCGTGGGCAAGCTGCGCCGCGCGTTGGCGGGAGAAAAGGAGCAGACCGAAAAGCGCAAAGTCGCGCTCACCATCGTGCGCGACAAGCGTGAGCAGACGCTGAGCGTCGAGCTGGACCCGGCCCAGCAGACCGGGCCTCACCCCTTTATGCGCGCCGAACTGGGATTTGATCCCGAGGAGATGCGAGAGATGGCGTAGGAAGCGCGCGCCCAGGCCCAGGAATTCGCCGACGAGCAGCGCGAGTTCCGGCTCGACCAGAAACAGTTGCAGCAGGAAATGCAGGAACTGCAAAAGCAGATGCCCGAACTCCAGGAGCTTCAGAAGCAAATGCCGGAACTCGAGAAGGAGATCAAACGCAATCTGGGCGGGGCGACCGTCAACCTCGAGACGATCTAGTTTTGTGCGGACCAATCCTGTGGTTGAAAGGGGCGATTCACGAATCGCCCCTTTATTTTTTCCGGGCGTCTGAGGGGGCGCCAGCGTTTGCGCCTCTTCCAGGATTACACCAGAAGGAACTGCACGACGAAAAGCGCGGCAAACACATAGGTGAGGAGCGGACACTCGCGGCCGCGGCCGGTGGCGAGCTTGGCCACGGCGTAGGAAATGAATCCGAAGGCGATTCCCGACGCCACGCTGAACGTCAGCGGAATTCCAACCAGTGTCAGGAACGCGGGAAGGTATTCGGTAGGGTCTTCCCACGGCAGATCCTTCACAATCTTGAGCATCATCGCCCCCACCACAATCAGAGCGGGCGCGAGCGTGGGATAGCGAAGGATCGGATGCCCAGAGACGTCGGTGCCCACCGCCACTCCCCCGCCGATCATCGCCGCCAGCGGACTGAAGAACATCGCCAGCAGGAGCAGCGCGCCGGTCACCACATTGGCGAGGCCGGTGCGCGCGCCGTCCGAGACGCCGGCCGCTGACTCGATGTAACAGGTCACCGTGGAAGTTCCGAGCGCGGCGCCGAGCGTCGTCCCTGCGGCGTCAGCGAAAAGAGCTTTCCCCGAGCGCGGAAGCCTGCCCTGCTTCAACAGTCCTGCCTGCTGGCCGACGCCCACGAGCGTCCCCACCGTGTCGAAGAGCGCCAGGTAGAGAAGCACGAACACCGTCGTCGCCAGTGTGGCAAGATGGACGTGCAGAAGCCCGCGCAGATCGAACTTCCAAAACGTTGGAGCGAGTTGAAAATCCGTGGAGAAGATCCCGTGGTAATGGACCAGGCCGAATCCGGCGGCAATGGCGGTAGTGGTCAGGATGCCCAGCAGGATGGCCCCACGGATGCGGTAGGCGAGCAACACGATCATGATCAGCAACCCGAGGATGCTGACCAGGGCCACCGGCTGGCGGAAATCTCCAAGGCGCACGAGCGTGGAAGGGCTGGAGACGATGAGGTTCCCGTATTCCAGACCGATCAGTGTGATGAACAGTCCGATGCCTGCCGCAATGCCGGTCTTGAGTGAATTGGGGATGGAATCGATAATCTTCGATCGCAGGCCGGAGAGGGTGAGCGCGATGAAGAACAGTCCCGCGACCAGGACGGCGGCGAGCGCTTGCTGCCACGTCAGGCCGAAGCCGAGCGGCACGGCGCCACACAACGTAAAGACGAAGAAGAAGTTCTCTCCCATCCCGGGCGCCAGCGCCACCGGGTAATTGGCGAGCACCCCCATCAGGAAGGTCGCCAGCGCCGACGCGAGGCAGGTGGCATACATCACGGCGCGGAAATCCATCCCCGCCTGCGAGAGCACGCCAGGGTTCACGAAGATGATGTACGACATCGCCAGAAACGTGGTGATGCCGCCAAGCACCTCCCGCTGGACCGTCGTGTTGTTAGCTTGAAGCTGGAAGAACTCGGTGAGGCGCATGGGGAATTGTGAATTCTGAATGGTGAATTAAGAGCGCCGTTTGCTCGTTGTTAAGGATACACCGTTTGAGGAGCGCCTTCAGCCTCCTGTTGACTGTCATCAGGGCGTTTCACGAACCATCCCTACGTTGAATCCATCAATCTTCGAAGTGCTTCGGCTTGCCCGGGATTCTTGCGCAGGATTATACGCCGCAGGCGCGCAAATTCATCCGAATCGATTCTCTGCACGGTGCCGCGCCCGCGCTGGGGGCTGAAGGCGAGAATGTGGTCGAGGTCCGGACGGCGGGTAAGGGGGTTGGTGAGGCGGATGGCCTGGCGCGGCGGGCAGAAATCGAGCAGCGACCCCAGGCCCACGTCGCGCCCGTCAGAAGCGGCCTGCGCTAAACCTACGACTTGCTTGCGGTCCACCTCGTAGCAGAGGAAGAGGTCGCCGCGTTTCACTTCCTCGCGCAGGTAGCGCAGGCTCGAGGCGCTGCGAATCCAGCCCTCGTCGCCGAGCGGGTAAACGCCCCGCGTGCGCGCCCGGAAGTATTCATCAAACTCCCAGCCGCGCTTGGTGTTGATTTTGAAGACCCAAACCTTGTATCGAGCCATCGGGTGATTGAGTCATCGGGCCATCCTTAAGATCCCCGAAATGGCTCAATGGCTCGATGGCTCGCTCAATCGATGCTGACCACCCGCGCCGAGCGAATCGCCGGGATGGCGCGGATCTCCGCCAACACCTCGGGCGGAATATGATTGTCGATATTGACCAGGCCGATGGCCTCCTGGTCCTTCGGGTCGCGGCCGAGGGCGAAGTTGGCGATATTGATTTTGCGGTTGCCGAGCAGCGTGCCGACCCGGCCAATGACGCCCGGAACGTCCTGGTTGCGGATAAAGAGGAGGACCCCGCGCAAGGGCGCCTCGACATCGATCTTGTCGATGCCCAGGATGCGCAGCGTCCCCCGCAGCCCGACCATGCCCAGGACCGAAGCGGATTCCGTTTCCGTGCGCAGGGCGATGCCCAGCGAATTGGAGAACGCCGCGCGCCGCGCGCTGCGCACTTCCGTGACCTCGATGCCGCGCGATTGCGCAATCGTCCCGGCATTGATGAGGTTGGCGGGCTCGGAGAGCACCGGATTGAGAACGCCTTTCAGGACAGCGTTCTTGACGAGATGCGTATTGAGTTCCGCCAGGCCGCCGTCGTAGCTGATGTTAACCTGGAGGACGCGTTCACCCGAGATCTGCCCGACGAAGGCCCCCAGCTTCTCACCCAACTGGATGTACGGCTCCATCTTTTTGTATTCCTCGGGGGAGATGGCCGGCATGTTGACGGCGTTGCGCGCCACACCCAGGAGCAGGTAGTCGCGCACCTGCTCGGCGATGCGAATGCCCACGATCTCCTGCGCTTCCTCGGTCGAGCCGGCAATGTGCGGTGTGGCGACGACGTTGGGGTGGCCGACCAGCTTGAAATCTTTGGGAGGTTCCTGCTCGAAAACATCCAGGGCGGCGCCCGCCACCTGGCCACTTTCGAGCCCGGCCAGCAGGTCCGCCTCGTTGATCAGGTCGCCGCGCGCGCAGTTGACGATGCGCACGCCCGGCTTCATCATCGCCAGCGTCCGCGCGTTGATCAGGTGGCGCGTCTCCGGCGTGGCCGAGGCGTGCACGCTGATAAAGTCGCTGGTCTTCAGCAATTCCTCGAGCGGCACCAGCCGCACGTTCTGTTCACGCGCCATCAGCGACGAAACGAAGGGATCGAATGTGAGGACTTCCATCTGGAAGGCCTGCGCCAGGCGCGCCACTTCCATGCCGATCTTGCCGAAACCGATGAGGCCGATGGTCTTGGAGCGCAATTCCGTTCCGGTCAATTTCTTTTTTTCCCAGCGCCCCTGCTTCAGGGCGCCGTCGGCCTGCGGAATGCGGCGCACCAGCGCCAGCATCAGGGCCACGGCGTGCTCGGCGACGGCGACGGCGTTGCCGCCCGGGGTGTTCATCACCACGATGCCCTTCTTGGTGGCGGCGTCGAGATCGATATTGTCCACGCCCACGCCGGCCCGGCCGATCGCGCGCAGCCGCGCCGCCTTCTCGAGCAACTGCGCGTTCGCCTTGGTGGCGCTGCGAACGATCAGAGCATCGGCGTCTTTGATTTCGTCGGCGACGGAAGCCCCGGGTTTGCCGGGCAGGAAGACGACATTAAACGAAGGCTCGCGCTTGAGGACTTCCAAGGCATGTTCGGAAACGTTGTCAGCAACAAGAATTTTCATGATGATTCCTGGGCAAGAGCGTAGAGTGTTATGCCCCCACAGAGTCTAGTTGGCAAGTCGCAAATAAGCTTCCTGAGCCGCGCGCACGCCGCGGCCGAGTTCCACCTTCTGCCCCAGCTTCACCAGCGCCACTTCCAGCGCGGCGACGATGGCGAACAGGTCCGGCATGTCGTAGTAGCCGAGGTGGGCGAGACGGAAGATATGGCCTTTCATCGATCCCTGGCCGTTGGCCACGATCGCGCCGAAGCGGTTCCGCAGTTCTTTGATGATGGCGCCCGAATCCATGCCCTCCGGCGCGCAGACGGCGGTGGCGGCGTTGGCGGGTGAAGAGGCCGCGAAGAGTTTCAGCCCCAGCGCCTGGACGGCCTCGCGCGTTGCCGCCGCGAGCAAGGCGGCGTTGGCAATCAGGTTCTCGCGCCCGATTTCTTTCACGTACTGGAGCGCGGCGTGCAGGCTGATCACCAGCGTCGTTGCCGGGGTGTAGGCCGTTTCGCCTTTCACCTGATTCTTCCGCTCCTTGGCAAAGTCGAAATAGAAGCGCGGCAGCTTGGCCTTGGCAATCATGCCCCACGCTTTTTCGCTGACGCTCAGGAAGGCCAGCCCGGGCGGAATCATCACCGCCTTCTGTGAGCCGCCAATCACAATGTCCAATCCCCATTCGTCGGGCCGCAGATCGGTCGTGCCGAGGCCCGTGATGGCATCCACCACCAGGCAGGTCTCGGGGTAATTCTTCACCGCCTCCGCCAGCAACTGGACATCGTTCATCACTGCCGTGGAAGTTTCCGTCGCCTGAATGTACACGGCGCGAAAGGGCCCGCCGGTCGCGAGTTTCTGCTTCATCGCCGCGACATCCACCGGTTGGCCGTAAGGTGTCTCGACTTTCACGGCCTCAATCCCGTAAGCCTGCGCCAGGCTCAGCCAGCGCTCGCCGAATTTTCCCGCCGTGCCCACCAGGATGCGCTCGCCCGGCGAGATGAGATTGGACAGCGAACCTTCCATGGCGCCGGTGCCGGAACTGGCAAAAATCAGGACATCGTTCGTGGTCTGGAAGTAGTACTTCAGCAGCTCGAGTGTCTCCGCCATGATCTTGCGGAATGCTTCCGTGCGGTGATGGACGTTGGCCGCCGTCAGAGTGCGTGCCTGCGCTTCCATCAACAGAGGAGTGGGGCCGGGAGTAAAGAGTCTTTGCTTGATGATTCCTGGCATGAATTCGCTTCCTGCTTTGAAGGATGTGCTTCGGAGGAGGCCTATCGGGCGGACCGCGTGGCGGAATACAAGAAGTCCCAGCCTTTCAAGCCGAAGCTATTCAGTCTAGGAGATGGCAGCGGGATTGTCAAACCTCCCGCGAGGCCGCAAATCCTCATCGCAGGGCGCGGAGAACTTCTTCGCTCAGCGTGGTCGGGCACCAGTACTTTTCAATGTACTGGACGACCAGTTCCGTGCCCTGGTCGTGAGACACGAACGGCCGGTCCTTGGAATCGTACATCGTATCGGTGAGGTCGCGCACCAGGACGCAGGCCATTCCCCAATTCGTCATCTGCCTGATGGCGAAGGAGCGATTCAGGATGCACATGTTCGTGTGCACGCCCATGATGAGAAGGTTCTTGATGGGCCGCGGCTGGAGGACGCTGTAGATTTCGGTGCCGCTGTCCGAGATGAGGTCGGGTTCGCCGATGGGGATCGCCGCGTGCTGGCGTGTCCAGGCGATGTGGACCTTGTCGCCAGGCGTGTCGCAGCCTTCGTCAGAATCGTCAATGGGCAGGGCCGGAGAGTTCAGACCGAGGCCGGGAGGCGGCGTCACGCGAGGCGCCTGGAGAGCTCGCTGGCGCTGGGGGTAATCCTTGTAGAACTCCATTGTGTCGGAGGGAGCGTGAATAATCAGGATGCCGCGCGCCCGGGCGGCATTCACCAGCGGCGCCATGCGCTGCGCCAGCGGCCCCACGCGTCGCGCCGCGCCCGAGCACCAATGGTTGTCCCACATGTCGCAAATCAGCAGCGCGGTCTCGCCCGGCGTGAAGTCCTTTTCAAAATTGACTTCCTGCCAGCGATCGCTGCCCTTGAAGGGCTCAACCCGGGTTCGGAGCCGCAAGCGGAAGGGAGAGGCGGCTGCGGCTTGGTCCCCGGCCCGCACGACGGCGGAAGCACACGCAAGGAGGACGACAAGCGCCGCAGCAATGTGGCGGAGAACTGGGCTGTGAATTTCCATCCGGCGTTCCATCACGATTTTCGCCCCTTCCATCTGCTGCCGCACGAGGTCACGGCTCCAAATTCTTGGGTGGCGGTTCGTCGGCGGCTCGTGCCTTGGTGTCCAACTGAATGACCTGCGTCGGGAACGGCATCTCGATTCCCTCCGCTTCGAATCGTTTGAGAATGCGCTTGCGCAGCTCGCTCTGGACGGGAAACTGGTCGGTGAACTGGCGCACCTGGACGATGAGCGAGAAATCCAGCGACGACGAGCCGAAGCCGGGAATGAACCTCAGCAAGGGGGCCGGCTCGGCCAGCAGCCCATCGAGCCGATCGCGAATTGCACCCTCCACCACTTCGAGCAGGACGCTCTCGACGCGCGCCGGATCGGTGCCGTAGGCCACGCTGACGGGCATCACGTAAGACATGCGGGATTCCGGCAGAGAGTAATTGGTGATGATCGCCTTGGAGAGAGTGGAATTGGGGATTACAACGTAATTGTTGGCCAGGGTTCGCAGGACGGTGGAACGCCAGCCGACGCGCGTGACAAAGCCTTCCTGGCCGCCGTCGAGCTTGATGTAATCGCCGGGACTGACGGGGCGGTCGGCGACGATGTAAAGCCCGGCGAAGAAATTGCTCAGCGTCTCCTGCAGGGCGAGCGCCACCGCCACGCTGCCCACTCCCAGCGTCGTCCAGACGGCAGTCAGCGAGATGCCCAGGTTCTCCAACAGAATGATGACCGCCAGCACGGCAAACAGCGCGCGGATCAGGAACGCGGCGGGCTGGGCCACCTGTTCCATGTGCGGCTCGCGCTGCCCCAGGCGGCGCAGGAACAGGATCACGACCTTGGCCGGGAAGTAGAAGAGAATCAGAATGAGGAGTGCGAAAATCAGCTTGGCCCCGATGCGCTCGTACTGGTGCGGCAAGGTCAGGAGTTCCATGCCCGTGTAAAGCGCCGCCAGCAAGAGCAGGGGCAGCGGCAGCGACTCGAGGAGAGCAAAGAAGAGTTCGCCCCAGGTGCCCTTGAGCTTTCTGGTCCAGTGGCGGAGAATCCGGCTGAGGACGAATCCAACCACCAGCGCCACGACTAACATCACGGCGATGGCCAGCGTCGAAATGACGGTGGCGGTTACATGAAAGGTCTGGGCCAAATCCTGAATCATTCCGCAGCCTCGGATTAGGACAAGATAACGTGACAGGCCTCGCTGACGCAATCGGTCCGTCGCGGTGTTCGAAGGCAGCTACCCTCGGAGAACGGCCCAAGAGGGAGACTTCTGCCTTGCGGACTTACGCTGGCGCGCGCTGGCCTCAAGCCCGGCGCTCACTCAGCCGATGATGGAGTTTGGGCCGGACAGGGTGTTATTTCCATCGCACCGCCACCGCCGTCCCGGAAACGTCAATGTATTCTTGCCTGCGTGGTAGAATGGCCGAGCGACGGGGCCCCGGGTTCATCCGAGGTTAGCCCGTCCGGGCATCCAGCGCAGAAATTGAGGTCACGGATTCATGGCCACGAAACAACCCAAGAAGGCTGTGGAATTCAACGAGCTTCCGATCCTTCCCGTCCGCGACACGGTGTTGTTTCCCAACGCCATCCTGCCGCTGACGGTGGGCCGGGAGAGCTCGCTACAACTGATCAATGAGCTCAAAGAAGATGAGCGATTCATCGGAGTGGTCTCGCAGCGCGATCCGCGCGTGGACAATCCCCAGCCCGTGGACCTCTTTCAAATCGGCACCGCCGCCTTCATTCACAAGATCATCAAGCTCCCCAACCAGAGTCTTTTTGTTTTCGTCGAAGGGTTGCAGCGCATCGCAGTGCTGGAGATGATCAAGCAGGAGCCTTACCTGCTGGCCCGCGTCAAACAGCTTCAGGACACCGTGCCCACGGAGAAGACGTCGGATTTCGAGGCCCTGGTGCGCAGCGTGACCACGCTCTTCCAGCAGGTGGTCCAGCTCTCGCCGACTCTTTCCGACGACCTGCAGACGGTGGTCATGAATATCGACGAGCCCGGGCGGCTGGCCGACTTTATTTCCGCCAACCTGCCGGCGCTCTCCTCGACCGAGAAACAGGAGCTCCTCGAAAGCCTCGAACTCAAGGGGCGGCTCGAACGCCTGAACCGCATCCTGGCGCGCGAAGTGGAAGTCCTGCAACTGCGCAGCAAGATTCAGTCTGACGTCCAGGACCAGGTGACGCAGAGCCAGCGCGAATACTACCTGCGCGAGCAGATGAAGGCGATCCAGAAGGAGCTCGGCGAGGCCGACGAACAGCAGGAGATCGAGGAACTGCGCAAGAAGATCGACGCCGCCGGCATGACCGAGGAAGCGCACAAGGAGGCGATGCGCGAGCTCAACCGGCTCGCCAAGATGTCTCCCGCCGCGGCGGATTATCACGTGACCCGCACCTACCTCGACTGGCTCCTGGCCCTCCCCTGGATCAAGATCAGCGCGACCAAGGTTGACCTGCGCAAAGCCAAGGAAGTCCTGGACACCGATCACTACAATCTCGAAAAGGTCAAAGAACGCATTCTCGACTACATGGCGGTGCTGCAACTCAAGCCCCAGCTCAAGAGTCCCATCCTGTGCTTCGCCGGCCCGCCGGGAGTGGGGAAGACTTCGCTCGGCAAGTCCATCGCCCGGGCGCTCGACCGCAAGTTCGTCCGCATGTCGCTGGGCGGCATCCACGACGAAGCGGAGATTCGCGGTCACCGGCGCACCTACATCGGCGCCTTGCCGGGACAGATCATCCAGGGCATCCGCCGGGCGGAGACGCGCGATCCCGTCTATATGCTCGACGAGGTGGACAAGATCGGGCGCGATTTCCGCGGCGACCCTTCGTCGGCGCTGCTCGAGGTCCTGGATCCCGAGCAGAACGCCCACTTCCGCGACAACTACCTCGACGTGACCTTTGACCTCTCCAAGGTCCTGTTCATCTGCACCGCGAACATGCTCGACACGATTCCTCCCCCGCTGCTCGACCGCATGGAGATGCTCGACCTGCAGGGTTACACCGAGGAGGAGAAGATCGAGATCGCGTTCCGACACCTGATTCCCAAGCAAACGGAAGAGCATGGCATCAAGT